>JASHOV010000573.1 GCA_030038495.1 Streptosporangiaceae bacterium
CAGGGTAAGACGCGGCTCATCAGGACCCTGACCGGGTTGCTGGACGACTGGACGCCAGCCATCGAAGGCTGTGAGATCAGCGATCATCCGTACGCTCCCGCGTGCGCGCGCTGCCGGCGGCTGGCCGCCGAGCTGGGCGACGAACTGCCGGTGACATGGCGGCCACGCGAGGACCGGTACGGCGAGAAACTCGCGACGCCCGACACCAGCGTCGGCGACCTGATTGGCGATATCGACCCGGTCAAGGTGGCCGAGGGCCGCACGCTGGGCGACCCGGAGACGATTCACTACGGGCTGGTGCCGCGCACAAACCGCGGCATCTTCTGCCTGAACGAGCTACCCGACCTCGCCGAGCGCATCCAGGTCGCGCTGCTCAACGTGCTCGAGGAACGCGACATCGGCGTCCGCGGCTACGCGCTCCGGCTGCCTCTCGATCTCGTGCTCGTCGCCAGCGCCAACCCGGAGGACTACACCAACCGGGGCCGGATCATCACGCCGCTGAAGGACCGATTCGGCGCGGAGATTCGCACGCACTACCCGGTCTCGCTGGAGGCCGAGCTTGCCCTGGTCAACCAGGAGGCCCAGCTGGCCTGGCGGGGCGCCGATCCCGGTGCGGTGCTGCCCGCGCACCTCGTCCATGTGATTGCGCGGTTCACCCGGCTGGTACGCTCCTCGCCCGCCGTCGACTCGCGATCCGGCGTGTCGGCCAGGTTCGCCATCGCCGCGGCCGAGGCCGTCGCTGCCTCCGCGGTCCGGCGCGCCGCGATCAGCGGGGAGGACGAGCCGGTCGCGCGCGTGTGCGACCTGCCGTCGGTGATCAGCACGCTGCGCGGCAAGGTCGAGTTCGAGGTCAGCGAGGAAGGCCGGGAACAGGAAGTACTCGACCATCTGCTGCGCCGCGCCACCAGCGACACCTTCCGCGCGGCCCTCGGCAACGCTGACCTCAGCGGGCTGCTCGCCAGGTTCAGCGAGGGCGGCATCGTGGAGACCGGCGACCTGGTGCCCGCCGCGGACCTGCTGCGCCGCATCGGCGAGGTGCCGGGTCTGGCCAAGATCATGGAGCGGCTGCAGATGACCGGCGGGGAGTCCTTCGGCCAGGCCGCGGCCGCGCTGGAGTTCGCGCTCGAGGGGCTGTACCTGATGCGGCGGCTGTCCAAGGAATCGGTGGACGGCGGTTCGGTGTACCGGACGTGAGGTGACATGACCGGGTACCGCTACGGCCCGTACCACGACGGACCGGACCCGCTTGAGCCGCCCTATGACGTGCGCGGCGCGGTTGACGCGCTCGGCGACTCGGTGCTGGAGGGCTCCGATCCGGCGAGCGCGCTGCGGGATCTGCTGCGCCGCGGCATGTCCGGTCACCGCGGTCTCGACGATCTGCTGCGGCGGGTGCGCGAGCGGCAGCGGGAGATCCGCGGTCGCGGGCGCCTCGACGGTGTCCTGGAGCACGTGCGGGCCCTGCTGGACACCGCGATCGGCCAGGAACGGGCGGAGCTGTTTCCCGACCCGTCGGACGAGGCCAGGCTGCGCGAGGACGAGCTCGACGCGCTGCCGTCCGACACCGCGCAGGCGATCCGGCAGCTTGCGGACTACGACTGGCAGTCCGCCGCGGCCCGGCAGACGTTCGAGGAGCTGAAGTCGCTGCTGCGCCGCGAGGTGCTGGACAGCCAGTTCCGCGGCATGAAGCAGGCGTTGTCCGATCCGGATCCACAGGCACTGCAGCGAGTCAAGGACATGATGTCCGAGCTGACCGGCATGCTGGAGGCCGACGCTCGCGGCGAGCATACGCAGCAGGACTTCGACGACTTCATGCGCCGCTACGGCGACATGTTCCCCGACGCGCCGGCCAACCTCGAGGAGCTCGTGGACAGCCTGGTGCGGCGCATGTCCGCCGCCCAGCGGCTGCTGGACTCGCTGACCGACGCGCAGCGTGACGAGCTGGCCGGACTGATGGCCCAGGCGCTGGACGACGCGGGCCTCGCGGCCGAGATGGGCAGGCTCGCGGACGCACTGCGTGCCCGCCGCCCGGACATGGACTCGGGCTATCCCCAGCCGCGGATGACCGGCAACGAGCCGCTCGGGCTCAGCGATGCGACGTCCGCGCTGGCCGAGCTGGCCGACCTCGCGGATCTCGAGGACGCGATGCGCCAGGACTATCCCGGCGCGCGGCTGGACGACGTCGACGAGGAAGCCGTTCGCCGGGCCCTCGGCCGCCAGGCCGTGGACGACATGGAGGCGCTGCGGCAGATCGAGCGGGAGCTGGAGCGGCAGGGCTACCTCCAGCGCGCGGACGGCAAGCTCGAGCTCACGCCGAAGGCGGTCAGGCGGCTGGGCCAGACCGCGCTGAAGAAGGTCTTCGCGCAGCTGCCCGAGGGCCGGCCCGGTGATCATGACCAGCAGGACGCCGGCCAGGCCGGCGAGTTCACCGGCAGCACCAGGCCCTGGCAGTTCGGCGACGAGCAGGCGATCGACGCGGCTACCACGGTGCGCAACGCGCTGCTGCATCAGGTGGGCCCGGCGGCTCCGGACGGATCGCGCGAGCCGCGCTCCGGCGAGCACGGGCACGCACGGGTCCGGCTGTCCGTGCGCGACTTCGAGGTGGCCGAGACCGAAAGGCGAACGTCAGCCGCAGTGTGCCTGCTCGTGGACCTGTCGTACTCGATGGCCCTGCGGGGCACGTGGGGCGCGGCCAAGCAGACGGCGCTGGCACTGCACGCCCTGATCCGGACCCAGTATCCGCAGGACGCGATCCAGGTCATCGGGTTCTCCAACTACGCCAGAGAGCTGCGCGAAACCGAGCTCGCCGGGCTGAGCTGGGACATGGTGCAGGGCACGAACCTGCACCACGCGCTGGTGCTGGCCGGCCGGTTCCTGGACCGCCGCCCCGAGCACAACCCGGTCGTCATGATCATCACCGATGGCGAGCCGACGGCGCACCTGCGCCGGGACGGGCGGTTCTGGTTCGACTGGCCGCCGTCGCCGGAGACGCTGCAGCTCACCCTGGCCGAGGTGGACAAGATGACCAGGCGGCGGGCGACGCTCAACGTCTTCATGCTCGCCGACGACGAGCGGCTCACGTCCTTCGTCGACGAGGTCGCGCGCCGGAACGGCGGCCGCGTGCTCCGCGC
>JASHOV010000574.1 GCA_030038495.1 Streptosporangiaceae bacterium
GGAGCCCCCTTACGGAATCGAACCGTAGACCTTCTCCTTACCATGGAGACGCTCTGCCGACTGAGCTAAGGGGGCACGCTGCGGTGCCTCACCGGGGAAACCGCCGCTGCACCGCGCCAGGCGAGCATACACGACAGCCGACTAGGAAGTTGGCCCGAGCCCGCTGGCCGACAGGAACTCCGCCTGGACGGCTGGCCAGGCCGGCGATAGCGGATCAATGACGTCGAAATGCCCGGCGTCCGGAAGCAGCACGCAGCGGGCCTGGCCGCCGGCAGCGCTCGCGGCCGTCGCGTACGCGCCGCTCTGCTGCCACGGTACGCGGTCATCGGCGAGGCCGTGGACCAGGATCACGCTGGCCGGAGCCGGAATCGCGGCCATCGGATCAGCCAGCTGGTACCGGTCGGGTAGCTCCTCGGGGCCACCGCCCATCAGCTCGCCTGCCGCGTCCTGGCCGAGCCGGAGCCGGTGGCAGGCGGCCAGGTCACACACCCCGGCCAGGCTGACGACGGTGAGCAGGTCCGGCCGCGCCAGCCCGATCTCCTGAGCCGCCGCCCAGAGCGCGAGGTGCCCGCCGGCCGAATGGCCGGCCAGAATCATGCGGCCGGTCGTCACCCGCCCGGCTGCCGCCTCGCTGACCAGCGCGGGGAGCTGGCGGACCGCGGCCAGCACATCGTCGAACGTGCCTGGCCAGCCGCCGCCGGGCTGTCCGACCCGGCGGTACTCGGGGACACAGACCGCCAGCCCGGCCGCCGAGAGGGCCTCGGCCACCGGCCCCGCGTGCCTGCGGTCATAGGCTGCGCGCCAGAAGCCGCCATGCAGGAACACGACCAGCCGCGCCGGAGCGGTCGTGCCGCCCGGCGGCAGCCAGAGGTCGGCCACCTCGCCCTCGCGCCCGTATCGGAGTGACTGGTCGGGCGGCCGCGCTGGCCTGGACAACACATCGGCTGGCTGCATAATTACCGCATGGTAGGGCAGGACATAGCTGCGGTGACCGGCCGCAGCGTTGCGGTGGGCGGTGAGAGAACGGCAGGATGAACTATTAGTTAAAACCTATGCCACTAATTAGACCGACTGGGAGCGTCCGCGCCTGCGTTGCATAATGTGAGCATCATGAGGCGTCAGGATGGTCCGGCGGGGTCGAGCGCTGAAGCGAGGTCTCAACGGTGAGGGCGCAGGTCGTCGTCAGGCCGACTGTGGTCGGGGCAGTCTGCGGGTTCGCGTTCCTCTCCACCTCCGTGCTGGGCCAGGCGCTCGCCGCCGATGTCAGAGATGCCGCCAATCCGCCCATCGTCAACTCCGCGTGCTCGTCGGTACCGAAGAACGCCGCCCTGGATGCAGTGGTCGCGCCCGCGTCGGGCGCACCGACGCACGTCACGAAGTGGCCGGGCAAGCCACCGAGCGATTCCCCCAGTACGAAGTCGGCCAGCAGCAGCGCGAGCGCCAGCTCGACCCCGACCAAGACCAAGAGCACGAGCGCCAGCTCGACCCCCACCTCAAGCTCCGCGCCGAGCGCGAGCAGCTCGTCACCGAGCCAGACGCCTTCCTCGAGTGCGACGACCACGACGACTACGACGCCCACTCCGAAGAGCACCAGCTCGAGCCCAACCGCTACCCCGTCACCGAGCCCGACCTCAGCGTCGCCCACGCCCACGCCGACGCCCACGAGCAAGTCGCCCGCACCGGCCAAGAAACCGCAGCTGTGCGTCCGGATCCAGCCATTCTCGAGCTCATCGCAGGTCAAGCCCGGGCAGGTCGCTAACTTCGCGATCTGGGTCTGGACCACGAAGGCATCCGCCAAAGGCGTCACCGTCACGGCGCGCGTTGCCTCGGCGACCGATATCCGGTCGCCGAGCTTCAGCGTGTGCCCGGATCCCGCCGGCGCCAAGTGCACGATCGGCAACATTCCGCTGGACCAGGCAGATGAGCTTGAGGCGGGCGTGCGGGTCGGCAGCAACGCCACCATCGGAGAGCAGGTCCAGCTGACGGCGACCGCGTCCGGGACCGCGGCTAGTTCCTTCAACGGCTCCGCGACCGACGTTGTCGTCGCCCGTCCGGCCTCAACGTCAAGCCCGACCGCCGGGGCGACGCTGCCGCCGGTGAGCCTGCCTCCGCTGTCCGGCAGCGGCACGTCCGGCACCGACCCGGCCGGCCTGTTCCCGACGGTGGCACCGACGACCGGTACTACCTCGCCGGGCCCGCCGGTGAAGTCGCACAAACCGGTCCGGGCCGTCGACGCAGCCGCCACGGTGCCGCTCGACTCGCGCCTGATCGGCGGCCAGCTGGCCGGGCTGGCGGTGCTGGTCGGAGCCGTCGTGATCGCCGTAGCCCGGCTGTCGCTTCGCACTCCGAAGCCACCGGAGGGCACCGGCGACCGGCGGCCGCAGCAGCAGCAGTAGCCCGCGCGCGCCCGGTCCGAGCGTAGGCACGGCGAGCGGCGCAGGGGCGAAATAGGTGATTTGCCGGGCAGAGTCTGGTTCCGGTATCCGTTACCGCACGACGTGTTCGAGCAGCGGGCGCATCGCCCGGAGTTCGGCCCCGAGCGCGGTCGCGCTCAGTGACGGTGAAACCAGCACGCCGAAGGTGTCGTTATCTGCCCATGCGCACTCCGCGGGCCGACCGCCCCGGCCCGGCGCGCATGCCGCCTGGCCCTGCATCGATCCCGCGTTGATGGTGAAGGCACCGGGCAGCGCCTGAGTGAGGCTGGCAATGAACGAGCCAGCGGAGCCGGCCAGATGGCCGCCGACGAAGACAACAATCTGCGGGTTCGCCTTCGCGCCGCTGCTGTCCTCGTAGACCGCGTCCACCACGTGCGTTGCCTCGCCACCGCTGCTGGCCACTATCTGGCCGCGCAGGGCGCTCGCACCGGCCGAGGTGACCAGCGACGGTTCCTGCACGAATCCGGCCAGCCGGGCCGGGATGCTGATCGAGTGCGGCGGGCTGCTGTGCGGCAGCAGCGTGACCGTCGCGATGGCGGCTCCCGCGACCACGGCTACTCCAACAACGAGCGTGCGCGGACGCCGCAGAGCCCGCCTCCTCGCGGACCGCTTGGCAGCCGCGGGTGCCTGCCCGCCCGCAGGGGGCGCCGACCGGACCGGGGCAATGGGCTTTGCGGCCGTGCCCGCCGCGCGCGCCCGGCCCGCCATCAGACCGCGCCCGGATGCTGCCCGGCTGGCGGGAGACGCGGGAACTGCTCTGTCCGCGACCGGCCCGGGCG
>JASHOV010000575.1 GCA_030038495.1 Streptosporangiaceae bacterium
GGGCAGATCTCAAGGATCGGGAGGCCGAACAGGTCCATGGCGGCGTCGGCCACGATCGCGCCCGCGGCCAGCTGCCCGGCCCGTCCCTCCGATACTCCCGGCATCGCGGTCCGCTCGGCGACGGTTGTCTGCGCCAGCCGCTCGGCGATCGCGGTGACGTCGGCGTGCTTGATTACCCGCCTAACGTGCGGGCCCTCGCTCGAGGGGGCCGCGCCGGCGATCCTGGCCAGTTGCCTGAACGTCTTCGAGGTCGCGACCGCGTGGTTCGCCTGGCCCTCCCGCAGGATGGTTCCGGCCGTGGTCGCGATCTCCGCCCGGACGTGCTTGCGCAGCGTGCGCACCTGCTCCGCGCTGGGCGGGTCGTCGGGCAGCCAGTCCCTGGTCAGGCGGCCGGCACCGAGCGGCAGCGAGACCGCGTTGTCGGGCTCCTCGTCCTGGCCCGTCGCTATCTCGAGCGAACCGCCGCCGATGTCAAGCAGCAGCAGCCGACCCGAAGACCAGCCGAACCAGCGGCGCGCCGCCAGGAACGTCAGGCGGGCCTCGTCGGGCCCTGGCAGGACCTTGATGTCGACCCCGGTCTCGGCGTCGATCGACCTGAGCAGCTCATCGCCGTTGGCGGCGTCGCGCACCGCCGAGGTAGCGAAGGCAAGCAGCTCGTGCACGCCCTTGTCCTCGGCGACCTGCAGCGACTCCAGCACGAACTCTTTTAGCCGCCGGGCGCAGTCCTCGGTCAGCCGGTTGCCGCCATCAATGTTCTCCCCCAGCCGCAGCTCGGCCTTGTGGGAGAAGGCCGGAATTGGCCGACCGCCCTGGTGCGCGTCGACGACCAGCAGGTGAACCGTGTTCGATCCGACGTCGAGCACGCCAAGTCGCATACCTCGACGCTACCTGTACACGGGAACATCGGCGCGGTCAGCGCGGCTGTTGCCAGGGAACGGCAGGTACGGAAGCCACGGAGGACGCGACATGACGGCAGCATCCGCCACTATCAGGTTTAAGCCCACCCGCAAGCGCGTGCCCGGCCCGCGGCCGAATAAGTCAGGCCGTCCCGTCGAGATCCTCGATGCGAGCGGCCGAAGGCCGCCGCTGCGCGGCGATGAGCCCGGCCGCGGCCTCGGCATCCTTCAGGACACGGACCAGGTTGCCGTGCGCGAGCTTGCCGCAATCCGGCTGCGACCAGCCACGATCCAGTAGCGCGGCGATCAGGGCCGGGTAGCACGATACGTCTTCGAGGCCCTGCGGCAGCCGGTCCACCCCGTCGAAATCGCCGCCGATGCCGATGTGGTCGATCCCGGCCACCTCCCGTACATGCTCGGCGTGCTCGACCACGTCCTGCAGCGAGGCCTTCGGCTGTGGATTCCTGGCCTGGAACTCCCGCCTGACCTCCTTCAGGCCGGCCCAGTTCCTGTGGTCGAGGCCCTGGCGCTCTACCTCGGCGATGAATTCCAGCTCCCACTCCCGGCACGCCGGGGAGACGAACGCGGGCACGAAGGTGATCATGCAGACGCCGCCATTGGCTGCCAGCCTGGCCAGCACCGGGTCGGGGACGTTGCGCGGGTGGTCGCACACGGCCCGCGCGGAGGAGTGCGAGAAGATCACCGGCGCCTCGGCCACGTCCAGGGCATCGTTCATTGTGGTCGCGGCCACATGGGACAGGTCCACCAGCATGCCCAGGCGCTGCATTTCACGTACTACCTCGCGGCCGAACTCGGTCAGCCCGCCCGCGGCCGGGGTATCCGTGGCGGAGTCCGCCCAGGGAACGTTGAGGTTGTGAGTCAGCGTCATGTACCGGACGCCGAGCTGGTACAGGGCTCGCAGAGTCCCGAGTGAGCACGCGATGGAGTGCCCGCCCTCGGCTCCGATCAGCGACGCCAGCCGGCCGGCCCCGGCGATCCGCTCGATGTCGTCGGCCGTCAGGGCGAGCTCGAGCGTCTCCGGGTAACGCGCGACCAGCTGGCGAACCAGGTCAATCTGCTCAAGCGTCGTGGCGACAGCGGCCTCGCCCTGCAGCTCAGCGGGTATGTACACCGACCAGAACTGGGCGCCGACGCCGCCCCGAGCCAGCCGGGGCAGGTCGGTATGGGTGAACTCCACCGGGGCGGCGATATCGGTCCTGGCGGGATCCAGCGATCCAGCCGCCCGAAGCGCCCACGGCAGGTCATTGTGCCCGTCGATCAGGGGGTATTTGTCGAGCAGTTCGCGCGCCGCTGTGAGCCCGGCTGCCTGGCCTTCCGTAGTCGACATGCGGTCAACACTAGGATGTCGGTGTGCGACGGCAGCGGCTAGGTATGTGGATAATCCTCGCGATGGTGGCGTTCGCTACCCTGGGAGCCTTTTGGGGCAGTCACCTCGGTGACGGTCACGCCGGGATGGTGATACTCATCGGGGCCACGCTGGGCGTGCTCGGCTCGTTCCTGCCCGGCTCGATCAAGTGGATCAGGGACAGGGCTCGACGGCCCGCCAGGACGGGGCGGCGTCAGGGCGCCGCCTGACCGCACCGTCGCGACCGCGAATACACCCGGGCGGGCCGCCACCTGGGCTGACCCGGCAAATGCGACAATATATGTCTATGGCGCGGCCTCGCCCGTTACTGAGAACCTGGCCGAAATCACCCGGAGTCCACATCGTCGGAACCGCCTCGCTGGTCACGTTCCTGGAGAACAGCCTGACAGCCGACCCGCCGCTACTTCACCCGGCGCTTGAACGTGTACGTCGTCAGCGTCCAGGGTGCGTCCCAGTAGGTGTGCGCGTCGGCCTGGGGCCGGTGCTCCTCCTGGCTGGTTAGCTCCCAGCCGTCCTTGCCGACCTTGTTCAATAGCTGGAGAACCGAGAGCTGGCTCTCGGTGAGATTCTCCTCGACCTCGCCCTCGGGACCGTGCCACAAGATCGTCCGGGTGCGCTCCTGATCCTGCGCATCGAGGGTGATCGTGAGCTGCGCGTACTGCCAGACGGACATGCCGCCTAGTCTTCCCGTGGCAGCCGCCTCGTATCCCAGGGCTCCACCGGGCCCCACCCAGGCGGCCACGGGCCCTTTCCGCCCGTGAGCCTCCACGGAGCCGACTCTTCCTCCGCTACATGGCTTCCGCGCGCCTATATATCCCGATTTGTACCCACGGAACTGAGGAAAAGTTGCCGGTCGGCTGGGAACGAGCCAGGGCTCGCCACGCACCCCGGCGGACAAGCTTGGCAAATCGCCCTTTAGCGCTCAGACGACGGCCGCGACGAGAGCCGGCAAGATCCCCTCTCACTACCATGACGCCGTCAGCAGCTTTTCCCGGTGCCGTCGCGCGACGGCCGCCACCAGGAAGGACCGCCGTGACATCCACGACCCCGAGCGCGGCCAGCGGCAGCGGCAGCGGCAACGCCAGCGGCAACGGCAACGGCAGCGCCAACGGCAACAAGACCCTAGTGCTCGCCGCGATGATCTTCGCAGTCGCGATGACCTTCATCGACCAGACAATCGTCTCCATCGCGGTCCCGAAGATCCAGACCGAACTACACCTGTCGATCAACACCGTAGTGTGGGTGGTGAACGGCTACCTATTGGCGCTGGCTGCGATGTTCGCCTTCGGCGGCCGGCTGTCGGACACCGTCGGCCATCTGAAGATGGTCATCATCGGCATCTTCGTGTTCACGCTCGCGTCGATCGCCTGTGGGCTGACCCCGGTCGGCTCGGCCGCCGGCGCCTGGATCATCACCTGGCGAGTCGTCCAGGGAGTCGGCGGCGCGCTCATGTATCCGGCTGCGCTGGCGATCGTGGTCTCCGCGTTCCCGGTCCGTGAACGCGGCCGTGCGATGGCGATCTTCTTCGGGGTCGCCGGCGGCCTGACCTCCATCGGGCCGATCCTCGGCGGCTACCTGAGCGAGTGGACCTGGCGGGCTATCTTCTGGGTCAACGTGCCGGTCGCCATCATCGCGCTCGTGCTGACGGCGATCGCCAGGCCAAAGACGCAGAACCGGCCGGGCAGGCTGGACTGGAACGGGCTCGTCCTCATCGCGGGCGGCGTGGGCCTGACGGTGTTCGGCCTCCAGCAGACGCAGGTCTGGGGCTGGGGGAACGCGACAGTGATCGCGACTATGATCGTCGGCGTTCTGCTGCTGGTGGCGTTCTTCCGCTACGAACTGCGAACTGACCAGCCGCTCATCGACGTGCGCACGTTCAATATCCGCGCCTTCCGGATACAGAACATCGTCCTGTTCATCGCCATGATCGTGTTCATCCCGATCTTCTTCTTCGCCAGTATCTACGCGCAGATCTCGCTGGGCGACGGCCCGCAGGAAGCCGGCCTGTACCTGCTGGTCTTCTTCCTCGGGTTCGCGCCCGGCGTCCAGGTCGGAGGCCGGCGGCTGGACCGGAGCGGGGCCAAGGAGGTCGTGGTCGCCGGATCGGTCATCGCCGCGATCGGCCTGGCCCTGTGGGCGACCAAGGTGACCCAGCTCAGCCTCGGACAGCAGTGGTACTGGATTGTCGTCGCCGGATTCGGGATGGGTCTCATGGTCGGGCCGGCCAACACCGACGCGATCAACCAGGTGGGCCGCCTGTCCTACGGCGAGGCGACGGGCGTGACGCAGACGGTCAGGAATTTCGGCGCGAGTTTCGGGCTGGCCGCGCTCGGCACCCTGCTCGTCACGATAGAGCGCAACCGCCTCGCCAGCAGGCTGATCTCGCTCGGCCTGCCATCCGGCACCGCGCACAGCACCGCCCGCGCCATCGCGTCCAACCGTCAGACGAAGCCGCCGGCCGGGATCCCGAGCGCCGTCGCCGCGCGGGTGTTCCACGCCGCGCAGCTCAGCGTGGCCGACGGGATGAGGGCGGTGCTGTTCGGCATGGCGGCGGCTATGGCGCTGGCCGCCATCGTGGCCGGGGTCGGCCTGCGCCGCGGTATCCACGCGGCACCCGACTCGCTTCAGGCGGTGCGGGCGCCGTCAACAGGGGAACGTGGGCCGGTCCGGGAAAGCACACGAGCCACGGAGCGCACGCTGGCCGGGGAAGGCGGGCCGACCGGGGAAGAGCAGCCCACCCAAAGTGACTGAGAGTCCACGGCTGGACCGGTTCGTCGCTGACCTGAGCCGCCTGCCGTTCACGCTGCCCGACGGCCCCTGCTGGCAAATCATCGGCCGGATAGAAAGCCTCGTACGCGGCGCGCTCCGGGCCGTCGGCGCGGATTACTCGCTGATCGGTCCCGGTGTCGCGATACATCGCTCGGCAGCCATCGCTTCCTCGGCCGAGCTGACCGGCCCGGTAATACTCGGGCCAGATTCTCGGGTCGGCTCGTGCGCCATCCTTCGCGGCGGCGTATGGGCCGACCGGAACGTGACAATCGGCCCGCACGCCGAGGTCAAGAGCTCGCTGCTCTTCGCCCGGTCAGCGGCGGCGCACCGGAACTACATCGGCGACTCGGTCGTCGGCGCGGACGTGAACCTCGAGGCCGGCGCCGTGCTGGCCAATCACTACAACGAGCGCGGGGACAAGTCGATATCCGTGCTCCTGGGCGGGAACGCAGTGCCTACGGGGCTGGTGAAGTTCGGCGCCATACTCGGCGACGGTTGCAGAATCGGGGCCAACTCCGTGACCAGTCCCGGAACACTGCTGCCACCCGGCGCGGTGGTGCCGAGGCTGACCCTCGTCGATCAGCTGGCACCACCGGGCTAGCATCGCCACAAGGTCACCCGTTACCAGGCGAAGGGTCCTGCTCGATGACGACTCCGATACCGACCACCGCGCTGCAACTCCGCTCGCTCGTCAAGGATGACCAGACGGTCGAGCTGTTCCTGGACACCGTCGAGGTCTCCGAGCCCGGACCGAACGAGGTGCTGATCCGGATCGAGGCGGCCCCGATCAACCCGTCGGATCTGGGCCTCCTGCT
>JASHOV010000058.1 GCA_030038495.1 Streptosporangiaceae bacterium
ACGTCGGCCGCAGCGGCGCACGTGCGCGGAAGGTGACCGTCAGTCCGGCTGCGCGCCCGTGTTGGCCAGCACGAACAGCAAGATCGCGTACCAGAGCATCGCACCGCCCGCGGCCAGCGCCATGGACAGCGATGCGTTGTTAGTGCCGCCGTCGGAGACGAACCGGGCGCCATTGAATGCGGCGGCGGTGATGGACAGCAGACCGAGCACGGACAAGACGATCGTTGGCGCGTGCCGCGCCATGATGGCGCGGACGATCAGCGCCAGCGCCGCCAGGACGATCAGCAGGCCAAATCCGGCGTGGGAGGCCAGCGAGACCGAGCTGCTGCTCAGAGCCTTTCCAATGGCGCTCAGGAAGCCGGTGCCCTTGTCGGACGCCGGGAGCGTGACATAGAGGTTGACCGCGATCCCGAGGCCGAACTGGATGATCAGCATCACCAGCAGGCCGAAGGTCGACCCGCGCAGGGTTCGCAGCTGGCGCCGGGACAGGCCCGGCCGCGGCGAGGCGGTCACCTGACTGTCTCCCGGTCGGCGTCTGAGATGCTCAACCCCGGATCCTTCCTGCTGGCTATGACCACCGGCCGCCTCCCAATTGCTAGTTACTGGAATATTATCTCCAATAGGAAACTATCTCAGGCCGGTGATAGTCTCAAGTGCATGCATGAGGAGCCCGCGGGCAGCCCCGCCGATGCCGAGCAGCCGGGCTTCGCGTTTCTGCTGGTACAGCTTGGCTCTCATGTTGCCCGACAGTTCGCCGAGGACCTCGCGCCGCTGGGCGTCGAGCCGCGGCACGTCGGCATGCTGACCCGGCTCGCGGCGAACGAGGGCATGGCCCAGCAGGCCATCGGCGAGCTGATCGGACTCAACCCCACGCAGATGGTGTTCCTGGTGGACGATCTCGAGGACCGCGGGTTCGTAGAGCGCCGCCGCAACCCGGCCGACCGGCGATCCTACGGCCTGTTCCTCACGCAGCCGGGCCGGGACATGCTGGCACAGGTCCAGGCCGCGGCTCGTGCTCATCAGGCCAGGCTGGGCTCGTCCCTGAGCGCGCAGGAGCAGGAGCAGCTGACAAGCCTGCTGCGACGCCTCGCGCGCGAGCAGGGGATCAGCGCGCAGAGCCTGCCAGGCGTACCGCCCCGGCGCCGGTAGCCGGCGGAGCGATCCGGCGCCGCAGCAGGGTGCGCTCCGTCACCGTCCAGATGGTGGTGGTCAGCAGGTACAGCCCGGCGGCGAGCGGCACGAAGGCGGCGATGACCAGCGTTGTGAACGGAAGGATCCTGGTGATCGCGCCGATCGCGGCCGCGCTGGGCGCGCTGGGCGCGCCTGCTGACTGCGGGCTGCCCGGCCCTCTGCCTTGCCTCGTGGCCGGAGTTGGTGCGGCTGGCACGGTCGGCGTGGTCGCCTTCGCGATCCTGGCCGCGGCCGCAGCGACCAGGGCCAGCAGCGCGAACAAGCCGAGAAAGACCAGTCCCTGGGCGCTCAGCGGGCCCGCCCCGGTCAGCCAGTGGCTGCCCAGTGGCGCACCGAGCAGATGCGCGCTGAGCAGTCCGTTGGGCTTGCCGCCCACCCTGCCCGACAGGAACAGGCGGTACATGACGCTGAAGAACGGGAGTTGCAGGAGCAGCGGGAGGCAGCCCGCCAGCATGCCGCCGGCTTCCTGTGCGTAGAGCGTGCCGAGCTCGGCCTGCAGCCGGTCGGGCTGGCGTGCGTACTTAGCGCGGAGCTCCTGCACCCGTGGCTGAACGGCGGCGATGCGCGCCTGGCCGCGCATTCCCAGGAAGCTCAGCGGGGACAGCAGCAGGCGGACACCGACGGTGAACGCGACGATGGCCGCCGCCGTGGCAAGGCCGCCGGGCAGCGGTGCGAGTGCGTGGGTGAGCCAGTACACGATGTGGTAGGCGACGTCGATCGGGCCGGCAAAAAGAGACGACATGGCGAGAACCCTCCAGCGGGTCAGTCGGATCCGGATGACAGCTGGAGACGGCCGCGAGACGGCGTAGGAAGCGGGCAGGTCAGCGGGCGCAGCCCGCGACTAGGTCAGGCGGCCGCCGGGACCGCCCCTGGCGCTCTGGGCCGGGCGTGGCCCGCCGCGTCCGGATTGAATTGGCGCTGGAATCGGGCGCCCTTGGCCTGCTCCCGCAGCGCGCTGGCCCGGCCGGTAAGCGGGCGAGTGGTGACGGCCGTGGCGATCCGCGCCGAATGCGCGAGAAACGCCAGCGCGAGACCGGTCAGGACCAGCGCCGCGAACGCGAGCAGGCCCGACGGCGAGGCGGAGGATTGATGCCCCAGAGACATGGCCGCGGACTGCACGACGAGCTGCCAGCACACAATCAGCGGCAACAGCACCGCGCTCATCGTGCGAGCCGTCATGTGTCCTCCGCTTAGGCCCAAGGTCACCAGTCACGATAGTACGCGTGCGCGGACTTTTACCAGTCGGCACCGAGGCGCTTAGACCGGGTAGGGGTCGGGTGTGGTGGTGTAGGTGCGGCCGCTGGGGTGGTCCAGGTCAGGACGCCGGGCCGGGCCTGTTTGAGGTCATCGGGGGCACGTCCTCATCATCGGGCGGGCCGGGCTCCCACGGCGGCAGCTCATCGCCCTCGTCAGGCGGCTCTCGGTTCCACGGCACCGGCGACAGGGCCGCCGGCGACAGGACCGCCGCGGACGGGTCGGTACCCTCGGCTTATCGCCAGGCACGGGCTTAGCCGGGGCGTGGCAGGCTGGTGTCGTGCACGAAGAGGAGCCGAGCGAGCCGTACATGCAGGCGCTTCGGCATGGCTTCACGTTCGCCCGCGAACTCGGCCGGGCCTGCGGTCCGGTTCACTTGCTCGTCGGAATCTCTCAGGGCGACGGGCCCGCCGCCGCTGCGCTCAGCGTTAGCCCGTCGCTGCGTGCGGTGGTCGCGTCGGCGGGCGATGCCTTTGGTGACGGGGCTGGCTATCTCCAGGGGCAGGCTCAGGGCGCCGCGAGGTTGTTCGCAGATGGGCTAGGCCAGCGCGTCGGTGCGGAGCACCTGCTTATCGCCTTACTCGACCAGGGCACGGCCGAGGTCGTCCAGGCGTTGCGGCTGGCGGGAGCCGATCCCGGCACCGTCCGCCGGGCAGCGCTTGCCGCCGTCGGGGCGCCTGTCGGCCAGCCTCCTATCACGCTTCCGCCGCTCATCCCGGCCGGCACGATAGATCGTCCGGCCCTTCCGGTCGATCAACTCGACGGCAGGGCCTGGAGCGTGCTCCTGTGGCGGCAGGGCCACCTGCCGACCGACCGGCTCCGTGGCCAATCGGACCGGCAGGCACTCAGGCACCTGGAACAGAAGGCGGCATGGCGGATCGCCGACCAGCTCGGCCTCGACGACGACCAGCGCTACTCCCTCATCCGGCACCACGCCGACGGAGTCGACCAGCGCATGGCCGCGGTGACGCCGGACCTTGCCGGCCCGCCCCGCGTTCCGGTACGTGCGCTCCGCCACCGCGGGATACTCAGCCCTCCGGCCGGCTGGGAAGCGTGGCTGCGGAACCGGCAGGTGAACCTACTCGACCGGTGGTTCGAACTCCGGACAATCAGCTATTCCCGCGCGGCACCGCACCCTGACTCGGGTCGAGACGCGCCTTAAACGGAGTGCGCGGCCGGACGCGGCACCCCTATCGTTGCGCGATGCGCCCCGCTAACGACGATCTCCTCACCATGATCTCGACCGAGGACCTGGAACGGGCGGCGGCGCTCGGCTGGCAGGCTCCAGAGCAGGAGCGGCTGGGCGGCTGGCTGCTTAGGTCGGCGGAGGGCTTCACCGGCCGGGCGAACAGCGCCCTGGCCCTCGGCGATCCGGGACTGCCGGCCGCGGATGCGGCCGACCACGTGCGGGCGTGGTACGAGCGACGGGGCCTGCCGGGGATGATCTCGGTGGCGTACCCGGTGGGTGAGCCCAGCCGGAGCCGGCTGGATGTGCTGCTTGAGGGCCGGGGCTGGACGGTCCGCCCGGGGGCGGCGACGGTGATGGTCGCCGGGGCTGACGCCCTGACCAGCGGGGCCGTGACCGGCAGTGCCGTCAAGGTCGGGCCGGATGGCGTGGAAATTGAGGAACGCCCCGACGAGGCGTGGCTGGGCCGGTACCACTACCGGGGCCGGCGGCTGCCGCCAGTGGCCATCAGGCTGCTCACCTCGGCGCCGTGGCAGGCCTTCGCGTCGGTGCGCAGCGGGGGACAGACGATCGCGATCGGAAGAGTCGCCGCGGCCGCCGGCTGGGCGGGCCTGACGGCCATCGAGGTCGACCCGCGGTACCGGCGCCGCGGGCTCGGCGCGGCGGTGACAGCGGCGCTCGCCGCCGCGGCGGCGAGCCAGGGTGTAACTCGGCTATACCTGCAGGTCGAGGACGACAACGCCGCCGCCCTGGCGCTGTACAGGAAGATCGGGTTTACCGACCACCACGGCTACCACTACCGGGTGGCGTGACCATGCTGAGCACGTCGCCGCCCGTCGGGCCGGGCCGGGAACGGCGGGTCAGCCGGACGCGGCCTCCGGCCAGGAATGCAGGTCGGGCTTGGCCAGGGGCCAGCCGCCTGCCGCGAGCCTGGCTCGTACCCTGGCGATGTCGGAGTCTTTCGGCGTCGTGTGCGTCACCGCGGCGATGGCGGCCCTGATCGCCTCCGCCGACTCGCGATCGGACTCGCTAGCGAGCTCATCGGCGATGGACTTGACATCCGCCTCGGTGAGCTGACTGCCGAGCAGCGCGAACAGCGGGATGTAGTCGACGCTGGGGACGCCCTCGGGGTACCCCGCTCGCAGCCAGCCGATGATCGCCTTCAGGAACGCCGGAGAGCCCGACCGCGACCCGTGGACTGAGTGCCTTCGTCGCGATCGACGTCGCCATGGCATTCCCGGTGTCGTGGAAGCCGTTGGTGAAGTCGAAGCACAGTGCGGTGACGACAACTAAGGCCAGAACTACGTCATTTCCCACCCATCCAGCGTCATCAGCGCCCACCGGCGATGTCGAGTATGCCGGCCGAGAATCCGCCAAACTGTCAGCGGCGCGTCACTGGGATTTCACTCCGGGTCGGGTTTACGGGCCGGGCCCGGACTCGCCAGCGGCCAGCCTCCGGCCGCCAGGTGCGCCCGGACCCGGTTGATATCGGCGTCGAGCGGTGCCGCGTGCGTCACCGCGTTGATGGCGGCGTGAATGGCCTCGCGCGAGTGCGCGTCGCCGCTGCCGGCGAGTTGCTGGGCGACCTGCCTGACCTCGTCGTCGGTCAGGTGCCTGCCCAGCAGCGCGAACAGCGGTATGTAGTCGTGCTCGGGCACACCCTCCGGGTACCCAGCCCGCAGCCAGCCGATGATGTCGCTCAGCACTGCCATGTCCTCGGTTTCCCTCCTGTCAGTGACTGTGACCGGACTTGACCACGATGTAGATGCCGTAGCCGACCGCGCCGAGCACCACGGCGAAGCACAGCACCGCGAACGCGATCTCCAGCGGATTCCCGCCGAATAGCTCGTCGGACTCGCGTGGATGTCCCTTGCCCGGCAGTGCTATGGCGCGCATCCCGACGGCGAACAGCGCGGGCAGGCCGGCCCCGGCCAGCAGGCCGACGACCACGATCTCCCACAGCGCCTTGTAGTCGATCCACTCGCTCATTACCGGTCCTTCCTCGCGTCAGGCGGCGCGGGCGCGATTGCGGGCGACCGCCGGCTCGGACGGCGCCACGGAGCCCTTCCACTCGGAGTTCACGTTCGAGGAGCTAACCCTGGTGGCTCTGGACTTGGCCCAGATCGCGCCGGAGATGGCGATCAGGAGCAGCAGTGCGACGACGACGCCGGCCGTGCCGCCGATGCCGTTGGCGATGTAGTAGGCGATCGCCCCCATGACCCCGGCCGAGGGCAGCGTGATCACCCAGGCGGTGGCCATCCGCCCGGCCACGTTCCAGCGCACCTCGGCGCCCTTCTTGCCCAGGCCGCAGCCCAGGATCGAGCCGGTGGCGACTTGCGTGGTCGACAGCGAGTACCCGAAATGCGTGGATAGCAGGATGACCGCGGCGGAGGACGATTCCGCCGCGAAACCCTGCGGTGACTCGATCTCGACCAGGCCCTTGCCGAGCGTCCTGATCACGCGCCAGCCGCCCATGTAGGTGCCCGCCGCGATCGTGATCGCGCAGCTCAGGATCACCCAGAACGGGGTGGTGGCGCTCGCCGCCAGCGTCCCGTTGGCGATCAGGCCCAGCGTGATCACGCCCATCGTCTTCTGCGCGTCGTTGGTGCCGTGCGCGAGCGAGACCAGCGAGGCGGATCCGACCTGGCCGATCCGGAACCCGGCGCTGCGACTGCTCGCGTGCATGCTCCGGCTGATCCGGTACACCAGATAGGTGCCGACCGCGGCGATCAGGCCGGCGATGAACGGCGACAGCACGGCCGGGATGATCACCTTGGACACCAGGCCCTGCCACTTCACCGCATGGGAACCGGCCGCCGCCAGCATCGCGCCGATGACGCCGCCGATCAGCGCGTGCGACGAGCTGGACGGTATGCCGAATAGCCAGGTGATCAGGTTCCAGACGATCGCCCCCGTCAGGCCCGCGAACACCACCGTCAGCGTGACCAGGCCGGTGTCGACCAGGCCGCTAGCGATGGTGGCGGCCACGCTGAGCGACAGGAACGCGCCGACGAGGTTGAGCACGGCCGACAGGCCGACGGCTATCTTCGGGCTCAGCGCCCTGGTCGCGATCGAGGTGGCCATGGCATTGGCCGTGTCATGGAATCCGTTAGTGAAGTCAAAGGCCAGCGCGGTGACAATCACCAGCGCGAGCACAACGTCATTGCCCACTGGCGCGATGTTACGAGACGTAGCGGCCGGCTACCGGGAGCGACCCCCCGGATGCAGGCCGCGCTCGACCTCGGTCACGCTGACCGCGACCAGGCGCAGGCCGCTGGCCAGTTCGTCGATGACCCGCTGGCCGTCGATCGCCCCGCAGCTGAAGAGATCGAGCGCGATCAGGTCCTCCTCCGGCCAGGTGTGAATGCTCAGGTGCGACTCGGCCAGGATCAGGACCAGGGTGATCGCGCCGTTGGGGAACACGACGTGGCTGGCGTCGAGCACATGCCCGCCCCCGGCCGCGACCGCGGCCACGGCGATGTCGGTGAGCTGCCCTACGTCGGAGACGGGGGAGTCCGGGGGGCAGAGCGCGTCGATCGCATAGAGGCGCTTGGCGGATACCGCCTCCTGCCTGCGCAGATCGGTGTAGCTGCTCGCCGCTTCCATGCCCGGCATGATGTGCGACGATACCGTACGGTCATGGACGTGGACACAGCGGTGACCGAGGTCGCCGTCGCGGTGGGCCTGGCCGAGGGCGAAGCGGGCATCCGCGACATTCTGGCGGCTCTGCTGACGGCCGAGCCGGCCGCGGTGCGCGAGGTGGCCCGGCTCGCGGAGCTGCCCGTTCCCATCGTTGCGGCCGCGTGCGGCGAGCTGCGCAAGCGGGGCATTGTCGACACTCAGCGCCCGGTCCGGCTCACCGCCGGCGGGCGGGACATTGCGTTGGCTGCGACTGGCCTCGCCTCGGCCGGCACCGCCAGCCTGCGCTCCGACTGCGCGAGCTGCGGCGGCCGCGGCATTGTCATCCCGGCGGAGCTGGCCGATCTGGCCCGCGGCCTGCAGGAGGCCGCCGACGGCGTGCCCGGCGCGCGGGCCGAGCTGGACCAGACCCACTGCACGGTCGCCACCAAGATCAGCCGGGTGCTGCGGATGCACGCGGCGCGTGCGCTCGCCGGGCAGCGGATCCTGCTGCTCGGCGACGACGACCTCATCGCGGTGGCGATAGCGCGGTTCGCGGCCTGGGCGGGCAGCCCGGCGATGATCCGCGGGCTGACGGTGGTGGACACAGACCCCGACATACTCGACTGGATCGGGCAGCAGACGGCGGACACCGGCGTCGGCATCCGGCTCGTGCGCCATGACCTGCGCGAGCCGCTGCCTGCCGAGCTGCTGGCCAGCTGCGACGTGGCCGCAACCGACCCGCCCTACACGGTGACCGGGGCCGAGCTGTTCCTGTCCCGCGCGGTGAGCGCGCTGGAACCCGCACCGGGGCGGCATGTGTTCTTCTCCTTCGGTGCGCGGCGGCCGGACGAGACGGTCCTGGTGCAGCGGTCAATCGCCGCGATGGGGCTCGCGGTGCGGTCGCTGACTGCCGGGTTCAACGAGTACCTCGGGGCCGGCGTGCTCGGCGGCACCAGCAACCTCTACCACCTGCGCAGCACCGCGGACGCTCGCCCGCTCATCGAGGGCGCCTACGATGGCCCGCTCTACACCGCCGACACCAGGACGGCGGCGGTCCGGTCCTACCGGTGCGCGGCCTGCCGGGCCGTGCACGGGGTCGGACCCGGCGCGCGCTGGCCGCAGATCGCGGCGCTGCAGGCCGCGGGCTGCCCCGAGTGCGGAGGAGCCGTGTTCCGGCCGATGGCGCTGGTGCGCCCATGACCGAATACCTGGTCCGCCCGGCGACGGAGGCCGACCTGGACGCGATCGTCGGCTATGAGATCGAGATCGCCGTCATCTCGTTCGCCGACGAGGCGATCACCGACCCGGCGCTGCACCGCAAGCGCGTCGGCCGTGCGCTTGGCCAGCAGGGCGAGGTCACCCTGGTCGCCGCCGGCACCGCCACGCCGGAAGCGCCGGTCGGCTGGGCGTGGCTGTCGGCCAGGACCAACTCGCTGACCGGCGAGCGGTACGGGAACTTCAGGTCGCTGGCCGTATCGGAGGGGCCGGACCGCAGCCAGATCGGCGAGCTGCTGATGGCGGCCGTACTGGCCGCGGCCGACGGGGCCGGGATGACGCAGCTCACGGGCAAGGTGCACGCGTCTAACCTCGGCATGCGGGCGCTGTACCGCAAGTTCGGCTTCACCGCCACGCACCTGACCATGGAGCGCAGGCATTGATCAAGTGCGTGGTCTGGGACATCGACAACACGCTGCTTGACGGCGTCTACCTCGAGTCGCCGGACGAGCCGCCGCCCCCCGACCCGGTGCTCGCGGCCGCGGCGCGCACGCTGGCCGGCCGCGGCATCCTGCACGCGCTGGCCAGCCGCAACCCGCCCGAG
>JASHOV010000576.1 GCA_030038495.1 Streptosporangiaceae bacterium
GCATGGAAAGCACCAGGTCGGCCTGCTTGACGACCTGCTTGCGGTACAGGTCGAGGTACGGGTAATGCAGCATCAGCGGGTAGTGGTCGGCGGGAGTCCCGGCGAAGTCCCAGAGCTGATGCCGGGTGAACGCCGCGGCCTGCGGGTGCACGCCGAGCGCCTCATCGAACGGTATGTACATGGCCTGCGCGGCGTCCTGCCACCCGGCCGATTCCTCCGGATCGACGCCCAGCTCGACGGCGCGGTCGGGATACTTCTCCGCGGCGTTGGCAGCGGCCCGCAGGTTGTGCTGTGCCATCAGGTTTGTGTAGACGTTGTCGTCGGCAACGGCGCTGTACTCGTCCGGCCCGGTCACTCCGTCAATATGGAACTGGCCATCGTCGTCGTGATGGCCGAGCGACCGCCACAACCTGGCGGTGTGGACCAGCAGTTCAGTGCCCTCCGCCCGGGCGAATTCCTCGTCCCCGCTGGCGTCGATGTACAGCACCACGGCCGCGGCGATGTCCGCGTTGATGTGGAAGGCCGCCGTGCCGGCCGGCCAGTAGCCCGAGCATTCCTGGCCATTGATCGTCCGCCACGGGAAAGCAGCTCCCCTGAACCCCAGCTGGGCCGCCCGCTGCTGGGCGGCCGGCAGCGTCTTGTGCCGCCATCGCAGCGCGCTCGCGGCGGCCTCAGGGGCATGCAGCGTGAGCGCGGGCAGCACGAACGTCTCGGTGTCCCAGAAGGCGTGCCCGTCGTATCCCGGCCCGGTCAGGCCCTTGGCCGGGATCGGGCGTTCCTCGCCGCGCGCGCCGGCCTGCAGGACGTGGAACAGGCCGAATCGGACGGCCTGCTGGATCTCGACGTCGCCGTGCACCTCGACGTCGGCACGGCTCCAGAACTCATCGAGGAAGGCACGCTGAGCCGTGAGCAGGCCGTCCCAGCCCGCCTGCCTGGCCGCGGTCAGTGCCGCCCAGGCCTGGTCACGGACGGCATTCAGGGACCGCTCGGCCGACCAGCCGTACGCCACGAACTTGATCAGCCGGAGCCGCTGCCCTGGCTCCAGCGACACCGAGGCATTGACCTGAATGCCGTCGTCAAACGCCACCGATTCTGTTCGCAGCGCGGCCGGCGCGTCGACCAGGTGGTCCATCGCGGCCGCGACCCTGAGCCCGCTGAGCCGGGTCTTGTGCACCAGCACGCCTGCGTTCTCGTGCGTGTTGTGATACTCCCTTACCAGCGGATGGTCCGGAGTAAACCCGGCCCGCGGATCGCCGTCGGCCGACGGCAGTTCCTCGTTCGCGAGGAGTTCGGACTGCACCGTGATCTGGGACGGCCGGTCGACGGGCTCTACCTCGTAGCACACCGACGCGATCGCACGCTGAGTGAACGACACCAGCCGGGTCGAGGTGATACGGGCAGCCGCGCCTACCGGCGATACCCACTCCGCATGCCGGGTCAGCGTGCCCGCGCGGAAGTCCAGCAGCCGCTCATGCGAGCGCAGCTTGCCGTAGCGGACGTCAAACGGCTCGTCGTCCACGAACAGCCTGATCAGCTTGCCGTTCGTTACGTTGATAACGGTCTGCCCGGACTCCGGCCGGCCGTAAAGGCTCTCTGCCGCCGGCAGCGGCCGGACCTCGTAGACGCCGTTGAGATAGGCGCCAGGCAGGCCGTGCGGCTCGCCTTCGTCGAGGTTGCCGCGCCAGCCGACGTGGCCGTTGGACAGCGCGAAAACGGATTCGGTCTGGGCCAGCCGATCGAGATTCAGACCGGTCTCCCGCAGGGACCAGGGCTCCTCGGTGAACTCCGGTTGCTTGATCATGAGTGTGCCAGCAACTCGCTCAGATCCCGCACGACGACATCCGCGCCGTGCTGACTCAGCTCAGCCGCCTGCCCAACGCGATCGACGCCGACGACGAAGCCGAAGTTGCCGGCCCGGCCCGCTTCAACCCCGGCCAGCGCGTCCTCGAAGACGGCGGCAGCGGCCGGCTCCAGCCCGAGCGCACGGGCGCCGGCCAGATACGTATCTGGGGCAGGCTTGCCGCGCAACTGATCGCGCTCGGCGACGATGCCGTCGATCCGTGCCTCGAACAGGTCCTCGATATGGGCCGCCGCGAGCACGTCGCGGCAGTTGGTGCTGGATGAGACGACAGCGCGGCGGAGACCGGCGTCGCGAACCGCATGCACGTAGCGCACGGAGCCCGCATAGGCCTCCACGCCGTCGGACCGGATCTTCGCCAGCACTATCTCATTCTTGCGGTTGCCGAGTCCGTAGACGCTGACGGCGTCGGGCGGGTCGTCCTCCTGGCCTTCGGGCAGCTCGATGCCGCGCGCGGCCAGGAACGACCGGGTGCCGTCGGCCCGCGGCTTTCCGTCGATGTACTCGTCGTAATCCCGCACCGGATCGAAGGGAACGAACCGCTCGCCGGTCCGGCGTGATCGCTCGCGCAGGAAGTCGTCGAACATCTCAGTCCAGGCGGCGTCGTGCACCTTGGCGGTCTTCGTGAGCACGCCGTCCAGGTCGAACAGACAGCCGCGGACCGCATCGGGAAGCCCTAGCACCTGATTAGCTTACGAGCAGTCGCAATCCGACGGCGGCGCGGCGGGTGAGAGGCCGGGCTCGGTTCACCGCGTTCCCCGGCCGCACGAGGTTCTTACCGAACCGTCCCCGCAGGGCCTGCGCGCTGAGTGCAGGATGGTAGCGAGCCGCACCCACGCTGGCGAGTGGTGGCAGGAACGCCGGCCCGGCACCGTCAGGCCGCGGGTGCCCGAGCGGAGGTCATCGAATGGCCGAGGGAATCCGGCTGAGAGCAGCCGTCGTATTTGTGCGGGACCTGGATGCATCAGTTTCCTTCTACCGCGAGTTGCTCGACCTGGAGGTCGTGGACAGCAGTCCGACTGCCGCGCTGCTGGAATCCGCGGACGGATCGCAGCTGGCGCTGCGCGCTGCCGGCGATAACGCGATGCGGGCGCTCGGATCCATCGGCGTCCAGTATCTGGCCTGGAGCACGGCGAGCAGGGCCGATCTCGATCGCAGGGCGGAGATACTCCGGCGCCGCTCGGCCTACAGGGAGATCCGCACGGACCAGGACATCGCCGTGGTCGAGGGCCGGGACCCCAACGATCTCACCGTCGTGATCGTCTATGCGGCAGCTGACCAGCCGCCGATGCGCAAGCTGCCTGCCCGGATCTACGCCTGGTAGGAAGCGGTTTACCTCGGCCGCGTGCCTGGTCAGTTGACGCGCTGCCCGTTTCATGCTTATATGCTCCTCACTTAGTGCTATCCACCCGAAAATCCGGACTGGACAGTATTAAGCGGAATCGGAGCGAGTAGCAGCATGACCACTGGCCAAGCCCTCCTCGTCGGGCTGGGCCCGTCTGCCGGCTCCGGCCATCCCAGCGCCAGCTTCCTGCCGCGGCAGGCCAGGCTGCTCCGGGCCCGACCTGGCATGCCGCTGGGCTGGTGGCCACCACGAGGCAAGAGAGAAGAATGAATGCGCTTCCGTAAGTCACTAGCCGCTGCCGGGATCACTTTCGTTGTCTCGCTGGGTCTCGCCGCTCCAGCCGCATCATCCGCTCAGAGCACGCCGAACATCTTGCATGACACCAACCTGATCTACGGATCAGAGATCGGCGCATGGGAGAACAATGGTGGTCCGGCCGTAACCGATCAGACCATCGTGAACGAGATCACGGCCGCCAAGATCCCGATCATCCGGTACGCGGTCTACGACTGCTTCACCGATGAGACCTGCGGCAACGACCATCACACTGGCACTCAGTCGGTCAGTCAGTACCAGCAGGCCATTACCGGGATCACCAAGACCGACCATGCGCTGCTGTGGCTCAAGATGGTACCGATCACTAGCGGGGACATCGGCGGTATCACGGGCACCGTGTTCTGCCCGCCCGCAAACGGCAGTGACTGGGGAATGAACCTGCCGATGGAAGAGCAGGTTATTGCTGCTACGGCCGCGGTCTACAAGGGTCCGATCGTAATCGAATCCAACAACGAGGCTGAGTATGACTGCTCAAGCTACTGGGGATTCTCAAGCGCAGGATCAACTGGGGTCTCAGCAGACATTGGCCGTATGTACGCAGCCACGATGCCGAAGCTTGTCGCGTACGCACGGTCGCTAGGATTCTCCGATGTCGTATCCGCCGCTTATATCGGCGTCGGTGGCGGACCTGGATGGGGCGACACGTGCACGGCGGATAGCTCCGCTACCTACGGATACAGCTGCGAGGAGCCGAACTACGTCGAGCAGTTCAACGCCGCGGACAAGGCCGCGGGCGGAACGCGGCCAGACGTAGAGACCATTCACAGTTACTGTCACTCGCCTGACTTCGATCAGACCGCTCCCTACAACTTCTCGAACAACGAGTGCTACGCCTACTACAGCCAGTGGCTGCCGGCAGCTAAGTCTCAGGTGGAATCTGTCTGGGGCAAGAAGTACGGGCAGTACACGCGCTACTCGATCAGCGAGTGGAACGGCGGTATCTGCGACAGTTCCGATGCTTGCTGGTCTGGCTACGCAGACGGCGGCGACAGCGCGTACGTCAGCGGGTTCCTGGCGATGCTCAAGGCGGCTGGCTACTGGAACGCCAACCTGTTCGAGCTGGCATCCAATCCGCAAGGCGACGACTACAACCTGATCCAGCCCAACGGCACGACTTCTGACTACTACTCGGCATTTAAGACCGCTTCGGTGAATGGACAGTAGCGCCTCGCATCGTGAAAGCTGACTACGCATAGTAGTCAAGAAGATACGATGAGCGTCTGAAGGCTCCGGGCAACGACTCGGTGACGGAATCGGCGGAGAGGCAGCCGTGACTACTTTTCCGCGAGCGCAAGCCGCAGCGATCAATCGGCGGGACGTACTGCAGGCAGGCACCCTGAGTGCCTTAGCTGCCGGGCTGGTTGCCAGGCAGGCGCCTCCCGGTGCCCGCGCGGCACCCGACGCACTGGAGCGGGTCAGCCGCCAGGACTGGAAGCGGCTGGCTGACTCGCTGTCCTCGCGTTCCACACTCTACCGGCCGTGGGATCCCGGTTACCGGCCGCTGGCGATCCCGTTCAACCACCGGTACGCCGGGATCAAGCCCGCCGGAATCGTGGCCTGCGCCACCGCCAGGGACGTCCGCGAATCTCTCCGCTGGGCTCGCGAGGTGGGCCTGCCTGCCGTCCCCCGCTCCGGGCTGGGCCACAACTACGCCGGATACTCCACCACCACGGGCCTGCTGCTGAACATGGCCCGGATGAAGAGCATCGTCTCCGCCCCGCTGCCTGGCACAGCCCGCAGCCGCACCTACGGGCCGATGACCGTCGTCCATGACGCCGGGACCGTCACCGTCGGCGCCGGGGTCACCAACGGCGATCTGCACCCCATGCTGGAGGACCGGGGAATGTTCGTGCCGACCGGGCGCTGCCCCACGGTCGGGGTTGCCGGCCTGGTGCTGGGCGGCGGTATCGGCTTCAGCGACAAGATGTTCGGCCTGACCTGCGACCGGCTCATAGCCACGACGCTCGTGCTCGCCGACGGGCGGGTGGTCGAGGCCAGCGAGGGCTCTCATCCCGACCTGTTCTGGGCCTGCCGCGGCGGGGCGGGCAACAACTTCGGCGTGCACACCTCGTTCACGTTCCGGTACGAGCAGTTTCACGGCAACGTGGGCTTCTACCAGTTCCGCTGGAGCCTCGACTCCGTGCTGCCGGTGATCTCGGTGACGCAGCAGATCGCCAGGGACACCGTCCACGACAAGCGTTTCCACTGCCGCCTTGGGATCGGAACCCAGGGAAGGACCGGGGCCATGATCCGCGCGAACGCCAACGTCAACGTGATCGGCCAGTACTACGGCACCGCCCCGGAACTGCGGGCGATACTCGCGCCGCTGCTGGCCATCGGAACCCCGGCCGAGCGCGCCCGCAATAGCGCAGAGATCCGCGAGGTCACCCCCGGCCGCGCGAGCGAACTGCTGGCCGCAACGACCCCCGTGGACAAGTTCGCCAGCAAGTCAGCGGTCCTCACCTCCCGGACGGTCCTCACCGACCGGCAAGTCAGCGCCGCAGCCGAGCGATTGCTCGACTGGCCGGGCAGCGGTAACCCTGATGGAGCTGGGTTCGCGATGTTCGCTCTCGGCGGCGAGATCAACCGGGTCCCGCCGGAGGCGACCGCGTTCGTGCACCGGGCGGACCTGTTCATCTTCGCTGCTGAGACATGCTGGGCCGACCACGACCCCCCTAGCGTCGCCGCCGCGAACCTGCGCTGGCTGGACGAGTTCTACTTCGACATCTTCGGCAAGACGCCGCCCGCGCAGTCTTACCAGAACTTTCCCGACCCCACGCTCAGGGACTGGCGGAGCGCCTATTACGGTGCGAACTACAACCGGCTGGTCCGCGTGAAGCGGAAGTACGACCCGACCGGCTTCTTCCGGTACCCCCAGGCAATCGGCTCTCGCCGCCCCGAAGGATAACCGCGGGCCTGGTTCAGGCCGGCGACCAGTGCGGGTCG
>JASHOV010000577.1 GCA_030038495.1 Streptosporangiaceae bacterium
GAAAGGGGTTCATCTTCGTGACGGCGACCCATCCTCCGGGCAGCCGAGACAACGACCCGAAGGGCGGCCGAGTGGCGATGACCGCGGGCAGGAAGGCGGCGGTCAGTGCCGCCGCCGCGACCGCGGCGACTGCCAGCAGCGCCCAGTGCCGGCCCCGGAGCAGTTCCCTTCCCCGGCGCGGGCCAGGCGAGGCGAGCAGCGCCACGATCTCGGCCACAGGAAGCACGAGCAGGAACAATTCGCTCAGCAGGATCTGCCCGCTCAGGATGCCCAGGCCCGGGTACGGTCCCTGGACGTAGATGATGGCAGCGAGGGACAGGGCCGTTGCCGCCGCGGCGGATCGCCGCAGGCCCAGCAGCGCCAGCAGCACGACAAGTCCCTGACCCGACAGCACCAGCCACGGGATCGCGCTGGCCTGCCCGTAGTAGGCGCTGAGGGCACTCAAGCCGAGCGAGGGTGCCCCGAAGCCAAAGGTTCCCGATGGCGGGCTGGCCTGCAGCAGGCTCGTGACCAGGTGGACCAGGTAGACCAGGCATACCGTGACCAGGATGAGCACGGGTCCAGCCACGCTGAACATCGCCAGCGCGTCCCGCCACCCGTCCCGGTCCGACAGCGCGCGTCCCGGCCGCAGCCGGATGCGCGCGGCGCCGAGCAGCAGGTCGGCGGTCTCCGGCAGACCCGGCTTGTCCCGGTCATCGGCGGCTCCGGCCATCAGGACGCCGAGCATCTCCTCGCCGTGCACGGCGCGGTGGTCGGCCGGGAACCAGCCGAGCAGGCGGCGGTAACGGGCCTCCAGGCCGGCGGCCGCCATCAGCTGCCCGCCAGGCTCAGCCGCTGAAAGCTGAGCGTCAGACCTAGCCGCTGAGCCGCGACGGCCACGTTGGCGCGCAGCCGGGCCGCCTCGGCGGCAAGCCGCGCGCGGCCCGCGGGCGTCAGCCGGTAGTACCGGCGCAGCCGGGTATCAACGACCTCCTCGCGGTCGACTTCCAGTAGCCGGTCCGTGCTCAGCCGGTCCAGGGCGGCGTAGAAGGTGCCGGCCCGCAGGCGCACGCGGCCTTCGGAGATCTGGGTGACGTCGGTCATGATGCCGTAGCCGTGCTGCGGCCCGGCAGCCAGGCAGGTAAGGATCAGGAACGTTGGCTCCTGCATCCGCTTGCTACTCATTTCATGGTTATATACCGATCATCGGATCATGTGCAAGCGGGCAGCCACCGAGGGGTCGCGTGCCCTGATCGACAAGGGCTTCGCTGAGTTTGGCCTGCAGCGCGTGGTCGCGGAGACAACGATCGACAATTGGGCCTCCCGGCACGTGCTGGAGAAGTCCGGATTGACGTTCGTCGGCACGTTCTCGTGTGACGGGCTCGAAGCTTTCGAGGAAGGCGAGCCTGATCACGTCGAGTACGCGCTGACTCGCCGCGACTGGGAGACGCGTCGTGCCGGATCTCATCCGGGCGGGTCACTCGTGACCCTCCTGTAGGTCCACCCCATCTTGAGCAGGCAGGCGGAGCGGCAGGGGGACACATCGCGCGTGTCGAACCGAGAGTCCTCTTCGGGGGTCAGCCGCACCCTGCGCGGGTGCGGTTGCCAAGTACCGCATCGGCGATCAGGTCGGCCAGCTGGCCGGCGCTCGCGTCCCAGTCGAACTGGGCCGCCCAGGACCGGCAGGCCCGGGCGATCTCGGCCCGGCGGGCAGGATCGTCGAGTTCCTTCAGCGCCCGCGCGGTGACGTCCTCGATCCGCTCACCGGGGCCGACCAGCCAGCCGGTCACGTCGGGCCGGACGGCGTCCCGCAGGCCGTCGACATCATAGGCAACCGTCGGCACTCCCAGCGCGGCTGCCTCGAGCACGCACAGCCCCCAGCCCTCGCCGATTGAGGTGTTCAGATGCAGCAACGACGCTGCCACCGCTGCCCGCTTGTCTTCCTCGGGCAGGTATCCGCGCAGCCGGACTGAGCCCGCCAGGCCGCGCCGTGCCGCGCCGTCGGCCAGGTCCGTGCTGCACGGGCCGCGGCCGATCACGTCGATGACAAGCCCGGCCGGAGCCAGCCCGGCAGCGACATCCAGCACCCGGTCGACCCGTTTGTGCGCGACGACGCGGCCGACCCAGGTCACGGCTGCAGGCGGCACTGGCGTGGGCATCTGGCCGGGCGGCGGGTCGGGCGCGGGCCGGTCGAAGGCGGTCGCGCTGAGCCCGTTAGGGATGATGCACACCGGCCCCTTCCAGCGGAGCCGTTCCGCCATCGCGCGCCGCGTGGACTCGGAGACTGCGATGGACTGATGCCGGCGGTATGCCACCCGCGCTACCGGGCCTTCCAGCAGCCGCCCCACCGTCGCCATGGCGGGGGAGAAATGCAGGCCGAACTGCGCATCGTGCACGTGATGGATGACGCAGAAGACCGGAACGGAGCGCCGCACGGCCCACGGCGTGAAGAACGGGATGCCATTCTGGCAGTCCACGACCGCATCGAAACTACGGCGCCTGCGGAGCAGCCAGGCCAGCACCAGCGGGTAGACGGTGAACCGGGAGCCGCGCCGGACTATCCGCACGCCGTCCCTGTGCTCGGCCGGGGTCTGCCCGTCACCCCGCGCCGTCACGTAGGTGACCTGCGCTCCGCGCCGGCGTAGACCCTGGGCCATCTCCCAGGCATAGGTCTCGGCGCCACCCGCCTCGGGGTGCCATGGATCCCGCCAGTTAACGATCGCGACCCGCAGGCCCGCGACCGACCTCGCGTGGTCCGTAATCCCGCGAGTCTTCATAACGGTCCGCTTGCCGCCGCGATCTCCGCCACACCCACGGCTGCGGACTGCCGGGCCTGGTCAGCCTCCGCTTCCGTCCAGGTGGATCTTGACCGCAGCGCCAGCCTGATCGCACCTATCTCGGCGAAGGCCGACAGCGAGTGCCGCCAGATGGAGAACGTGGAACCGGGCATGTCCCGCCAGTTCACCGGGATCTCGACCAGGTCGCTGCCGAGCTGGCGGCACCGGGCGAGCAGCTCGATGTCGAACGCGAATCCGGTTGCCCGCAGGTCGG
>JASHOV010000578.1 GCA_030038495.1 Streptosporangiaceae bacterium
ACCAGCCCCGACGGCACCAGGACACTGCACACCCACAGCCCACCCTGTGACGCTGCCGCCTGACCGAGCGCTGATGACTTAGTCGGCGAGCGCGATGGCGTCGTCTACCTCAGACTGGCGGGCGGCGAGTTCCGTGGCGTACTTCTGCTCATCGATCTTCTCGGCCAGTTCCTCGTCGGCTCGCATGAGGACCTCGAGGTCGGAGTCGGCTGCCTCGATCACGCCGAGGTCGGCGTAGGCGTGCTGGACCTTCGGGCCCCACAGGCCGATGTCCCGCACGCACGGCACGATCCGGGAGAACAGCAGGGTGCGGAACGCCTGCTGCACCGGCGACTGGTCGGTGAACGCCACGCACTCCTCGACGTCGAAGCCCATCCGCTCCCAGACCTCACGTCCCGTGAACCGGTTGCGCATCAGGTAGCAGCCCTCGACGACGAACTCCTCCCGGTCGGCCCGCTCGGCCTCGGTCAGCTCCTTGTAGTAGTCGCGCAGCGCGAGGCGGCCGAACGCCACGTGCCTGGCCTCGTCCTGCATGACGTAGGCGAGCAGCTGGGTCACGAGGTCGTTGTTGGACAGGTCCCGGTGGACGCCGAAGGCGGCCAGCGCCAGCCCTTCGATCAGCACCTGCATGCCGAGATAGGGCATGTCCCACCGGGAGTCGGACAGGGCGTCGGACAGCAGCCTGGCCAGATCGGGGTTGACCGGGTAGTACAGCCCGACCTTCTCGCGCATGAACTTCGCGTACAGCTCGACGTGCCGCGCCTCGTCCATGGCCTGTGTCGCGGCGTAGAACTTGGAGTCCATGTCCGGCACCGACTCGACGATCCGGGCCGCGACGGTGAGCGCACCCTGCTCGCCGTGCAGGAACTGGCTGAACAGCCACCCCGACAGATGATGCCCGAGCTCGTCCCGCTCCTTCTGGTTGAGTTTCTCCCACTGCGGCGAGCCGTAGATCGGGTTGAGTTCCTCGCTCTGCTCCATGACGTTGCAGGGATCGACAGGGATCGACCAGTCGATCCGCTTGGTGGCGTCCCACTGCTTGTCCTTGCCGCGCTGGTAGAGGTCCAGCAGGCGGGTGCGGCCGCTGTCGTACTCCCAGTTGAACCGGACCGCTCCGGAGGCCGGGATGTCCCAGGTACCCGGCTCGACGGGCGTGGTGTAGTGCTCGTAGGTGCTCACGGCGGCCTCCCGGAGTTAACGCCTGTAACTCCGAACATTACTCGCCAGTAGCCGATGGATCTAGTGCCCCTTCTTGCCAGCCAGGGCGCCGTCTGTTCCGGGATGAGACCGCGCGCTGGCCAGCGTTGCAAATAGTGACCTGTCCGTCACACGGAGGGAAGTCCCCCCACCTTGGCCACGAACCCTGACGGCTGCCCGCCACCCATGTCCGCCTGCGCCGTCACATCGGGACACGGGCCATGCGCTCGGCCCTAGAGCGGCTCGAGTGCCCGAGTGAGAGCAAGGTCACACGGATTTCGGCCAGCGGCCCCGCCATCGGGGCGCACCGGGAGCTGCGCAAGCCGGAAAGGGCCACCTTCGGCTGGGCCCTGACCAGGCGTGACCGCGTCATCATCGGGATCCTCTCGCTGGCCTGGCTCGCGTGTCTCGCCGAGTTCTGGCTGTGGTGGCTGGAGCCCGCCCACCGAGCCGGGGTGGCGGGCGTCGCCGCCAACAGCATTGTGCTGGCCTACGTCTCTGGCTTTCCTGTGTTCTTCATCGGCGCGGTCAACCGGCTGCGCCGGGTCCGCCCCGACCTGGCGGTGCCGCCGTACCGGGTGGCGTTCGCGGTCACGAGGGCGCCGTCGGAGCCCTGGGACGTCGCGCGCGAGACCCTGTCGGCGATGCTGGCGCAGGACTACCCCCATCCGTACGACGTATGGCTGTGCGATGAGCAGCCGACGCAGCCGATCGCGGCCTGGTGCGCGAGCCACGGCGTCGGCCTGTCGACGCGGTTCGGGATCAGCGAGTATCACCGGGCTACCTGGCCCCGGCGCACCCGCTGCAAAGAGGGCAACCTCGCCTACTTCTACGACGAGATCGGCTACGCCAGGTACGACGTGGTCGCCCAGCTTGACTGCGATCACGTCCCGGCGCCCGACTACCTGGCCGACGTCGTGCGGCCATTCGCCGACCCCTCGATCGGCTACGTCGCGGCGCCGAGCGTCTGCGACACCAACGCGGCGCAGTCGTGGTCGGCCAGGGGCCGGCTCTACAAGGAGGCGACGTTCCACGGCCCCTTTCAGCTCGGCCATAGCGACGGCCTCGGCCCGCTCTGCATCGGGTCCCACTACGCGGTCAGGACGGCCGCGCTCCGCGAGATCGGCGGCATCGGCCCCGAGCTGGCCGAGGATTTCTCGACTACCTTCCTGCTGAGCGCCGCCGGCTGGCACGGGGCGTTCGCGATCGACGCCGAGGCTCACGGGCAGGGGCCCGCCACCTTTGCCGCCATGGTCGTGCAGGAATTCCAGTGGTCGCGCAGCCTGACCACGGTCCTTCTCGGCCTCGTCCCGCGTAACCTGCGCCGCCTGCCCTGGGTGCTGCGGCTGCGGTTCGTCTATGCCCTCAGCTATTACGGCCTGCTGGTCGCGACGACGCTGCTCGGCCTGCTGCTGCCACCGGTAGCCGCGCTCACCGGGCGGCCCTGGATCCGGGTGAACTACGGTGCGTTCCTGCTGCACTGGTGGTCGATATCGCTCTGGCTCGTCCTGATCGCGCTGCTGCTGCGCCGCCGCGGGTTGCTGCGGCCGGCCCGTGCTCCCGTTGTGAGCTGGGAGAACTGGCTCTACTCCCTGGCGCGCTGGCCGTTCGTAGCCCTCGGCATCGGGGCGGCGCTGCTGATGAAGGTGGCTCCCCGCGAGGTCACGCTCAAGGTGACGCCCAAGGGCGCACGCGGCCTGGAGCGGCTTGCGGCCCGGCTGATTGCGCCGTTCGCGCTGGTCAGCCTCGCCTGTTCGGGCGCCGCGCTGATCGGTGAGCGCGGCAGTGGCGCGCCGGGATACGTGTTCCTCAGCGCCCTGGCCGGCCTCGTCTATGCCGTCGTCGCCAGCGCGGTCGCGCTGCTGCACGCCAGGGAGTCGGCCGCGGCGGCCGGCGTATCGGTGCGTGCCGCCGTGCGCGCAACAGTGCGGCCGCCGCTGGCGCTCGCCCTGCCGACGCTCGGCCTCGCGATCGCCGCCGCGGCCGTCTACCCCGTCTACGCGCTGCACGCCTTTTAAGATCCCCGTTCCCATCAAAAGGAGAGCAATCCGTGGCGGTTCTTGTCACAGGAGGTGCTGGATTCATCGGCAGCCACATCTGCGTCGAGCTGCTCAGCCAGGGCCACGAGGTCGTGGTCGTGGATGACTTCTCGAACAGCTCGCCGCTTGCCCTGGCCGCCGTGCGGCGGCTGGCAGCCGGTGAGCTTGTGCTGCACGAGCTTGACATCCGCGATCAGCCCGCCCTGGACGAGGTCTTCGCCGGGCACCGTATCGACGCCGTCGTGCATCTGGCGGCGAAGAAGGCGATCAGCGAGTCGCTGGACCTTCCGGTCGAGTACTACGACGTCAACATCGCGGGCACGACCAGCCTCCTGCGAGCGATGACGCGCCACGGTGTGTCCCGGCTCGTGTTCTCGTCCTCGTGCTCGATCTACGGCGACCAGTACAGCGAGCCGATCCGGGAGGAGTACCGGCCGGGTCCGACGAATCCGTACTCCCGCTCGAAGCTGATCTGCGAGCGGATCCTGCGCGACACCTGCCGCCGGTTCGGCGACTTCACCGTGATCGCCCTGCGCTACTTCAACCCGGCCGGCGCGCATCCGAGCGGTCTGCTCGGTGAGTCGCCGCTCGGCGTGCCCGGCAACGTGATGCCCTACATGATGCAGGTCGCCGCCGGCCAGCGGGAGCGGCTCCAGGTGTTCGGCGATGACTACCCGACACCGGACGGCAGTCCGGTGCGGGACTACATTCACGTGCTCGACCTGGCCGAGGCGCACCGGATCGCGGTAGAGCGGCTGGCCGACGGCCCCGGCCTGCGCGCGCTGAATCTCGGCACCGGCGCGGGCGCCTCCGTCCTGGAGCTGGTGCGGGCCTTCGAGGAGTCCTGCGGTGTCCGCGTACCGTACGAGGTCGTGGCCCGGCGAGCGGGTGACGCGGCCAGCGCGGTGGCCGACCCGAGCCGGGTCGCGGCGGACTGGGGCTGGCGCACGACCAGGGACATCCGCGACATGTGCCGCGATGCCTGGCGGTTCCAGCAGTCACACCCGTCCGGGTACGCCGACGCCGGCTCGATGGCGGCGTAACTGTGCGTCAAAATAATTGGGCGCCGATATTGGGGGCGGAAGCCGGGATCGGCTGACCCGTGAAGTTCACCCCGCCGGTGCGGACGCCGAACAGCCGGCCCAGATCGAGCCCGGCGCCCCGAACCGGTGACCCGGCGATCGGCACGAACCCGTCCGCCGCGGTGTCGGCGTCGGCGGCCGAGGAGACGGTAAGCCCGAGCACCGGCCCGGTCAGCCGCGGATCGGCGTCGAGCCCGGCGGGCTTGCCGCCTACCCGTTCCTGCCCGGTGCCTGCCCGCCAGGCGGCCAGCGACGAGTACCGGGTCGGACCCCACAGCGCCGCCCAGGCGCCGCTGGCGGAGAAATAGGCGTTGCCCTGGAGGCTGACGGCGGACGCGGGCAGCGGCAGGTCGGCCAGGACCACGAGCGCTGACCCGTACGCGAGCAGCAGGTTGTTCCGCACAGTCACCGACTGCAGGCCGGGGCCGAGGCGGACGGCGGCGTGCGGAGCACCGCCGGGCGAAGCGGCGACGACCGTGTTCTGATAGACCGCCGCGTCCTTCACCCCGCCCAGTACCATGATCGACCCCGTCGTCGCCGGCGTCAGCGCATCCCCGCTGCTGATGTTGAAGCGCACCACGGTGCCTGACTGCGGGACCGGCCCCGACCCGAAGACGAGGAAGCCGGGGCCGTGATTGCCGTAGGCGAGGTTGTACTCCATCGTCGAGTCCACGGTGTTCTGATCCAGCCCGAAGCCGCCGCCGTCGACCCTGCTCCCGGAGTTGTTGCGGTAGGACAGGTTGTGCGCGATCCGCACATCCCGCGCGTCGTAGGCCCAGATGCCCTCCGGGCCCTCGAGCCGCGCGCCGCCCTGGCCGCCGTTCCCGTAAGCCGTGGACCGGGTGACCGACGCGCCCGAGACGGCGCCGAGGACAATTCCGTTGCCGCTGTTGGTACTGGTATTGACCGGATCACCGAGATTCCCCCAGGCCGTGACGTCGGAAATCACGATGCCGGAGTTGGCGTAGACGGGCGCCGCGGGGTTGAACGCCCCGCCGTAGCTGGCCAGGCCGGCGTTGAGGTTGCCGTGGACGGTCGCGTCGGTGATCTCGACGTCGCTGAAACCCGTGTCGTGCGCGGCCCCGATCCCGATGCCGGTGCCGAAGCCGCTCACGTCGACGCCGGAGATCAGGACACGGGCGAGCCTGGGCGCGCGGGCCCTGGTGCTGAACAGGAGGATCCCGGCCGAGTCGGACTGTATCGGCGCGGCACCGGCGACGTTGAGGTCACTGATGGCCACGCCCGCCGTGTCGTAGACGACGAGGCCCGATCCGCCGGTCCCGGCGATCGTCGCCCGGCCGGTGCCGTAGGAGCCGATGCTGACCAGGTCACGAGGATTGCCGGCATCGTGTGGCCCGAGCCGCAGCTGACCGGCAAACCTGCTGCCGCCGCGCAGGAGCAGACGCGAGCCCGGTGGCAGCCGCACGCCCGACGCCTTGGCCAGCGTCCGCCAGGCGGTGGCCGGCGACGTGCCCGCGGCCGAGTCGCTGCCGGACGGGCTCAGATAGTACGTCGGCGGCCCGCTCGGGCCGCTGCAGCCGCAGAGGACGGCCGCGCTCGCGACCCCGGCCAGCGCGGCGAGCATGCTGACGCCCCCTCTGAGCATGGCGCTGTCATACCCCGGAACTCAGTGACCTTCCCAAGCGGCCCGAGGCCATGATTCGGTACAGACCATGGACTTCGACATCCCCGCGGACCTGGCCAGCTACCTGAGCGAACTCGACGACTTCATCGAACGCGAGATCCGGCCGCTGGAGCGGCAGGACGACAACATCCGCTTCTTCGATTACCGTCGCGAGGACGCCAGGACCGACTGGGATCGCGGCGGGCTGCCCAACCGGGACTGGGAACTGCTGCTGGCCGAGGCCCGCCGGCGTGCGGACGAGGCCGGCCACTATCGCTACGCGTTCCCCAAGAAGTACGGCGGCCGCGACGGAACCAATCTCGGTATGGCGGTCATCAGGGAGCACCTGGCCAGCAAGGGCCTCGGACTGCACTGCGACCTGCAGAACGAGCACATGATCGTGGGTAACAACGTCGGGCTGCTGCTCATGCTGACCTACGGCACGCCGGAGCAGCAGGCCGAATGGGTGGAGCAGCTCGCGGCCGGGCGGGGCGGCTTCGCGTTCGGCATCACCGAGCCCGCGCACGGCAGCGACGCCACGTTCATGGAGACCACCGCGGCGCGCGACGGGGACAACTGGGTGATCAACGGCGAGAAGACCTGGAACACCGGGGTGCACGCCGCCTCGCACGACCTGATCTTCGCCAGGACCGGCGGCCAGCCCGGCGACGCCGGCGGTATCACCGCGTTCCTGACCCCTGTCGCCTCGCCGGGCTTCACGGTCGAGGAGTACCTGTGGACGTTCAATATGCCGACCGACCACGCGCACGTGACGTTCCGTGATGTCCGCGTCCCCGACGGCGCAATCTTCGGCGGGGAGGGCCGCGGGCTCCAGGTGGTGCAGCACTTCTTCAACGAGAACCGGATCCGCCAGGCCGCCTCCAGCCTCGGGGCGGCACAGTACTGCATCAATGAGTCGGTCGCCTACGCCCGCGAGCGGCGGCCGTTCGGCAAGCCCCTGGCCGCCAACCAGGCGATCCAGTTCCCGCTGGTCGAGCTGCAGACCCAGTGCGAGATGCTGCGCGCGCTCCTACACAAGACGGCCTGGCTGATGGACCGGGATGGCCCGTTCTCCGCCTCGGACAAGGTGTCCATGTGCAACTACTGGGCCAATCGCCTCTGCTGCGAGGCGGCGGACCGGGCCATGCAGGTACACGGCGGGCTCGGCTACTCCCGGCACCGGCCGTTCGAGCACATCTACCGGCACCACCGCCGGTACCGCATCACCGAGGGATCGGAGGAAATCCAGATGCGCAGGGTGGCCGGGTACATGTTCGGCTTCATGCACCAGCGCGCGCCCAAGGGCGTCATCGAAGCATGAATGAAGGGAACGCGCTGGCACGGGAGCTGGCGCCCTGGATCGGCCGCGGCGCGGTCATCGAGGGGCTGAGCCGGCTGTCGGGCGGCGCGTCGAGGGAAACCTGGTCCTTCGACGCGGTCGGCGCCGACGGCACGCGCGCCGAGCTCATTTTGCGGCGTGATCCGCCGGGCCGGCCGGGGGAGCCGGGCGCGAGGGACCGGGAGGCCGCGTCGATCAGCCTGGCCCACGCGGCCGGCCTGCCGGTACCGGAGCTACTCGGCGCCGGCGCGGCTGGCATGGTGATGCGCCGGATCCCCGGTGAGACGATCGCGCGGAAGATCCTGCGCGAGGATACCTACGCGCGGGCCCGCGGGCTGCTGGTAGGCCAGCTGGCCCGGTTCGCCGCCGGGCTGCACGCGGTCGGGGTGCCGGAGGGTTTTCCGCGGCCCGAGCCGCTGGCCGGGCTGCGGGAGCAACTTGATGCGTTCGGGGAGACCGGCCAGCACGGTACCGGTCACCACGGGGACGTGTTCGAGCTGGCGCTGGACTGGCTCGCCGCGAACCCGCCGCCCGGCCGCGAGCCGGTGCTGCTGCACGGGGATTTCCGGCTCGGCAACCTGATCGTCGGGCCGGAGGGACTTCGCGCGGTCCTGGACTGGGAACTGACGCACGTCGGCAACCCGGTCGAGGACCTCGGCTGGCTGTGCGTGAAGGCCTGGCGGTTCGGGGCCGGCCCGCCCGCCGCGGGCATGGGCAGCCGGGAGGAGCTGCTCGCCGCCTACAGGGACGCCGGCGGCGCGGAAGTCAGCCTGGACGAGCTGCGCTGGTGGGAGACCCTGGGGACGCTCCGCTGGGGAATCATCTGCATGAGCCAGGCCTGGACGCATCTGTCCGGGGCCTACCGGTCGGTGGAGCTGGCCGCGATCGGGCGGCGGGTGGCCGAGCAGGAGTGGGATCTGCTGCTCCTGCTGCGGCCCGAGGAAGCGGCCGCCGCCGCGGCCCGCAGGCCGCGGCCGTCGGGCGAACCCGCCGCCGAGCCGGCTCCATACGGCAGGCCGACGGCGCGCGAGCTACTCGACGCCGTCCGCGGATACCTGACCGATCAGGTGATGCCCGCGACGAGCGGGCAGCTCGCGTTTCACGCCAGGGTGGCCGCGAACGCGCTCGCGATCGTGGCCCGCGAGCTGGAGCTTGGCCCGGCGCCGGACGGCGCGGACCTCGCGGATGCGGTGGCGGCTCGTCTCGCCGTGGCCAATCCGAGGTATTTCGGCACCGGGGCCTAGCGGAAGCTGATGGTCTCCGGATTCGTCCCGCGCACGGCCGGCGCTACTATCCACGAGCCGATGTGAGCGCCGACTGCTACCTGTTCCAGCACCGAAAGCTCGTACGTGTGGTTCTTGCCCGTCCTGACTGCGGAGGGAATGCTCAGGGCGCAACTGAATCTGGTGGAGTCCCAGGCGCACAGCGTCTCTTGCCCGTCGCGGCCCAGGCCAGGGCCCGTTAGCCGGAGCATGAGCGCGTCAGCGGCACCGACCCGCCGCGCCAGCCAGCCTGGGATCGCCTTGCCTGACCCGGTGACGAGCCGGAACGTTGCCGTGAGCCAGTCCGAGCGCTTGTCCACGACGCTGCCGGCGCGTGGCGCCTGGAAGCCACCGAACCCGAGGACCACCGTGTAGGTCGTGTGCACGGGTGCTGCCTGGGCGACGCCGGCGACGCTCACGGCGCCGGCGCAGGTGGCCGTGTAGACGCCGATGCGCAGGCGACTGCCGCCCGTCACCTTGACGTGCGCGGCCGTGGCTACTCCGGACGGTGACTCCGAGGTACGGCAGCCCGCCCGCGGGACCCGGCCGTACCGGTACTGCGCCTCGCTGCGTACCCCGGTTACGTAAACCGAGGGCGCGCG
>JASHOV010000579.1 GCA_030038495.1 Streptosporangiaceae bacterium
CCGAGCGCGGCGTCCGGGCCAGGTCGGCGGCCATGATAGCCGCGGCGCCGCGGTAGAACGTGAACGGCGACAGCAGCATGCGGCCGTACCGGACCGGCACGAGCTCCTCGACTCGCCCCCTGGACTGGTCCGCCAGCAGCGCGACCGGGTCGTCGCGATCGGGCCCGGGCTGCCAGCTTCCCTGCGCCGACCGCGGCGCCGCCGACCGGGCGGCGTGCCCGCGGGCCTCGCGTTCCTCCGCGGTGGCGCGCCGCTGCTGCCGGGCGATCCTCGAGGCGGGATCGGCCGCCGTCACGGTCATCACGCGGCCAGCTGACGGCTGGCGACCTGGTCGAGCTTGCGGTCCAGGTCGACCGCGGAGTTGATCATCGACAGGTGAGTGAACGCCTGCGGGAAGTTGCCAAGCTGCTCGCCGGTGACGCTGATCTCCTCGGAGAACAGGCCCAGGTGGTTGCCGTAGGTGAGCATCTTCTCGAACGTGAGCCCGGCCTCGTCCAGCCGGCCGCCGCGGGTCAGCGCGTCGATCCACCAGAACGTGCACAGCGAGAACGTGCCCTCCGAGCCGCGCAGCCCGTCCGGCGACGCCTTCGGGTCATAGCGGTAGACGAGGCTGTCGGACACGAGCGTCTTGTCCATGGCGGCCATGGTCGAGCCCCACTTCTCGTCGAACGGTGCGACCATGCCGACCGTCGGCATCCGCAGCGCCGAGGCGTCCAGCACGTCGCTGCCCTCGTACTGCACGAAGGCCTTCATCGACTTGTTGAAGCCCTTCTGCATGACGGTCTCGTAGAGCCGGTCGCGTTCGGCGGTCCAGCGCGGCAGGTCGGCAGGCAGCGCGCCCTCGGTGGCGATCTTGATAGCGCGGTCGAACGCCACCCAGGACATGACCCGCCCGTACATGAACGGGTGGCTGCCGCCGCGGGTCTCCCAGATACCCTCGTCGGGCTGGTCCCAGTTCTCGGTCAGCCAGTCCATGACGCTGCGGAGGTCCTGCCAGCCGCGGTAACCCATCCCTGGCTGGCGCTGCTGGGCCGCGTAGATGGTGTCCATTGCCTCGCCGTACACGTCCAGCTGCAGCTGATCGGAGGCACCGTTCCCGATCCGGACGGGTCGTGACTTCCGGTACCCCTCGAAGTGATCGAGCGTCTCCTCGGTGAGATCGGAGCCGCCGTCGACCCGGTACATGGTCGCCAGCGGCGGTACCGGCTGGCCGGCCCGCTCCTCGATCCGGTCCCGCAACCACAGGTACAAGGCCCGCGCCTCCTCCAGGAAGCCAAGCTTCATGAGCGCGAAGACGGAGAACGAGGCATCCCGGATCCAGGTGAACCGGTAATCCCAGTTCCGCTCGCCGCCCACCTGCTCGGGCAGGCCGGTCGTCGGCGCGGCGACGACGGCCCCGGTCGGAGCGTAGGTCATGAGCTTGAGGGTGATCGCGGAGCGCTCGACCGGCTCGCGCCAGCGACCACGGTAGGTACCCGCGGCGAGCCAGTTTCGCCAGAAATCGCGGGTGTCGTCGAAGCTCCGGTCCAGCTGGCGGTGGGTGATCTTGGTCGGCTTGGCCGATTTGCCGGACTCCAGGATGAACGCGCCGGTCTCGCCCGCCGCCATCTCGAACCGGCACGCGACGTCGTCCCCATCGGGCTCGAGCTGGAACGTGCTGGACAGCGCGAGGGTGCGGCCCGCGCCCTCGAAGACCACGCCGTGCTCGCTCGGCACGGTTTTGTGGGTCGAGCGGGCGTAGTCGAAGCGCGGCTGCACGCTCGCGACGAACTCGGCCGTCCCGCGGATGCACGTTACCCTCCGGACCAGCCGGTGCCGGTCGGAGGCTATCGCCGGGTGGTCGATCGGCATGAAGTCCATGACCTCGGCGACGCCCCTGGCGGACAGGTACCTGGTGACGAGAATCGCGGTGTTCGGCAGGTACATCTGCTTGGTGACGTGGTGGGCGCCGGCTGGGGCCAGCGTGAACTTGCCGCCGCCGCGGCTGTCGAGCAGCGAGGCGAAGACAGTGGGCGAGTCGAACCGGGGCAGGCACATGAAGTCGACCGTGCCGTCCATCGCCACCAGGGCGGACGTCTGGAGGTCGCCGATCAGGCCATGGTCCGCGATCGCCGGGTAACTCATGTTTCCTCCCCTAATGCCGGCCGGGGTTCCCAGGCGCGGGGCACCGGGCCGCGACACGGGCAGTGACCCCATGCTCGCGCTCCGGCGGTCAGCGCGCGTCACCCCGCGCGGGTGACCGGCGACGATCATCCGCTGCGGATGATGTGGCCTCGGGGGCGGCGGGGAGGCTGAGGAGGACGACGCTGGCCCCCGCCAGCAGGCTGAGCGCGCCTGGAGCCGATGATGCCCGATATGCCCAGTGTGGGAAACGTGATGCCCGACGAGTTCGACGTGATCATCGTCGGCACCGGCGCGGGTGGCGGCACGCTGGCGAATACGGTCGCGCCGTCGGGCAAGCGGGTCCTGCTGCTCGAGCGCGGGACGTTCCTGGACCGGGAGACCGACAACTGGGACCCGGCGGCGGTGTTCGTGGACGGCCGCTACATCTCGCCGGATACCTGGTACGACGAGCACGGCAAGCCGTTCCAGCCCCAGGTCCACTACTTCGTCGGCGGAGCCACCAAGATGTACGGCGCCGCGCTGTATCGGCTGCGGCCCGAGGACTTCGGCGAGATCAGGCACGCGGACGGGGTATCGCCGGCCTGGCCGGTCGGCTACGACGAGTTCGAGCCGTACTACACCAAGGCCGAGTGGCTCTACCAGGTGCACGGCAAGCACGGGGACGACCCGACGGAGGGCCGCTGGTCGCGCCAGTACCCGTGGCCCGCGGTATCGAACGAGCCGCGGATCCAGCGGCTATCGGATGACCTGGCCGCCGCCGGATATCACCCCTTCGAGGCGCCGTGCGGGATCATGCTGAACGAGGCCGACCGGCCGCGCAGTCACTGCATCCGCTGCGCCTGGTGCGACGGCTATCCCTGCCTCGTGCACGCCAAGGCCGACGCCGAGACCATCGCCGTGCGGCCGGTGCTGGACTCACCGAACGTGACGCTGCTGACCGGCGCCGAGGTGCTCAGCCTGCAGACCGACCCGTCGGGCCGGTCGGTCACCGGCGTGGTCGTCGCGCTGGGCGACGGCATCGAGACCTTCCGCGGGAACATCGTGGTCCTGGCCGCGGGCGCCGCGAACACCGCGAAAATCCTGCTGCGCTCGGCCTCCGACACCCATCCCGCGGGTCTGGCCAATGGCTCCGACCAGGTCGGCCGCAACTACATGTTCCACAACAGCAAGGCAGCGGTCGCGCTGTCCGAGGAGCCCAACGACACCGTCTTCCAGAAGACGCTCGCGATCAACGACTTCTACCTGGCCGGCGAGGGCAGGCAGTGGCCGCTCGGCAACATCCAGATGCTCGGCAAGTCCAACGCCCAGGCCATGCGCGGTGAGGAGCCGCATCTGACCAAGCTGGCCCCGCACTGGAGCCTGGAAGAGGTTGCGAGCCATGCGGTCGACTTCTGGCTCACGACCGAAGACCTGCCGGTGCCGGACAACCGGGTGACGCTGGCGGCCGATGGCAGGGTGCAGCTCAGCTACCAGCCCACCAGCGCCGAGGAGGCCGACGGCCTCTACCGGGAGTTCAGGAAGCTGCTCAACCACGCGGGTCTGGCCGCACACCACGTCCTGCGCAAGAACTTCTACATGAAGATGGACGTGCCGATCGCCGGGGTCGCGCACCAGGCCGGGACGTGCAGGTTCGGGACCGATCCGGCGACCTCGGTGCTCGACGTCAACTGCAAGGCGCATGAGCTGGACAACCTGTACGTCACCGACACCAGCTTCTTCCCGAGCATCGGCGCGGTGAACCCGGCGCTGACCGCGATGGCCAACGCCATCCGAGTGGGCGAGCACCTGGTCGACCGCCTCTCGTGACGGAGTCGCCGGGACGGGCACGGGCGCGCCGGGCAGCGAGCCGGCGGCATGCCGTGAGCCTCACCCGTGCGGGGTGGTGCCGCGCGGGCCCGACTCGGCTTCGATAGTGATGCGGAACCGCGACCTGAGTATCTGGGGGGATGAATGGCGACGGAGCAGGCAGACGCGCTGGTGATCTTCGGCGCGACCGGAGACCTGGCCAAGCTCGAGACCTTCCCGGCCCTGGTGGGCCTGGTGGACCGCGGCGTCCTTGACGTCCCTGTCGTCGGCGTGGCCAAGAGCGGGTGGAGCCTGGACCAGTTCCGCGACTATGCGCAGAAGTCCCTCGAGCTCAACCACATGGACCCCAAGAGCCCGGCCGCGGTCAAGATGCTGAGCCTGCTCCGCTACGTGGACGGCGATCTCGACGACAAGGCCACATACGCGGCGATGTCGGACGCGATCGGGGACGGCAAGCGCGTCCTGTACTACCTGGAAGTGCCGCCGCCGCTGTTCGGCCGCATCGCCGAGGGCATCTCGCAGGCGGGCAGGGCGCAGTACGCGCGGGTCATGGTCGAGAAGCCGTTCGGCTCCGACCTCGCCAGCGCGCAGCAGCTGAACCAGCTCATGCATCGGTACTTCGCCGAGGACGACATCTACCGCGTCGATCACTGGCTTGGCCTCGACCCGGTGGAGAACATGCTGTTCGTCCGGTTCGCAAACTCCGTCATCGAGCCGCTGCTGAGCCGCGAGCACGTCGCGAGCGTGCAGATCACGATGGCGGAGGCGTTCGACGTCGCCGATCGCGGCGCCTTCTACGACAAGACCGGGGCCGTCAGGGACGTGGTGCAGAACCACATGCTGCAGGTCCTGGCCTCCGTGCTGGCCGAGCCGCCCACCGGCAAGGGCATGGCCTCCTGGCGGACCGAGAAGTCCGACCTGATCGGGGCGCTGGAGCCGCTGTCGCCCGAGCACGTGGTGCGCGGTCAGTACGAGGGCTACCACGACGTCGCCGGCGTCGACCCGGCGTCGACCACAGAGACCTTCGTGGCCGTGCGGCTGACCGCCGACACCTGGCGCTGGGCAGGCGTGCCGATCCTGATCCGGGCGGGTAAGTGCATGCCGGTGACCGCGACGGAGGTCAGCATCAGGTTCCGGCCGCCGCCGCGCGACGTCTTCGACATCGCGCCGCAGCAGATGCCGGGCAGCCTGCGGTTCCGGGTATGGCCGGACGCCGAGGTCGGGCTCAGCCTGGTCGGTAAGAAGCCGGGCGCCGGCTGGCAGCCGCAGCGGGAGGAGCTGGCGTTCGCCGCCCAGCCCGCCGGGGAGATGCGGCCCTACGACCGCCTGATCGGCGCGGCGCTGTCGGGCGAGCGCTGGCTGTTCGCGCGCCAGGACACCGTCGAGGCATCCTGGCGGGTCGTCGACCCGGCGCTGGGCGGCTCACTGCCGGTCCATCCCTACCCGCGCGGCAGCTGGGGGCCGAAGGAGGCCGACGCGCTGCTGCCCGACCGGGACACCTGGCACGATCCAGCCGGCTGAGCATGTGACTGGGAACGGGGGCTCGATAGTGAATCAGGACCGGCGGCATCAGGTCGTCATCGTCGGCGGTGGCTTCGCCGGGCTGTTCGCCGCGCGCGCGCTCCGGTCCGCGGCGGCGGACGTGACGCTAATCGACCGGGCGCCCAATCACGTGTTCCAGCCACTGCTGTATCAGTGCGCGACCGGCATCCTGTCCGAGGGCAAGATCGCCTTCCCGCTGCGCAGCCTGCTGGCGCGGCACCGGAACGTCGAGTACGAACTGGCCGACGTGGCCGACTTCGACGTGCAGCGGCAGATCGTGAAGGCGGTGCGGCCCAACGGCGAGCCGGTCGAGATCGCTTACGACGACCTCATCGTCGCCGCCGGCGTGGAGCAGTCGTACTTCGGCCACGACGAGTTCGCTGAGTTCGCGCCGGGCATGAAGACGATCTCCGACGCGCTGGCGATCAGGCGCCGGGTCTTCGGGGCGTTCGAGATGGCCGAGAGCGCCACCGATCCGGCGGAGCGCCGGGCCTGGCTCACGTTCGCGCTGGTGGGTGCCGGGCCGACCGGCGTGGAGCTGGCGGGCCAGATTCGCGAGCTCGCGACGGTGACGCTGCGCAGCGAATACCGGCACATAGAACCCGAGGATGCCAGGGTGCTGCTGTTCGACGGCGGCGAGATACCGCTGGCGGCCTTCGGGCCGAAGCTGTCGGCCAGGGCCGCGCAGGCGCTGTCCGACCTCGGCGTCGAGCAGCACATGGGCTCGGTGGTGACGCACGTCGACCGCGGCTGGCTGGAGGTGCGCGACAAGGACGGGACGCCGACGCGCTACGACGCCGGGACCGTGCTGTGGACGGCTGGGGTGGCCGCGCCGCCGGTCGCCGAGGCGCTGGCGAAGGTGACCGGAGCCGAGCGCGACAAGGCCGGCCGCATCGTCGTCGACGACGACCTCACGATTCCCGGTCACCCCGAGATCTCGGTCATCGGGGACATGATGAGCCTGCGGGGCCTGCCCGGCGTCGCCGAGGTCGCGATGCAGACGGGTCTTTATACCGGGCGGCGGATCCGCCACCGGCTGGCCGAGGACGGCTGGCGCAAGCCGTTCCGCTATTACGACCTCGGCTCGGCCGCGTACATATCCCGCGGGAACGCCGTGGTGTCGGCAGGTCCCGTCCATATCAGCGGGCTGCCGGGATGGATCGCCTGGCTGTTCATTCACCTGGGCTTCCTCACCGGGATCCGCAACCGGCTCGGCGCGGTGGTGACCTGGTGGCCGGCGTTCGTGCGAGATCTGCGCCGCGAGCGCGCCTATCTGGCACGCGATTTCGACATGGTGCATTCCGGTTATGACCGCAGTCGGCTGGGCGCGGCGGGCAAGACGCCCCGGCCCCGGAAGGAGGCGCAGCCGGGCAAGGATCTCGCACCCGGCACCGCGGCGAAGTCCGGCAAGGCGGCGCGCGGCAAGGGGCGGTTAGCCGACCGTGTCCCGGCCGCGCCGGGTGGTGAGGTGGAGGGAAAACCGCACCCCGACGTTGACATTGGGTCGTCAATGGCTTCCGGGAATGACCTAAAGCGAATGGCGGCCAGGAGGCAGAATGTGGCGCCCGGCGGGCCGGCGGGTCTGGCCGAAGGAAAGCTCTTCGTGGCGGGTCAGGATGTCGGCGACGTTGGCGGCAGTCGCTGAAGCGCGCTTGTTCCGCGCAGGCTT
>JASHOV010000580.1 GCA_030038495.1 Streptosporangiaceae bacterium
GGCTGGAGGACGCGAGCTGGTCGCCGTGCTCGGCCGCCCGGTGGGCGCTGCGCAGCAGCGCCGCGCTGCGCGCGTCGTAGAGCACCGTTTGCGGGAAGCCAGGGGTACCGCGCCGCCAGCCGAGTTGCCTGGCGACGTCGGTGACGACGCTGACCTCCGGATACAGCACGCGGTACGACCAGCCGGCCGACGTCGCCGCGTGCCCGGTGTGCACGACCTCGGGATCGAGCAGCGCGACCGCGCCGGGGCCGGCCCGGAGCACCTGCCCGCCGTAGTCGAACTCCTCGACGCCGGCCTCGATGAGGCCGAACGTGTACGTCTCATGGGCGTGGCGGCCGTAGCGATGCGTGATGAACCGCGCCCGGAGCAGGTCCACTCCGGCCACCGCGGAATGCTGCCAGTAGCGCGCGATCTCGACTGCCATGTCTTGTTTCCCCACCCCAGGCCCAACCGGCACGGCGAGGGAGATATGCCATCGCGGAGGCATCTTGCCGGAAACCTGCCAGGGCAGTGACGGGATCGAGCCGAAATAGCCGTGTTCCCATCGGATCGTGGTGGTGATGGCTAAGCGGGCCACGGGTTGGCCGCGTACGAGAGCACGGACGCGGCCGGGCCCTCGATGATCACGACGATGTGCCCGGCCGGGTAGGACCCGGCGGTTGCCCTTGTGGCCCGGCCGAACGTCTGCTCCTGCAGCGACTCCAGTTCAGCGCTCATCGGACAGTTGTAGCCGAGGGCCGCCGTTCCCTTACCGGAGGGACAGGGCGGCGAGCGCGGCGTTGACGATGGATCCGGAGTCCAGGTCATGCGCGCGGTAGAGGTCGGCGACGGAACCGGACTGGCCGAAGGCGTCCACGCCCAGGCTGACGGCCGGCCCGCCGAGCGCCGACCCGAGCCAGCTCATGGTGTGCGAGGCGGCATCGTGAACGGTTACTACCGGGGCCCGTTCCGGGAACGCGCTGCGCAGCGCGCCGGGGATGGACGGTGCGGTCGCGGTCCTGACGCCCTGGCGCAGGGTGCGCTGCCAGGCCCGGTACAGCCGGTCCGGTGAGGTCACGTCGACCACGGTGGCCGCGATGCCCTCGTCGGCCAGTTCGGCCGCGGCGGCGAGCACCTCCGGCATGACCGCGCCGGTTCCCACCAGGTAGACCGGCGGCGCGCCGTCCTCGGCGGCGGCGTCCACGAGCCGGTAGGCCCCGGCGAGCACCTGCCGGCGCAGGATCGCGTCGCCCAGCCGGTCCCGCGCGGCCTGGAACGGCTGCTGGTCAATCCCGCGCGTGGTGAGCCGGAAGTAATACGACCCGGCCTCGGCTGGCTCTCTGCTCGCCACCGACTGCAGCGCACCGCAGAGCAGCCAGTCAAGCGCGACGGCGTAGGCGGGCTCGAGGAACGTCACGTTGGGCAGTTCCAGGCCGACCGACGCGGTGATCGTCGACTGGTGTGCGCCGCCCTCTGGGGCCAGGGTGACCCCGGACGGGGTGCCCGCGACGACGAACCGCGCGCCTGAGTAGACCGAGTAGATGAACGCATCCAGCCCGCGCAGGACGAACGGGTCATAGACCGTGCCGACCGGCAGCAGCAGCTGATCGGACAGGTCGGAGGCCAGGCCGAGCTGGCCAAGCAGCAGGAACAGGTTCATCTCGCTGATGCCCAGCTCGATGTGCTGACCGTCGGGGCCTTCGGCCCACTTCAGCACCGGGTCCTCGCTCCAGGTGCGCCGCGGCACCGGGCTGAACACACCGGTGCGGTTGATGAACCCGGCCAGGTTCGTCGAGGTGGCCACGTCGGGCGCGGTCGTGACCAGGTACGGCGCCACCGACTCGTTCCTGGACAGGTCGACAAGCAGGCGGCCGAACGCTTCCTGGGTCGAGATGGGCCGGGCCGCGCGCAGCCCGGTGGAGTCGGGGATCGCGATGGGAGTGTTCGTGGCGGACGCGCCCGTGCCCGAGGCAACCGGAGCGGGCCGGGCCAGGTGCTCACGCCGGGCCGCGGACCACTGGCCGGCCGGGGTCATCGGGTCGAGGCGGTCCCATTCTGTGGCCTGGGTCAGGCCAGTCTGCTCGCGCAGCTGATCGACCTGCTGCGTGGTCAGCAGCGCCGAGTGGTTGCGCGGGTTGCCCGCGATCGGCAGCCCCCAGCCCTTGATCGTGTAGGCAAACAGCACGCTGGGCCGGTCCTTCTCGGCATCGCAGGCGGCGAAGGCGTCCAGCAGCGCGCCAAGGTCGTGGCCGGCCAGGTCGGTCACGAGCGCGGCCAGCTCGTCGTCGGGGATGTCCGCGCAGAAGCCGGTTACATCCGCCGGGGCGCCGTCGCAGAACCGCTCCCTGACCGCGGCGGGCTCCAGGCCGAACAGCGACTGATAGTGCTCGTTCGGCATCGCGTCGATCCAGGCGCGCAGGCTGTCCCCGCCCGGCCGGGCGAAGGCCGCCTGCAGCTTGCGCCCGTACTTGGCCTCGACGACATGCCAGCCCGCGCCGGCGAACTGCTGCTCCCACTGGGCGATCCTGACGCCCGGCACAACCCGGTCCAGCGACTGCCGGTTCAGATCGACGATCCACAGCACGTTGCCGAGGCCGTCGGTGGCCGGGTCGGCCACGGCTTCCCAGATGTTCCCCTCGTCCAGCTCGGCGTCACCGATCAGCGCGATGAAGCGGCTGTGCGGCCGGGCGCCGAAGTGAGCGTCCACGTACCGCCGGGTGACCGCAGCGAACAGGGGCGCAGCCGCGCCAAGACCCACCGAGCCGGTCGAGAAGTCGACGGCGTCGGGATCCTTGGTCCGGCTCGGGTAGGACTGCAGGCCGCCGAACGCGCGCAGGGTCGTGAGATAGGACCGGTCCAGGTTCCCCAGCAGGTACTGAATCGCGTGGTAGACGGGGGAGGCGTGCGGCTTGACGCTGACCCGGTCCGCGGCGTCCAGGTAGACGAAATACAGCGCGGTCATCACCGTGACCAGGCTCGCGCTGGAGGCCTGGTGGCCGCCGACCTTGACGCCGTCGCCGGTTTCCCGCTCGTGGTTGGCCGCGTCCACGATCCTGGTGGCCAGCCACAGCACCCGCTGCTGTATCTCGTCCAGGACCTTCGGATCACATCCGGTGCCGTCGGTTTCCATGCCGTCACTCCCTCGGCGGCGGAGACCCCATTGTCGCTCGCGCCGGAAAGCTACGGTAGCCGACCGGCCGTGCCGGTCAGTCGTCGCGATGCGACGGAGCGGGCGTAGGGCGGGGAACGGCGGCAGTGGTCGGCCGGCGGCTCGGGTCCGGCGACGGCCCGGTCGGCGACGGCCCGGTCGGCGAGGGGCTTGAGCTCGGCGAGGGGCGGGAGGCGGTCAGGGACGGGCGAGCAGACGGCGACGAGCTCGGGGTTGGGCTCGGGGCACGGGACGGGGCGGGGGTCCCGGACGGGGCGGGGGTCCCGGACGGGGTCGGGGTCCCGGCCGGGGTCGGGGACGGTGTGACCGCGGGCACGGTTCGGCTCGGGGTCGTCGGCGGCGTGGAGCCGGTCGATCCGCTGGCCAGCATGCCCCCGCCGACGGCGAGGAGGGCCGCGACGGCCACGCAGCCCGCGGCGAGCCGCACGCGGCGGCGCCGGTCGCCTTGGCGGACAACCTCGGCGGCCGGGAGCGGCTGCGCCCGCGCGCCCGCGTCGGCCGCGATCCGGCGCAGTTCATCACCCAGGTCAGGCACGGGTCACCTCCCGCCCGGCCGAGTCGGATTCGCTCAGGTAGGGGGCCAGCGCTGCTCGCCCGCGCGCCAGCCGCGCCTTCACGGTGCCCTCGGCTACGCCGGTCTCGGCCGCGATCTGCGCCACCGTGAGGTCACACAGGTGGTAGAGCACGATCGCGCGCCGCTGCTCGGCGGGTACCTTGCGCAGTGCGTCGATCAGCGCGACTCGGTCCGGGCTCGGGCCTTCCGCTGGTGGCGGCGGCGCCAGAGCACGCAGCAGCCGGCCTACCGCGCGGGCCCGGTGCCACCGGGAGATCGCGATGCGCCAGGCCGCCGACCTGACCCAGGCCTCGGGCGATCCGCTCGCGTCCAGCTTGCGCCGGTTGGCCCAGGCCCGGATGAAGGCCTCCTGCACCGCGTCCTGAGCCTCGGCCGCGTCGCCGGTCATCGCGAAGAGCTGGCCGACCAGGCGGCGGAACGATGCCGCGTAGAAGTCCGTGAACTCCTCCGGGCTCACCGGGGTGCCGGCCTCCTTCCGCCCGTCGCGCCGTTAGGCCAGTCGCGTGGGCTGCGCTGCCGACGGTACTCGATGTGGCCGCTCTTTTTTGCTGCCGCGCGCAACCGGGCGGCCGTCCCGCAGGTACTTATCGCGTCGGCATCCCGGCCGGCCAGATGAGGAGGACCCGAATGACCCAGAACCGCGCACGCGCGTGGCGGATCGCACAGCTGACGGCCGCGGGCGGCACGGCCCTTGTCCTGTCGGCGTGCAGCAACGCGGCGGGGGGTAGTTCCGCGTCGCCGGGCTCCACC
>JASHOV010000581.1 GCA_030038495.1 Streptosporangiaceae bacterium
GGCCACGCCGTCCGGCTACGGTCCCGCCGCGCCGTCCGGCTACGGTCCCGCCGCGCCGTCCAGCTACGGTCCCGCCGCGCCGTCCGGCTACGAGTCCGCCGCGCCGCTGCGGTCGGAAAGCCCGCCGCCGCCGGCGGACACCACAGGCGCGGCGCGGCATACGCTGATCGTCGCGGCCGCGCCGGCCGAGCCGGAGCCGGAGCCGGATGCTCACCGGGGCGCTGGGGCAGCGATCGGGTGGCTGGTCACGGCCGCCGTGGCGGCGGTGGTGGTGATCGCGATCGTCGCCATCGCGCTGGCCCACCGCGGCGGGCCGCCCGCTTCTTCGGCTGCTCCGCCGCCGATTGCCTCCGGCACCTCGGCGATCCATGCGACCGAGGTGAGCCGCGCCGCGCTACTCGGCCTGCCGGCCGGCCAGGCCGCTCAGGAGCTGCGCAGCCGCGGCTTCCGCGTCCGCGTGCTCTGGGAGCCGGACGGACAGCAGCAGCCGGGCTCGGTCCTCGCGGTCGGGCCCGTCGGGCTGCGACCGCGAGGGAGCCTGATCACGCTGGTGGCGGCGTTCCGGCCCGGTCATGGTCATCACCACGGCCGATTTGGCGACGGCAGCGATTAGCCGATCGGGGCCGCAGCCGGCCGCGCGGGCGCGATACGGAAGGCTGGCACTGGCAGCGGACCAACGATCGGAGCGCACATGATCGACATCGGGCCATTCGCGCAACTCGTCGGCGGCGATCACGGCCTTGCCGTCGTGGCCCTAGCGCTGCCGGATGGCACCGCGCACGCCTCGGTGACCAATGCGGGAGTGCTGCCGCATCCGGTCACCGGCGAGACGGTCGTCGGCGTCGTGGCCCGCGGCGACTCCCGTAAGCTGCGCTACCTGCGGGCGCACCCGCGCGCGACGGTCGTGCTGCGGGCGGGGTGGCAGTGGTCGGCGGTAGAGGGCCCGGTCGAGCTTGCAGGCCCGGACGATCCGATGCCCGGAGTCGACGCCGAGCGACTCAGGCTGCTCCTGCGCGAGATCTTCACGGCCGCGGGCGGCACGCACGACGATTTCGACGAGTACGACCGAGTCATGGCGGCCGAGCGCCGGACCGCGATCCTGCTGACTCCGGCCCGCCGCTACGGCAACTAGCGGCGCCCCGAGGCCTGGTCACCGGCCGCGGTTGCCCGGCCGCTACGGCTGGACCGGGTCCAGTGGCAGCCAAACGCGGAACCGGGTATCGCCGGGCACCGACAGCACCCGGAGGTCACCGTGGTGGCGGGTCACGACGATCCGCCAGGAGATATCCAGGCCGAGACCAGTCCCCTGCCCGACCGGCTTGGTGGTGAAGAACGGCTCGAAGATCCGCTCCTGCAGTTCCGCCGGTATACCGGGCCCGGTATCGGCGATCTCGATCAGCGCGCGGCCGTCGTCGGCCGACGTGGTGATGGTCAGCGTGCCCGAGCCGGCCATCGCCGAGATCGCGTTGTCGATCAGGTTGGTCCAGACCTGATTGAGCTCCGCCGGGTAGCCCGGCACTGGCGGCAGGCTGCGGTCGTAGTGCTTCGTTACGGTGAGGCCGGAGCCGATCTTGCCGGCCAGCATCACCAGCGTGCTGTCGAGCAACTCGTGCACGTCGCTGACCTGGTAGGGGGCCCGATCCAGCTGGGAGTACTGCCGGGCGGCGCCGACCAGGACCGAGATCCTGGACACCGAGTCACCGATCTCCGTCAGCAGCAGTTCGGTGTCCAGCGTCTCGCCGAGCCAGCGCAGCGCGGCCGCGGTGTCGCAGTTGCCGCCCGATGCCTCGTGCAGTGACTGCACCGCCTCGTCGAGCCACTGCGGGCCGATACCCGCCTGCACGAACGTGGGCGCCATCTCCCAGCCCGCGTCGATGTCATGCTCATCCAGCCAGTCGGTTACCTCATCCTCGCGATCGCTGACCTCCAGCGGGCTCAGCGCCGGTGCCGCGGCAACCTGCAGCGCCGCCTTGTCCTGCAGGCGCAGCAGCTCGGCCAGCACCTTCCCGTCGTGCGGACCCGCGGCGATGCCCGCCAGGCCCTGCCGCAGCGCGCCGAAGCGGTCCCGCAGCGCGCCCGTCGCGCGCACCGCGGCGGCGGCCGGGTTGTTCAGCTCGTGGGTCAGGCCGGCCGACAGGGAGCCCAGCGCGAGCAGCCGCTCGCGCTGGCCGATCACCTCCTGCGTGTTCCTAATGCCGAAGAACAGTCCTTCGAGCAGATGCACGGCCATCGGGAACCAGTCGGCCATCAGCTCCGCGAACTTGGCGGCGGTCAGCACGAAGAACCGGGACGGCTCGATCGCGCGCATCGAGTTGTTGTAGCGCTGCGGTACCCGGTCACCGATATAGGCGAAAAACGCGCCGCCGTAGACGCCACGGTTGGACGTCCGGGTCACCTCGACCTCGTCGGCGCCGATCGTGCGGTACAGCGCGACCGTGCCGGACAGCAGTACGTACAGGAACTCGGCTGGCTCGCCTTCGGCGTAGACGATGCCCGGCGGAGCCGACTGGACCCGGCCCTCCCGGCACAGCCAGGTCAGCTGGTCGTCGGTGAGCTTCTCGAACAGGAACAGCGTGCGCAGCTCCTCGGCCGAGCACAGCTCGGCCGCCGGACTCGTCACAGCAACTCCAGGTACCGGTGCACGAGCATGACGGCCATCGCGCCCTCGCCAACCGCGGACGCGACGCGCTTGGCCGACTCGGCCCGCACGTCACCGGCCACGAACACGCCGGGCACGCTCGCCTCCAGGTGATACGGCGGCCGGTCCAGCGGCCAGCCCCTGGGCGGCTGGCCGGCGGTCAGCAGATCCGGGCCGGTCAGCACGAATCCGTGCGCGTCGCGCTGCACGACCCCGGCCAGCCAGTCCGTCAGCGGCGCGGCGCCGATGAAGACGAACAGCCACTGCGCGTCCACGGTCTGCAGCTCACCCGTGTTGCTGTCCCGCAGCGTCAGCTGCTCCAGGTGGTCGCCGCCGTGCGCCTCCGCTACCTCAGTGCACGTCCGGACCGAGATCCTCGGATTCGACTGCACCTGCTCGATCAGGTAATGCGACATGGAATTGGTCAGCGACGGAGCGCGCACGAGGATCGTCACCGACCGGCAGTTCTTCGCGAGGAAGACCGCCGCCTGCCCGGCGGAGTTTGCGCCGCCAACGATGTAGATGTCGTGGTCGGCACAGCCCGGCGCCTCGGTCAGCGCCGATCCGTAGAAGACGCCGCGGCCGGTCATGTCGGCGACACCGGGCGCGTCCAGCTTCCGGTAGGCCACGCCGGTGGCCAGGATCACGGCCTGGGCGCTGACCGCGCTCCCGTCGTCGAATCGCACGGTCCGGGCCGAGCCGTTCACCTCCAGGCCGGTGACCTCGCGTGCGGTGAGCACCTCGGCGCCGAACTTGCTCGCCTGCCGCCGGGCCCGGTCGGTCAGCTGCGCCCCGGACACGCCGTCGGGGAAACCCAGATAATTCTCGATCCTCGATGACTGCCCGGCCTGGCCGCCGGTAGCGGTCCGCTCGACCAGAACCGTGTGCAGCCCCTCGGACGCGCCGTACACGGCCGAGCCCAGCCCGGCCGGACCGCCGCCGACCACCACCAGGTCGTAGAACTCGGCCGACGGTGTCGTGGCGAGCCCAACCCGGCTGGCCAGGTCGGCATCGGACGGCTCGATCAGCGTCTCGCCTTCCGGCGTGATCACCAGGGGCAGACGCCGGTCGTCGACTCCGGCCGCGGCCAGCAGTCGCTGGCCCTCCGGCTCCTCGGACGTATACCAGCGGTACGGGACCTGGTTGCGGGCCAGGAACTCACGGACCTCGGACGAGCGCGCGGACCACCGGTGCCCGACAACCTTGATCTCGGGGACGGGCCGGTGATCCGCGGACAGCCAGGAATCGAGCAGCGCGTCGACCACCGGATAGAGCTTCTCCTCCGGCGGGTCCCACGGCTTCATCAGGTAGTAGTCGAGGTCGACGACGTTGATGGCGTCGATCGCCGCCCCGGTATCGGCGTAGGCGGTGAGCAGGGCCCGGCGCGCGCCCGGGTAGATGTCCATCGCCTGCTCGAGAAACTCGATGCCGTTCATCTGCGGCATCCGGTAATCGGCCAGAAGCACGGCTACCTGATCACCGCGCAGCTTCATCTCGCGCAGGGCGTCCAGCGCGGTCTGCGCGGACTCCGCCCGCACGATCCGGTAGTCCTCGCCGAACCTGCGGCGCAGGTCCCTGGCCACGGCACGGGACACCGCAGGATCGTCATCCACGGTCACGATCGCGGTCCTGGCCTCAGCCGGGCGCGCCGTGCCCCGGTCTTCTGCGGTCGTCACGGCCGCCTGGTTCCGTGGGCAGTCACCGAACTCACCCGATCACAGCTCATTCACCCATCGTAGAGACATGCCAACGCCGCGCGGCCGGCACCGCAGAGCTTGGCTGCCCGAGGGCCCGAGCGCCGACGGCGGGCGAGCCCTCGGCCGATCCGGCATGATGAGATATTGCGGGCAATGTCCGGTCAGCAGTGGCTGGCCGTCGGAGTTGCCGCGGGCCGTCAGCTCACGCGTCCCGCCAGCGCAGCAGCACCCAGCCGATGAGCAAGGCGGCTGCCGCCCAGAGGCCAAGGACGCCCAGCCCTTCCCACGGGCCGATGGGCAGGCTGCGAAGATCCCTGGTCACCTGGATGTTCAGGCCCGCGTTCGCGGGCGCGTACCGGGCGAACCGGATCCCCCACTGCCGGCTCAGCACGACCTTGCCCAGGATCGGCACGACGTACAGCAGCCCGAGCACCACGGTGACGGCAGCACCCGAGTCCCGCACGGCCGCGGCGATGCCCAGGCTGAGCAGCGCGATGAGCGCGAGGTACAGCACCGATCCCCCGGCCGCCCGCAGGATAGGCCCGTGCCCGAGGGTGAACGGCAGGAAGCCGTGCTTCGCCGTGAACCCGTTCCCGGCCAGGAGCGGCTCGCTGGCCAGCACCGAGCCGAGGACCGCCACGGCTGCGGTCGCCAGCACCACGGCCGCGAGCACCGTGGCCTTCGCGACGAGCATCGTGGTGCGGCGCGGGACCGCGGTGAGCGAGATCCGGATCATGCCCGAGCTGTATTCGCCGGTGATCAGCAGCACGGCCAGCACGGCGATGGCGGCCTGACTGACAAGGACTCCGCTGAGGCTTGCCTGCGCCGGATCGTCACTGCACGAGCCCGGGCACTGGATGATCGAGGATGAGATCGCGCCCGTCGCGATCGTCAGCACGACCGTGGTCAGCAGCAGCCAGAGCGTGCTCTGCACGGTCCGCAGCTTCGTCCACTCCGCGTGCAGCGCCTCCAGGAACCGGGCCCAGGTCCCGGCCACCGAATTCTCCCCGGCTCCGGCCGGGCCCGCCACCGCCGCTGCGGCCGGCGGGCTGACCACCTGGGTCCGGTGCGCGGCGGTCACGCGTCCCTCCGGCGCAGCACGAGGATGGCGGCACCCAGCACCAGCGCGGCCCAGATCGCGAGCACCGCGAATCCGTGCCACGGCGCCAGCGGGTAGCAGCCGTTGTAGGGCATGCACGTGCTGGCGACCTGCGGGTACGACGGAGCGGCCTGCTGCACGCTGAACGCGGCGGCCGGGGTCAGTCGCAGCAGCCACTGCGCGGGGGTCATGGGCAGCAGGGTCGCCAGGATCAGCGGGACGATGATGATGCCGATGACGGCGGCGATCGCGCCGGCGCTGCGCCGGAGCGTGGCGCCCGCACCGATGGCAAGCACGGCGGTCAGCGCGAACAGCCCGGCCGTCCCGATTACGATCTGCAGTCCGTGAGCGGACAGCAGCGGCCAGGCCGGGAAGACAGCGGCCGGCCAGCCGTTCTGGGTGAGCTTATGTCCGCCCACCACGAGGGCCACCGCCGCTCCGACGAGCCCGGCCACGAACGTGACCGACCCGATGACCAGCGCCTTTGCCGCCAGCACCCGGCCGCGCCGCGGGCTCGCCGCGAACGTCGTGCGGATCATCATGCCGCGCCGGAACTCGGTGGTGATGAACAGCACGCCCAGCGCGATGACCGCGATCAGCCCGGCGAGCGTGCCCTTGAATGACAGCCCCAGCGGGTCGAGGACCTGCACGTACGGGGCGATGTCGCCGCTGCCGGACAGCGTGTAGGCGTCGCCGTGGGCGGTGAAGGCGGCACCGGGCTTGACCGTGCCGCCGCAGCCTTGTGAGCACTGGATGCCAAGCGCGCTCACCTGGGTCGGTGTCCACGTGCTGGCCGGCCAGTCGCCGGCGCGGCTGACGTGACCGAATGTCGCGGTGCCCACGGTGGAGACCGGCATGCCGTTGTTGCTTGCGAACCCCTGCGCGCCCAGGAACGCGTCCGGTGAGGTCGCGAACATACCGGCCTGCACGGTGGCGGGCAGGCCGGTCAGGGTGGCCGTGCCAATGGCGGTCCAGTGCGTCCCGTCGGCCGAGTCGTAACCGGTGATCGTGTCGCCGGACCGGGTCAGCCGCAGCCAGGCCGGCCTGGCCGCGGACGGCGAGCCGGCCAGGCCCGCGATGTCGTGGGTGTAGTCGTACTGCATCCGCACGCCATGACTTCCGGTCACCATGACCGCCGCGTAAGGCGATCCCGGCCTCGTGCCGTCCTTGATTATTATCCCGGCCTTGGTCCACGGCTGCGGGCCGGACCCCACGCTCCGTGCCACGGCGGGCGGAATCCCGCCCGGCACAGGTGCTAGGCGGCCAGTCAGCGAGGTGACGGCCACGGTGATGCTGCCGTTCCCGGCCAGCGGCTGATGCGCGAACTCGAACTGGTCGGTGACGGCCTCGCCGTTCGGGCCGACCGGGCCGGGGTTCTGCGCGCCCGGGTTCTGCTTGCCGTTCGCCGTGCCCGCGATGGCGATCGTGGCCAGCGCCGCCAGCAGCGGCGCGGCGATCAGGGCAAGGAGCCAGCCACGCACGGTGCGGAACTTTGTCCACTCCGACCGCAGCAGCTGCGGGAAGCCGTCCCGGCCGGGCTTGCGGCCAGAGCGGTAGGGCGCAAGCGTGCTCGTCAACGTGCACTCTCCGCAGCGGGCTCCGCGCGGAACTCGACCGCGTCCCTGGTGAGCTCCATGTAGGCCTCCTCCAGCGAGGCGCGGTGGGCCGAAACCTCGGAGAACGGCACGCCGCCCTCGGCCAGCACGGCGACAATGCGCTCGGCAGGCAGCCCGGCGATGATCAGCGTGTCCCGGTCGGTGGCGGTAACGGTGGCCCCCGCGTGCGCCAGCAGCGTCGTCGCCTCTGCCCGTGCGGTGGTCCGCAGCGTGACCCTGTCGCCGGACGCCTCGGCCAGCAGCTCGGCCACGCTGGTGTCCGCGATCACCTTGCCCCGGCCGATCACCACCAGATGGTCGGCGGTGTCCTGCAGCTCGCTCATCAGGTGGCTGGACACCAGCACAGCCCGGCCCTGCCGGGCGAGACCGGCCAGGAACCGGCGCATCCACACGATGCCCTCGGGATCCATGCCGTTGAACGGCTCATCCATCATCAGCACCGGCGGATCGCACAGCATCGCCGCCGCAATGCCGAGCCGCTGCCGCATGCCGAGCGAGAACCCGCCGGCCTTGCGCCGGGCGGCCTTCTCCAGGCCGGCCTGCTCAATGACCTCATCCACCCGACTGCGCCGGAGGCCCTGGGAGTGGGCCAGCCACAGCAGGTGATTGCGCGCGGTCCTGCCTGGCTGCAGCGCCGAGGCGTCCAGCAGGGACCCGACGTGGCTCAACGGGTGCCGCAACCGGTGGTAGGGCTGCCCGCCGATCAGCGCGCTGCCCTCATCGGCGGCGTCCAGGCCGAGGACCACGCGCATAGTGGTGGACTTGCCGGCGCCATTAGGCCCGACGAAGCCCGTTACCTGACCCGGCCGGACGGTGAAGGACACGCCATCCAGCGCCAGCGTCGGCCCGAATCGCTTGTGCAGACCGTTTACCTCGATAGTTGATTCCACGACGGTGGCCTCCAATCTCCGCCAAGGCTATGGACGGGCGGCCGGGAAGGCGTCACGCTGCGGAGCCGTCTTAGCACCCGCTGGCAGGAGCGATGGGAGGCCGGGTCATCCCCCGCTGGGGGGATGACCCGATGGACGGGCGGGGGGACGCCTTGGCGCCGCCCAGCGGCGACAATGAGTAACGTGAGCGGCGGATTGCGGGGAGAGCGCCGGGCCCGTGCGGAGCGGCGCATCGCCGCTCTGCCCTATGCGCCCGCCATAACCGCCGTGGTGCTGGCACTGCTCGCCGTCGTTCAGGCCAGCGCCGAAGCCGCCAGCTTGTCGGGTACCGGCCAGGCCGGTACCGGCCTCGACACCGGGAACGTGCAGCTGGACCTGGTGCTGCTGAGCCTGATCACGACGCTGCCGCTGGCCCTGGTGCGCAGCTACCCGGTCCCCGTCGCCGTCACCATGGCCGCCGCTAACGCGCTGATGCTCGGGGCGCTGCACGCGCTGACGCTAGCCGGAGTCATCGCCCAGCTGCTGGTACTCTACGTGCTCGGCCGGGCGGGTACGCAGCTCCTGGCGGCCGGGCTAGCGGTGCCGTTCCTGGTGCTGGCGCTGTCCGGACGGGTACACAACTCCGTCTTCCTCACTGGCGGGCTGAGCGTGGTGCTGGCCTGGCTGGGACCGCTGACGGCCTGGGCCGGCGCCGCGGAGCGAGCCCGCCGCCAGGAACTGGAGCACACCGAGACGCGGCAGGGCATCGCGGGCACCCTGCTCGAGCACACCGCTCGCGGTGAGCGTGCCCGTATCTCCCGTGAGCTGCACGACGTGGTCGCCCACCACATTTCGATGATCTCGGTGCAGGCCGAGACGGCCCGGCTGACGACGCCGGGCATGCCGGCCGCCGGGGCCCAGCGCCTCGCCTCGATCGGCGATACCGCCCGCACCGCGCTGACCGAGATGCGCAGGCTGCTCGGCGTGCTGCGCGAGGACACCAGCGAGGTGCCCGCGGACAGGAAGCCGCAGCCCGGCATCTATCAGCTCAACGAGCTGATCGACGAGGCCAGGGAGGTGTCGGAGGCGAGCACCCGCCTGATCGTCAGCGGCTGGCCCGAGCTGCTCGATCCCGGCACTGAGCTGGCCGCCTACCGGATCGTGCAGGAGGCACTGACGAACACGCGCCGGCACGCGCCAGGGGCGGCCGTCGACGTAGAGCTGCATTTCGGCGAGGACGCCCTCTGGCTCCGGATCCGCGACAACGGGCCGGGACCGCCCGCCGGCGCGCCATCGGACGGGAACGGGCTGCTCGGCATGCGCGAGCGGGCTACCGCGGTGGGCGGGACGCTGCGCGCCGGCGCCGGGGCCCGGGGCGGCTTCGTGGTCGAGGCGAGGCTGCCCGCGAAGG
>JASHOV010000582.1 GCA_030038495.1 Streptosporangiaceae bacterium
TCTGCGACGAGCCGACCAGCTCACTCGACCTGTCGACCCAGGCGCAGATGCTCAACCTGCTGTCCGACCTCAAATCCGGTTACGGCCTGTCGTACCTTTTCATCAGCCACGACCTGGGCGTCGTGCGGCACATGGCCGACCGTATCGTCGTGCTGTACCGCGGCCGGGTGATGGAAAGCGGCCCGGCCGAGCTGGTCAGCACCAGGCCGCTGCACCCCTACAGCCAGGCGCTGCGCGCGGCGGCGCCCGTCGCGAACGTCGCGGAACAGCGGCGCCGCAGGGCCGAGCGGCAGAACCCGCGCCGGGCCGCGGCCGGCCCGCAGGCCGCGGCCGGCCTGCGGCCCGCGACCGGCCCGCGGGCCACGTCAGACGAGTCGTGCCCGTACGCGGACCGGTGCGCGTTTGCGGCGCCCGTCTGCGTCACGAGGCGCCCGAGGCCGGTGACGGCCGGGCCGGTCGAGCTTGCCTGTCACCGCTACGACGCTTCGTCCGGCCATCCGGAGGCGGTGGCAGGCGGTGGCCGGCTCGACACAAGCACCGACGCTAACGAGAGGCGATGATCATGAGCCAGCCGTTCCCGCCCGGATTCCTGTGGGGTGCCGCGACGTCCGCCCATCAGGTGGAGGGCAACAACACGGGCAGTGACTGGTGGGCGGCCGAGAACCGGTCCGGCAGCCGTCTGGGCGAGCGCTCCGGCGACGCGTGCGACAGCCTGCACCGCTGGCCCGAGGACCTCGACCTGGTCGCCGGACTCGGCCTGACCGCCTATCGCTTCGGCATCGAGTGGGCCCGGATCGAGCCCGAACCCGGCCGCTTCTCGCTGGCCATGCTGCAGCACTACCGGCAGATCATCGCCGGATGCCTGCAGCGATCGATCACCCCGATCGTGACGCTGCATCACTTCACCTGCCCGCGCTGGTTCCGCGCGGACGGCGGCTGGACCGCGCCTCATGCGCCCGCCACCTTCGCCAGGTACGTCGCGGCCGTGGTGCCGATCCTCGGCGGCGTCCGGTGGGTGTGCACGATCAACGAGCCCAACATGGTCGCGATCATGCACGCCGCGACCAGGAAGGCGTCCACGCAGCAGCTGACCGCCAGCCTGCCCGACCCGGACCAGGCAGTTACCGCGGCACTCATCGCGGCGCATCGCGCGGCCCGGCACGAGCTTGCGGACCTGAGCGAGGTCCGCAGCGGCTGGACCGTCGCCAACCTGAACGCCCAGGCCGCCGAGGGGGCCGCCCAGCGGGCCGACGACTGGCGGCGCCTGCACGAGGATCAGTACCTCGCCGCCGCAGCCGAGGACGACTTCGTCGGCGTGCAGGCCTACACCAGGGCGATCATCGGGCCGGCCGGGCAGCAGCCGCCTGCCGCCGACGTCAGGCGCACGCTGACCGGCTGGGAGTTCTACCCGCAGGCCCTGGCAGACGCCGTCCGGCACACGGCCGGCCTGCTTCCGCGCGTGCCGATTCTCGTCACCGAGAACGGCATCGCGACCGCGGACGACAGCGAGCGGGTCGAGTACACCCGAGGTGCCCTGACGGGCCTGCTGCGGGCCATCGGCGACGGCATCGACGTGCGGGGCTACCTGCACTGGTCGCTGCTCGACAACTACGAGTGGGGGTCATACCGGCCCACCTTCGGTCTCGTCGCCGTCGACCGCGATACGTTCGCGCGCACGCTCAAGCCCAGCGCCGACTGGCTGGGCGGCGTCGCACGGGCCAACGCCCTGCCTGCTGACTAGTCGGCGTGCGCCAGCCGGGAAGGTGACGGCCGCCATCGCGGGTCGCAGTCTCACGATCGAGACGGCACGGCGGCCGATGCGCTCCTAGCATCGGTCCATAGCCGCGCCGGCTACGCGAAAGGCGTGGATCGCGGTCTATTCCGGCGCGCGAGGGAGTAGCTGTGTCGCACATCGGAATCAATCTCGGATTCGGCAACCTGCATGAGCGGCTGACCGACGAGCAGATGTACGCGGGCGAGCTGCGGCTCGCGGAGCTGGCGGACCAGCTGGGCTTCGACAGCCTGTGGGCCGTCGAGCACCACTTCGACGATTACGCGATGTGCCCGGACAACGTCGTGCTGCTGGCGAACGTCGCGGGCCGCACCGAGCGGGTGCTCCTCGGCACCGGGGCGGTCATCCTGCCCTGGAACAGCCCGCTGCGCGTGGCCGAGAAGATGATCATGCTGGACATACTCTCCGGGGGCCGGGTGATCTTCGGCATGGGCCGCGGCCTGTCCCGCACCGAGTACGCACCGTTCGGTATCCCTATGTCGGAGTCGCGCGGCCGGTTCGACGAGGCGGCCGCGATGATCGTGACGGCGCTGGAGACCGGCTGGATCGAGGGCGACGGGCCGTACTATCCGACGCCGCGGACGCAGCTGCGCCCGAGCCCGCCGAGGTCGTTCCGCGGGCGGCTGTACTGCGTTGCCGGGTCGCCGGACTCGGTGAGCACGTGCGTCGCCCTCGGCGCCTCGCTGCTGACGATCGTCACGCAGCCCGTGCGCAACCTCATGCCGGTCTTCGCCAGCTACCGCGAGCAGTACGGCGCGGTCCACGGCGCGGCGGCGCCGCCGATCGGGCTCAACATCAACATGTACTGCCACGAGGACGCGGAGGTCGCCAGGGAGCGAGCGCTGCTGTACGTGCACCGGTTCTTCGCCTCGAACGTGCGGCACTACGAGTTCACCGGTGAGCACTTCGCCCAGATCGAGGGGTATCAGCGCTACGACGAGATCGCCAGGGCGTTCCGGCAGATGGGAGTGGACGCGGCGGCGGACAACTACGCCGCGTGCGCGCTGAGCGGGACCCCCGATCAGATCCTCGCCAAGATCGCGGAGATCAAGGACGTGCTGGGCAGCTTCGAGCTCACGCTGCTGCCCAGCTTCGGGGGCATGCCCTACGAGCAGGCCGAGCAGAGCCTGCAGCTGTTCGCCAAGGAGGTCTTGCCGGGTGCGCGGGAGCTCCAGGGCTGACTCGCGGCGGCGAATCGAGGGAGCAGGCACGTGGCCGAGCTTGACATCCGTCCCGTCCCGGTGCTGGCCGAGCACAACTCGCCGCAGCCGATGCGGGACGGCACGGTGCTGCGCGCTGACGTATACCGCCGCGCCGAGGGCGGCCCGTTCCCCGTCCTTCTGATCCGCACGCCCTACGGCGAGCAGATGCTGCGGGCCGGGGCGCCGATCGTTCCCGCGGTCGACGCCGGCTTCGCGGTCGTGCTGCAGCACTGTCGCGGCACGGGAGCCTCCGACGGCGGTTTCGTGACGTTCGAGAACGAGGCCGCCGACGGAGTCGACACCATCGAGTGGTGCGCGCGGCAGCCGTGGTGCGACGGCGCCGTCGCGATGTGCGGGCCTTCCTACCTCGGGATGGTGCAGCTCGCCGCGGCGGCCCGTGCGCCCGAGGCGCTGAAGGCCATGGTCGCGATCGTGACTCCGGCCGACTACCACGGGGGGCTGGCCTACCGCCAGGGCGCGTTCCAGCTCGGTCAGGCCCTCGGCTGGCACCTGCTCAAGACCGGGCAGGAACTTGCCTACCGCGCGGCCCGCGGCCAGGACATCGGCGCCGACATGCGGGCGCTGGCAGCGCTGATGGCCAATCCGCGGGCCGGGTACGCGCACCTGCCGCTGCGGGAGATGCCGGCCGTGAGCCACATCCTGCCGAGCTGGCGGACCTGGCTGGACCACGAGCAGCGGGACGAGTACTGGGCCGCGGTGAGCTACCGTGACTCCCGCCACCTGGTGACGGCGGCGGCGCTGCACGTCGGCGGGTGGTTCGACCTGTTCCTCGGCGGGACTCTGGACAACTTCGCCACGCTGTCCCAGCATGCCGCCACCGAGCGCGCCCGGCGCGGCCAGCGCCTGATCGTCGGCCCGTGGACGCACGCCGACAGGACCGGCGTGGCCGGCGAGCTGCACTTCGGGCCGCAGGCCTCCGAGCAGGCGATCCGACTCGAGCAGGTGCAGCTCGGCTTCCTGCGCAGCGCGGTCCAGCCAGGCAGTGATGAGGCCGAGGGGCCGCGGGTGCGGCTGTTCGTGATGGGCGACAACGCCTGGCGCGACGAGGACGAGTGGCCGCTCGCGCGCACCCGGTGGACACGCTGGTACCTGCACGGCGGCGGGCAGCTGTCACCGGCCGCGCCGCCGGCCGGCGCGCCGCCCTCGCACTACGTGCATGACCCACGGAACCCGGTCCCCACCGTCGGCGGGCCGATCCTGATGGCCAGCGGCGCGGGCGGCCTGTCCTGGCTGCCCGGCCCGCGGGACCAGCGCGCGGTCGAGTCCCGGCCCGACGTGCTCTCCTTCACCAGCGAGCCGCTGACCGCCGACCTCGAGGCGACCGGCCCGCTGACGGTCACGCTGCACGCCGCGACCTCCGCGGCCGACACCGATTTCACCGCCAAGCTCGTCGACGTCTGGCCGGACGGCCGGGCGCTGAGCGTGACGGACGGCATCGTGCGGGCCCGGTACCGCGACGGCACCGGTCACCCGGCGCCGATCACGGCGGGAGAGGTCTGCGAGTACGCCATCGACCTCATCGCGACCAGCCAGGTCTTCCCGGCCGGCCACCGCATCAGGGTCGACATCGCGAGCTCGAACTTCCCCTGCTTTGACCGGAACGGCGGCACCGGTGCGCCGGCCGCGTCCGCTACCGATGCGGACCTGGTCGTGGCCGAGCAGACCGTCTGCCACGACAGCGATCACCCGTCCTACATCACCCTGCCGGTGATCCCGCGGGGGTGAGGCGGTGCGAGATCTGGCCGGCCGGGTTGCCGTCGTCACCGGCGCCGCGAGCGGAATAGGACGGGCGCTCGCGGCCCGACTCGCGGCCGAGGGGATGCGCTGCGTGCTGGCCGACATCGAGGCGGTCGCGCTGCAGCGAGCGGTCAGCGACCTGCGGCACGCGGGCGCGGCGGCGATAGGCGTGCCCGCGGATGTCGCAAGCGCGGCGGACGTGCAGGCGCTGGCCGACCGCGCGGTCAGCGAGTTCGGCGCCGTGCACGTGCTGTGCAACAACGCCGGCGTCGGGGCGGGATCGGACTTCGCCGACATCCCGCTTGACGTCTGGGAATGGGTGCTCGGCGTGGACCTGTGGGGCGTGATCCACGGCTGCCGTACCTTCCTGCCGATCCTGCTCGAGCAGGAGGAGGCCCACATCGTGAACACCTCATCGATGGCCGCACTCAACGGTCACCCGCTGGGCCTGGCCCCGTACACGACCGCGAAGGCGGGTGTACTCGGTCTGAGCCAGAACCTGCACTTCGAGCTGGCGGCAACGACCGGGGGCCGGGTTGGCGTCTCCGTGCTGATCCCCGGCCTCACCCGGACGCGGATCTTCGAGAGCGACCGCAACCGTCCCGCGGCGGTCGCAGCGCCGCCACCGAGCAGCTTCCGGCAGACGTCGCAGGCGGCGATAGCCGCGGTGTGGGATGACGCGCTCGATCCCGCCGCGACGGCGGAGAAGGTCGTGGCGGCGATCCGCGAGCGGCGGTTCTACATCCTGACGCATGCGGACGAGGCGTTCGACATGGTCGAGCAGCAGCTGCGGTGGATGAAGGCGAACGTCCCGCTGGCGCCAGGTCCCGGCGTGGCGCGCACGGCGGATCCGCGGCCGTGAGCCGCTGTGCTGCCGGAACGGACGTGCGGCGCGAACGGGCATGCCGCGGGGCGGCAGCCGGGGTTTCCGGTGCCGGGAAGCTGTGCGATCCTCCGGGCAGGAGGCAGCCCGTGAGCTCGGAGCCGAGCACAGTCCCGGCCGGCCGGGAGGCATGGCGGCGGACGCTTCAGGTGAGGGAGCGTTTCCTCGCTGCCGGAGATCCCGACCGGCTACCGCCAGTGACCTGCGGCGTCCGGCGGGAGATCGTCCTGTCGTGGCGCCGCTCACTGCTCAGCGGGGTCGACCCCGCGGGCACCGACCTGCCCCGCGATGAGGAGGCCGCGCTGCCGGAACGGCTCATGAACGCGGCCGGGCCGGTCGTCGACCGGCTCGCCTGCCAGCTCACCGGGATGCCGGTGTGGTCGTTCCTCGCCGATCGCGAGTGCCGGCTGGTCCGGTACGTCGTCGGCGATCGGGCGCTGATCCCGCGGCTGGAAGCGCGTGGCGCGGTCGCCGGCGCGCGCTTCGGCGAGGACATGGTCGGAACGAACGGCCTGGGCACCGCCGTCGAGCGGCAGCAGCCGTTCATCGTCGCGGGCAGCGAGCACTTCCGCGCGCACGAGAGCGAGGCAACGACGGTCGGGGCGCCCGTGCGGGACCCGGTGACCGGCCGGCTGGTCGGCCTGCTGAACGTCAACTGCCCGTACCGGCTGACGAACGGGCTGCTCGTGCCTTTCATCAGCGAGTTCGCCCGGTCGATCGAGGCGCGCCTCCTGGCGCAGAGCTCGGCCGCCAGCCGGGTGATGCTCGACGAGCTCCTGCGCGTGTCCCGGCGGTACTCGCTGCCGGTCGTGGCGGTCAGCGCGGACCTCTTCCTGGCGACCACCGCGGCCGTTCGCATGCTCGACGGCGCGGACCCTGAGCTGCTGCGCCAGTGGGCACGCAGCGGCACCGCACGGGACAGGGAGCGTACCGCGACGCTGCAGCTGGCCGGGGACCGCGCGGTTACCGCCCGGCGGCTGCCGCTATCCGAGCTGGCGGGTCGCGGTGCCGCGCTGGTGATACTGGCCCCCTGCGCCGAGCCGCCCGCCCGAGCGCGCCCGCGGCAGCGGTCATTCTCACGGGAGCGGCTGCTCGGTCAGCTCGAGAAGGCCGCGACGGCGCGGCTGCCGGTGCTGGTCACCGGCGAGCGCGGCACCGGCAAGACCCTGCTGGCCCGCGGGCTGCACGAGCGGGCCGCGGGCTCAGGACAGCTGACCGTCCTGGACGCCGCCGACCACGAGCTGGCCACCGGGGAGTGGACCTCGCAGCTGAACACCGCGCTGGCCGACCCGCGCCGGACCGTCGTCCTGCGGCATCTGGACTGCCTGCGCCCCGGCCTGGCGGGGTCGGCCGCGCGCCTCGCGCAGACTGCACAGGCACGCCTTGTCGCCACCGCGACCGGGCCTGCCGCCGGGCACCCGGCGCTGGCTTCGCTGACCGAGCTGTTCCCCGTGGTCCTGCACGTGCCGCCGCTGAGGGACCGGCGAGCCGACGTTCCCGCCCTGGTCGCGGAGATCATCGCGGAACTGCGGCCCGAGCCCCCGCGCCCGCGCTGCAGCGCGCAGGCGCTCGCGGTGCTCGCGGACGGCGCCTGGCCGGGAAATGTGCGGCAGCTGCGCCAGGTGATCGCCACCGCCCTGGTGCGCTCCATGTCCGGCGACATCACGGTGGACGACCTGCCCGCCGGCTACGCCGGGGCCGGCCGGGCCCGCGCCCCGTCCCGGCTCGAGCAGGCGGAACGGCAGGCGCTGCTTGGCGCGCTCAGGGACGCGGAATGGGACACAGAAGCCGCCGCCCGCGAGCTTGGCATCTCCCGCGCCACCATCTACAGGAAGCTGCGCCAGCACGGGATCGGCAGGCCCGCCGTGGCCGGCCGCAACCGGGTAGGTACGGACACACGGTGAGCGCACTGCCGGACCTGCGCGGGAAGGTCGCCGTGGTAACCGGCGGCGCTTCCGGCATTGGCAAGGGCATCGCCCGGCAGCTCAGCGCCGAGGGCATGCAGGTGATCATCGCCGATATCGAGCCAGGGCCGCTGCAGGCCGCGGCCGGCGAACTCGGCGCTGTCGGCATCGAGGCGGACGTCAGCGACCGGGGCAGCGTACAGGCGCTCGCGGAATCCGCCGTCCGACACTTCGGCACCGTGCACGTTGTCTGCAACAACGCCGGCGTGGGGCCGATGGCACCGATCGCCGACCTGACGATGGACGACTGGCAGTGGATCATCGGCGTTAACCTGTTCGGCGTGATCCACGGCGTCCAGGCGTTCCTGCCGATCCTCCGCGAGAATCCGGATGGCGGCCACATTGTCAACACCGCGTCGATGGCCGGGCTGGTGGCGACGCCGGGGCTCGGTGCCTACTCCGTGACCAAGTTCGGCGTGGTCGCGCTGACCGAGGCCCTGGCCGCCGAGCTTCGCCAGGAAGGATCGAAGGTCGGCGCGACGGTGCTGTGCCCGGGCACCGTACGCACCAACATTGATACCAGCTCGCGCAACCGCCCCGCACACCTCGCTGACCGGGGGCTCGCCGACGTCGACATCTCCCGTGACGACAACCCGGCCTACCGCTGGATCAGCCCGGACGAGGCCGGCGCGGTGGTCGTCCGCGCGATCACGCGCGGAGATCTGTACGCGCTCACCCATCCGGAGTGGCACTGGATGGTGGAGCGCAGGAACGAGCGGCTCAACGCCGCGTTTCACCAGTGGTCCGAGCCCGGCTGAGGCAGAGCCGATGCAGGTGGCGGCGGCCGGCTCAGCCGATGGCCTGCGACCGCGTAGTCCGCGGCTGACCGCCGTGCTGCAGGTTGAACAGCGTGATGCCGCCGATGACCCGGCTGTGCAGTCCCAGGCCGTAGAACGCGCTGAGCAGTCCCGGCTGGGGGAAGTTGTTCTCGAACAGCACGGCGCCGATCCCGGTATGCCGGAGGAGGTAAGAAGCGTCTTGGTCCGTGGTCGCGGTAGGGTACTGCAGCGAGGAAACCCAGGCTGGCAGGTCTGTGCCCCGCCCATCTCCCCCGGTCATTGCCTGGTTGACGAACCCGCCGACGATCTTGAAGTAAAAGCCGGTCTCCGCCGAGAACAGCATGCCGGCGTTACCGCGGTCGGAGATCACCAGGACCGTCTCGCCGCGGGTCAGGTAGCGCTTGTACTCGCCGGAGGTGATGAAGCTCGGCAACTGCGATCGCGGATTCGGATGCGGGACCACGATCCGCGGGATGTTCACGATCACCGCCGCGACCGCAACCGCGGCGAGCACCCATCGCAGCGTGGTCAGCCGGATCGGCGCGGATAGCCATACGGACACCATCACGGCGAGCGCGAGGTAACCGAAGACCACGAACCGCACCGGGAAGGCGCTGCGAGCGAACGGCAGCTTCCATAGCAGTGCCCAGGGAAGCGGGATCGCGTGGCCGGCCACGGTGACATCCGGTCCGAGCGCGACGAGGATCGCGAGCACGAACATGATCACGAGGAACCGGGTGATCTTCCGGTCCCAGCTCCACAGGGCCAGCCCCAGGACCAGGAGCAGCAGGGGTACGCCCACGTAGCCCGCCAGGGAATAATCCGGCAGCCGGGCCGAGGCGTTGTGGAGCCAGCCGATCCCGAGGGTCCGGGAAGGCCGGGGAACGATCAGGCTCTCCAGGTTGAGCGAGTTCGCCCGCGGTGTTATGAGGCTGTAGCCGACGGGCGCGTTCGCAATCACGTAGATGAGATAGGGCAGCAGCAGCACAACGGCCGCCAGGTACGCGAGGCCAACCTTCCGGCTGAGCCGGGCGATCATGGGCCGGAGCGAGCGGTCCGCCAGGAAGTAGGCGGCGAGCAGCCCTGCCACCCAGAACAGCGTCAGCCCGGCGAAGGTCTCGAGGAAGATCAGCGCCTGGAGGATCAGCCCGAGGGCGAGCAGGCTCACGAACAGCACCGATGACACCCTGCCGTCCCGCCACAGCAGGACCAGGTAGGCCATCAGCGGCAGCAGCAGGCAGAAGGTGAGATTCAGGTGCCCGGCGACCGTGTGGTCCATTTCATACGCGGAGAACCCGTATACCACCCCGCCGGCAAAAGCGGGCCAGAACCGGCCGGTGAGCCGGCGGCACAACACGAACGCTGCCCAGGCCGCCAGCGGCGGCGCTATGGCAACGAGCAGGTTGAAAGTCACGATCGGGCCGAATATCACCGTTACCGGAGCGGCCAGCAGGGAAATTGCCGGCACCGTGGTAAGCCACGACAGGTTGAAGCCGGCCGGAGCACCGATGAGATTCGTTGCCATCGGGTTAATACCGTGCCCGACCGAATAAGGCCACCAGCGCAGGCTCCAGACGAAGAAATTCGGGTCCATGCTCGACTGGTCAAGCTGGGGCAGGCCCGGATGGAGTACCAGCGCCGGGACATAATGCACCAGCCACACTGTGGCGTAGATCACAAGAGCGCCGAGGCCCTGCAGGCGGGCCGGCAGGCTCCAGGTCCGCAGCGTGGCCGGGCCCAGGCGCCCCAGCCTGGGGAAAGTTACCGCGCTTGGCGCGGTGGCGCCGACCGACAGGCCGCGTCGCTGGTTGACGGTCATCGGCGCCGCCCGGTATCGGGACCGGGACACTGGCCGGCCGGGACCGCACTGCGCGGCGGCGCGGACAACGGGCAGGCGCGCGTGCGCATAGCCCCGGTCGCCATGGTGCCCCGCATTCGGACGTGCCTTCCTGGTTAACCCCGTGAATCCGCACGCACATCGACGCTGGGCGCGAAACCTAATGGGGATACCGCCACATTGGGTTATTGTGCCGCCCTGCCGAAACGTTCAGAACTGCCACAACGCAAGGCTGGCGGTCCGCCGCGGCCTGCCCAAGCACGGGGCCGCCCGGCGTGATGGTCTTGGTGCCAGCATAAAGGATATAGCGATCGCCGCCGGGACCGGCGGGTCACCCGATGCGCGTCAGGCTGGGTCGGCCAGAATTTGGCAGCATGAACCGGACCGCGCCCGTATTCCTGGCCGAGCCGGCCTCCGGCCGCGTCTACACGTCTCGCCGGCTGGTCCGCAGCACCGACGTCAGCCCGTCGGGGCGGCTGCGGCTGGACGCGCTCGCCCGGTACCTGCAGGCCGTGGCCGAGGACGACCTGGCCGACTCGGGCCTGCTCGGGCCCGCGGTCTGGCTGGTCCGGCGGTGCGCGGTCGAGATCGGCCGGCTGCCGACGATGGGGGAGCGCATCACGCTGCGGACCTTCTGCTCTGGCACCGGGCCCCGGTGGGCCGAGCGGACGACCACGGTGTCGGGTACCACGGGGACCGGCGCCACGGGCGATCTCCTCCAGGCCCGTGTGGTCTGGGCCGCGGTCAGCCCGGCATCGGGGCGGCCCGTTCCCCTCGACGAGGAGTTCCTGCGGGTCTACGGGGAGTCGACTCGGGGGCGGGTCGTCTCGGCCCGGCTGTCGCATCCCCGTCCGGCCGCGTCTCCGGGCGGCCGTCCGTGGCCGCTGCGCGCGGCCGACTTCGACACCGCCGGCCACGTCAACAACTCCATCGCCTGGGCCGCCGTCGAGGACCTGCTGGCCGGGGGAGAGGTCCCGGCCCTGGCCGAGGTGGAGTATCACCGGGCGATCGTGCCGGGCTGCGAGCCGCGCCTGGCCACGGCCGGCGACGAACGGGATCTGCTGATGTGGCTGCTGGACGGCGACCGCGTGCTGGTGTCGGCCCTGCTGGGCGCGGGCGGCCGGGGGAAGCTGGCGGGCTTACGGCTTGCGCGCGACCCCGCAGTACAGGCCCCGCGAGCCATCGCTGTCGGCGGCCTCGACGTCCTCGGCGCCCCAGAGGCCGACATAGGTGAGTTCCGGCTCGGCGTCCGGCCGCGGCGGCTGCATCTCGAGTCCGTCGAAGAACCGGGCGATGTCGGCCTCCGGCCGCATGTACACGTTGGCCGAGGAACGCGCGTAGCCGTCCCTGCCGGCCTGAATCTGATCTGGCGGCATGCGGTCCAGCGTGCCATGGGACACCGCCAGGTAACTACCCGGCGCGACCGCGGCAACGTACCTGGCGACCAGGCCCCAGGGGTCGCCGTCATCGGGAATGAAATGCAGCACCGCGCTCATCAGCAGGCCGACCGGCGCGTGGAGATCGATCGTGTCCCGCAGGACCGGGCTGGCCAGCACCGTGACCGGGTCGCGCATATCGGCCACGACCAGCGCCGTGGACTTGTTTGCGGCCAGCAGCGCGCTGGCGTGGGCGCCGACGATGGGATCGTTGTCGACATACACGACCTTCGCGTCGGGATTCAGCGCCTGGACCGTCTCATGCGTGTTGTTCGCTGTGGGGAGGCCGGAGCCGAGGTCGAGGAACTGGCTGATGCCCTGGCTCGCAATCCAGGCGGCCGCGCGGACATGGAAGCCGCGGTTGGCGAGCACCGCATCCGCGAAGTCCGGAATCCTGGCCCGAAGCTGTTCGGCCAGGTCACGATCGGCCTGGAAATTGTGCGTGCCGCCGAGGAAATAGTCATACAGCCGAGCCGGGCTCGGCACAGTCGGGTCCACTCCCGGTGGTGCCGACTCGATCTCGCTCACTGATGCCTCCGATTCCGCCCGCCGCGTTGAGGACGAACATAACTCATAATCGGCAGCATGAGCGACAAGCTGGACGCGCTGCGGGCCGAGGTGCCGGACGCGCAGGTCATCACCGATCCGGATGTGCTGGACAGCTACCGGCGCGATCAGACTCCGGTAGTTACCCCGGGCGACCCGCTGTGCGTCGTCATCGCGCGCAGTACCGCGGACGTGGCCGCCACGCTGGCCTGGGCCCAGCGGCACGCTGTCCCTGTGGTGCCGCGCGGCGGGGGCACGGGCCTCGCGGGCGGCGCTACGGCGACTGACGGCTGCGTGGTGCTGTCGACCGCCAGGATGACGGAGATCCTGGAGGTCGACGCGGCCAACGAGATAGCGGTCGCCGAGGCGGGCGTCGTCAATGCCGACCTGGACCGGGCGGCCGCGGCGCACGGTCTCATGTACTCGCCGGATCCTTCGAGTTACGAGATCTCGACGATCGGCGGCAACCTCGCCACCAACGCCGGCGGCCTGCGCTGCGTGAAGTACGGCGTGACCCGCGACTCGGTGCTCGGGCTCGAGGTGGTGCTGGCCGGCGGCCGCCTCCTGCGCACCGGCCGCCGGACCGTGAAGGGTGTGACCGGGTACGACCTCACCAGCCTGTTCGTCGGCTCCGAGGGAACCCTTGGCGTGATCACCTCGGCCACGCTGCGGCTGCGGCCCCGGCCCGATATCTACCCGACCACGGTGGCCGCGGGCTTTCCTGGCTTCGCCGCCGCCGCACGGGCGGCGACCGCCATCATCGCCGCCAGGGTCCGGCCGAGCCTGCTGGAGCTGATGGACTCAGCCACCCTGCGGGCGATTGACGAGTGGAAGCACACCGGCTTCGGTGCCGGGGTGCAGGCGCTGCTCATCGGGCAGGACGACAGCGATTCGGCCCGCCAGGGGGCCGGCCGGATGCGTGAGCTGTGCCTGGCCGAGGGCGCCACCATGGCCGAGGTGTCGGGTACCGAGGCCGAGTCGCGGCAGCTGCTCGACCTGCGCCGGCTCGCCTATCCCGCGGTAGAGCGGCTCGGCATCGGGCTGGTGGAGGACGTCTGCGTGCCCAGAACCCGGCTGCCGGACATGGTCGCCAGGATCGAGCGGGCGGCGCAGCGGCACGGCGTGTTCATCGCCACGGTCGCGCACGCGGGTGATGGCAACCTGCACCCCGTCTTCGTGTTCGACCGCGGCCTGCCCGAGGTGCCGCAGCCGGTGTGGGCGGCGGCCGACGAGGTCTTCCGCGCGGCGCTCGAGCTAGGCGGCACGCTCACCGGCGAGCACGGCGTGGGCATGGTCAAGCGGCGCTGGCTGGCCGACGAGCTGGGCGCCGAGTCGATGGCCGTGCACCAGGCGATCAAGTCGGCGCTGGACCCGGCCGGCATCCTCAACCCGGGGAAGGGACTGTGAGATTAGTATGGGCAGGTCGTGAGGCCGTACGGCGGGTTCGAGTACGAGCTGCTGCTTGTCGGCTTCTTTGAATGACGTGACGAGGACTTCCGGCGAGCGGAACCCGGCTTGGACGGGGCAGCAGGGGTGGACGACGGGGACGCGGACGGCGTGCTGTGCGCCTGCGAGTAGGCGGGCACGTCGAATTGCGAGCCGGCGTTGGCGGCGGCCTGGACGTTCGCAGGGACGGACTGGTCGTTCTGCTCCGCGGCGCTGACGTAGTCCGAGGCATTGACACTGTCCGCGCCGAGCATCTCCAGCCCTGGTGCCTGCGCGGTGACCTGGGAGCCGAGCAGCACTTCCACCTGGCCGGCCGCCAGCGAGGACAGCGGGGTGGCGGACTGCACGCCCATGACGTCGGCGATCACCTGCGCGTTCGCCGCGGTGGCGCTGCCCGCGCCGTAGAAGACCTCGGTGTCGTCCTGGACCGGCTGCGACTGGGAGGAGGAATTCTCAACGGCGCCGGCCTTGTAGCCCATCGCGCCGAGGTCCTGCGAGACGTCCGCGGCCAGCCCGTCGGTGCCGCTGCCGTTGTAGACGTTCACGGTCACCGACGAGGCCGTCGAAGGGATCATCGAGGACCCGTAGAACGCCTCGCTGACCTGCTGCTGGAGCTGCGGCACGTCGATGTAGTTCACGCTCTGCAAGCCGGGGTAGCCGGGGACGTAGACGTCGTTCGTCGATATCTCGGGCAGCGTGGTGAGGTGGAGGTTGCTGCTGGACAGGGCGCGCATGTCCTGCGCGAAGTCGAGCAGGTTCCAGCCGCTGTCGTACATGAGATAGCTCTGCGCCTGGGACAGCATGGTGGTGATCGCCGGGATGTCGGTCAGCACGCCGCCGGTCTTCAGCTTCCACACGATGTACTCGATGGCGGCCTGCTGCCGGGCGGTGCGGCCGATGTCAATCCCCGGCAGGGTGTCGCGCGAGCGGACGTAGGCCAGCGACTGCGCCGCGGACAGGTGCAGGTACTGCTCGCCGCCCTGCTTGCGGTTGTAGCCGTCGCTGTACGCGTCGAATCCTGAGTTGTCGGTGCCGGTGAGCGGATCGTAGTCGGTCAGGTTCGCCCCGGCGCGCAGGCCGCCCTGGGCGGGGGCCGGGCGGATGCAGATCTCCAGCCCGCCGAACTGCTGGGCTAGCTCGTAGAAGCCGATGATGTCTGACTCGATGAAGTGGTCGATGTGCACGCCGGTGACCGACTCGACGGTCTGCACCTCGAACAGCTGGCCCGCCTGGTTGGCAGCCAGGTACCGCTGAGCCTGGGTCATGGTGCTGTTGACGGTCTGGCCGAGCGACTCGTCGTAGGCGTAGGCGTACGCCGCGTCGATCTTGCCCTCGGTAAGCCCGTCATAGGTGGCGTGCGGGAAGTTGACGACGTCGTCGCGCGGGATCGAGAAGCCGACCGCCTTCTGCCCGCCGGCGAAGACGTGGATCAGGATCAGGGTGTCGGTGTCTTGCGAGCCCTCAAGGCCGGCCTCCACCGCCGACTCGTTGCCCGAGTGCGTCTCCGTGAGCTGCTGGACCGACAGATCCTGCCCTTGCAGGGTGGTCCGGCTCTCCAGGCCCATCACCAGGATGTTCATCGGGCCGGACATCGAGTCGGCAGAGGGGGCGGCGCCGAGCCTGACGCCGACGCCGAGCGCGTCGGTCAGGGTGACGACCTTATGGGCATAGCCGGCCACCACGAGGATCACGGCCGATGCCATGCACGCGACCGCGTAGCCGACGCGGCCGACGGTAACCGGACCGAGCTTCAGGCTACGCACGGTCAGACTCCTCAACTTCAACCTCGACCCAGCCAGAATCTACGCTAATTCGGCAGATACCAGCCAAGCGAGCAAGCCAGCCAGCAGCCCCGCACCCGCTTGCCGGGCCCCGCGCGCCCGTCCTGTCCGGCTTCGGTCGGCTATTACCCTTGCGGAAGAGAGTACCTGCCCAAGCCTGAACGCAACCTGAACGCAGGCGTGGCGGAAGGATGCGGGGAGCGGATGCCGGAGCCAACGGGCCAGAGCAGCACAGGCTGGGGCCGCCTTCCAGCCTGGGCTGGCCTGCTCATGGTGCTGGGCGCCGCAACGCTCGGTGCGGCGTTCACGGTGGCCTCCGAACGCGACCCCGGCCGCGCGCTCGGCGCCTTTGTGCTCGCCGGCACGCTGGCCGCCGCGACGGGCGTCCGGGCTCGGTCGGCCTACGCGATCATCCCGGTACCCGCGCTGGCGTACGCCGCAGCCGCCGTGGTCGCCGGCTCCATCCACGACCGCGCGGTCGACACCACGCACACTGCGCTGGCGCTGAGCGCGGTGCAGTGGATCGCGGACGGGTTCATCGCCATGACCGCGGCGACCGCCCTGGCGGTGCTCGTCGCCCTCGCGCGGTGGCTGCTCAGCCGGCGGACAGTACGGTAGCGGCAGCGGCTATCGGCCGCCGGGGATCAGCGGCATCGAGCGCAGGCGCATTCCGGAGGCGCGGAAGATCGCGTTGGCGATCGCGGGCGCGACCCCGATGATCGGCGCCTCGCCGCCGCCCACCGAGGGCTGGTCCGGCCGGTCCAGCAGCACCACGCGCAGATTCACGGGCAGGTCGGCCAGCCGCGGCACCCGGTAGCGCATCATGGAGCCGTTCAGGACCCGGCGGCCGTCGAACTCGATCTGCTCGAACAGCGCCGGGCCCAGGCCCATCATGACCGCGCCCTCGACCTGGTTGACCAGACCGTCGGGGTGGACGACTGCGCCGCAGTCCACCACGGTCACCAGGTCGAGGATCTCGACGCCGTGATCGGCGCCCACCCGCACCCGCGCCGCGGTGGCGACCCGGCCCTCCTTCTCCAGGCCGAGCGCTATCCCGGTGCCGGTGCCAGGCGGCTGGGCGTCCGCCCAGCCGATCTCAGCGGCCGCCCTGGTCAGCACCTCGGCCAGCCGGTCGTCGGCCAGATGGCGGAGCCGGAACTGGACAGGATCGGCACCGCAGGCGGCGGCCACCTCGTCCATGTGCGACTCGCGGGCAAAGTTATTGGCGGTCGCCGCCAGCGCGCGATACGAGCCCTGCGGCAGGGGCGCGTCCGACGGCTGGTAACGGATCCGCTGGTGCGGTATCCGGTAAGGGGTCATGATTCCGGCCGAGCCGGAATTGAGGTTCGCGAAGCTCCAGCCGGTCAGCTGGCCGGCGTCGTCGGCGCTGCTCGCCACGTCGATGAACGCGGCCGGCCGCAGGTAGCCGGAGGTGAACTCGTCGGCGCGGCTCCACTGGACCCGCACCGGGCACCCGGCCGCTCGCGCCAGCCGCGCGGCCTCGAGCGCTACCGCCGACCCGTGTTTGCCGCCGAACCCGCCGCCGAAATCCGGCACGAGCACGTGCACGTCGCGCTCCCGCAGACCAAGCGCGTCGGCGAGCTCGCGCCGGGCCCGGAACGGCGTCGATGTGGCGGCCCACACCGTCAGCTGGTCGCCGCTCCACCGGGCCAGGGCGACGCGCGGCTCAAGCGGCACGTGTGCGACGTACGCGGCGCTGTAGCGCGCCTGCACCCGGACTGCGCCCGCGCGGATTGCCGCTTCGGCATCCCCGTCCTCATGCCGGAACGGGCCGAACCTCCCGTCGCCGTCGGACCGGCGCGCGCGGAGCCAGGGCTCAAGCTCGGCGGCTCGCGGCCCCGGTGCCTCCTGCCACTCCGCGCTGATCGCGGCCAGCGCGCGGCGCGCGGTCCCGGCGTCGGCGGCCAGCACGCCAATCTGATCCTCGGCCCTGATCACGGTGACACGCGGCAGCGCCGCGGCGGCGCTGGTGTCGGCGCTGACCAGGCGCGCGCCCGCGCTGGGCGGATGCAGGACGCAGCCGTGCAGCATGCCGTCGAGCCGCAGATCGGAGGGGAACCTCTTGCGGCCGGTGACCACGTCGGCCGCTCCGGCCGTGCGGGCCGGGTGGCCCGCGACCCGCCACCGCCCGGCGGGCGTGACCGGCGCGTCGGCGGGTACCCGCTCCGCCCGGTACTGACCGCGCACCAGCTCGCCGTAGCTCACCGACGGCGCGCCGTCCGGCCCGGCGAGCATGCCGTCGGCGGCC
>JASHOV010000583.1 GCA_030038495.1 Streptosporangiaceae bacterium
GAGCCGCAGGAAGGCCTGTGGCCGACCGAGTACATTCCCGCCAAGCGCGAGGCCGCCCGCAAGAAGTACGCGGACCTGATCGCCGCCGACCCTGACCTGGCGGCGTGGGCGGACATGGCCGAGCGCTCAACCACGGGGCGCTCAACCACGGGCCGCTCAGCCACGGGCCGCTCAGCCACGGGACGGTCCACGACCAGGAGGGCATGATCGCATGGAGATCGCGAACAAGGTAGCGGTCGTTACCGGCGGGGCCAGCGGTATCGGCCGGTCGATCGCGGCCGCCCTCGCGATCGCGGGCGCCAAGGGCGTCGTGGTCGCCGACATCGACGGTCCCGGCGCCGCCAAGGCGGCGGCGGACATCGAGGCGGCCGGATTCCCGGCCCTGGCGATGTCGGCCGACATGTCGCACGAGCCCGACGTGCAGGCGCTGGTCGCAGGCGCGGAGGACGTGTTCGGCCCGGTCGACCTGTTCTTCTCCAACGCGGGCATCATCGTGGCCGGCGGCGTCGAGGTGCCGGACGACGCCTGGCAGCGGATCTGGGCCATCAACGTGCAGAGTCATATCTATTCCGCCCGGGCCCTGCTGCCCGGAATGCTGGCGCGCGGAAGCGGCTACATCGTGATCACCGCGTCCGCGGCCGGCCTGCTCACGCAGCTCGGCTCGGCACCCTACGCGGTGACCAAGCACGCCGCGGTCTCACTGGCGGAGTGGCTGTCCATTACCTATGGGGAACGAGGGCTCCGGGTCTCGGCACTGTGCCCGCAGGCGGTGACGTCGAACCTGCTCGCCACGAGCCGCCGCGAGCTCCGCGAGGAAGCGCTGCCGGCCGACGCCGGAACTGCCGATATCAGCACGGGCGGCGGATCGGCCCAGGCCGCGGTCGACGGGGTGCTCGACCCCGATGACGTGGCCGCGACCGTGCTGGAGGCCGTACGGGCCGAGCAGTTCCTGATCCTGCCGCACCCCGAGGTCGCGACCTATGAACGCCGAAGGGCCGAGGACCGCGATCGCTGGCTAGGCGGAATGCGCCGATTGCAGACCCGGCTTAGCGGACAACCCGATTAGTGGGAAGGGTTAGGGGCCCCACAGGCCCCTAACCCTTCCCACTAACAAGATCGCGGTCGCGGCGGCGCAGACGCATCGCCCAGGAGCGCCGTCCGGTCGTTGCCGCCGCCGAAGCGGTTGAACAGCGCGTCCTGGCATCCACGGCGCCGTTGGCCACGCCCCGAACCGCGCCGATCAGCGGGTCGGCGCTGCGGTTCCATGAGTCGTGTACGACTTCGCGGCCGCCCTGAACTCGTCGCCCACCGACGTCTCGGGTCGTCCTCGCGCCGGGGGTAATTGCCCGCGAGGATGTCACGGTACTCGCTCTCATCGGCCCGGCGGTCCGGCTCGGCGAACCTGATCACGGCGAACGGGTGGGTCGTGCCCTGCAGCTTGAGCAGGCTCTCCCGTATTTCCGGCACTGCGTCGTGCTCCTGCGCCTGCTTGTGGAACTGATGTGCCTGGGGTCGTCCCGGCTCTCGCGGAGCGCCGCGGCAGCACCGCTACGACCGGGCGAAGTCGACGGCGACGTGCTGGAACCCGAGCGAGGTCAGCATCGACGTCAGCATCGCCGTAGTGTTGCGCTCGGCGTCAGTGACCAGCCCGCTGTGTGCCGCCGCGCTGGAGATCTTCTGATCGGCGGCGATATAGACCGACTGCTGGCTGTTCGGGTTCCCGGAAAAGAAACTGCCGACTCGGTTCACCAGTCCCTGCTGCTCGGCGAATACGTAGGACTGGTCGACGTTCAGCACCGGCGGCTCGAGTTGCGCGGCAGGCAGGTGCACCGTCACCGCGGTCCTGGCCGCGTTCATCTGCAGTGCGCTGCCCTTGAGCCCGGAGAAGTCGACGTAGGCGATCACGCTGCCGTCGCCGATGAACAGAGTCTGGCTGCCGGCGATGAACGACGGAATGAACGAGGTGTGCGTCGACAGGTCGACCACTACCTGGTAGGTGCCGTCGGCCGCCTCGTACCGGCTGAGCGTGGTGATCGACTTCAGCACGGCGGGCCCGGTCCGGATCGACGTGGTGGTCGCGAACGGGTTGCGCAGCTGCGGCAGCAGGTGCACGGCCGCGAGGATCACGACGAGGACCAGGATCGCCACCACGGACACGCCAACGGCGCCCGCACCCAGCAGCCACTTTCGCGCAATACGCTCCACGGCGCGGCAGCTACCCAAATCCGATGCAGTGATTCATTGGGCTTGCACCGGGCAGTTGCCTGTGCTCCAGACAGGAGCGCGCGGGACGGAGGCAGCCATGGCAGGGAACGGCGGGTGGCGGGGTGGAGAGGGCCGGCGCAGGCGGTGGCGACCGCGTAACCGAGCCGTGGGGTGCCTGCTCTGGATCGTCGCGCTGCTGGTGATCCTGCTGCTGCTCTCGGTACTGTTCGGCGGCTTCCAGACAGGGAAGAAGGTGGGCTCAGTGCCCCGAGAGCGAGCGCAGCCTGCCGCTCAGGAACTGGCGCTCGGCGGCATTGCCGCACTGAGCTAGCGCGATCTCGTAAGCGCCGGCGGCCTCTTCGGTTCGCCCGGCGCGGCGGAGCAGGTCAGCCCGGACGGCGTGGAACAGGTAGTAGCCGTCCAGCCGCAGCTCGGCGATGAGATCGAGACCCGCCTGCGGTCCGTCCACCTCCGCGACCGCGACCGCCCGGTTCAGCACCGCGACCGGGCTCGGGGCAACCACCAGCAGCTGGTCGTAGAGCTGCACGATCTGGTCCCACCTGGTATCGGCCGCGGTCCCCGCGTCGCTGTGGACGGCGTTGATCGCGGCATGAATCTGGTACGGGCCGGGCCGGTTGCGGCGCAGGCAGGCGCGGACAATCGCCTGGCCCTCGGCTATGAGCTCGCGATCCCAGCGACCACGATCCTGATCCGCCAGCAGCACCAGGCCGCCGTCGGCGGTGCTGCGCGCGGCCGCTCTCGACTGGGCCAGAAGCATCAGCGCGAGCAGGCCGGCCACCTCGGGCTCATCCGGCATGAGCTCGGCGAGCAGCCGGCCGAGCCTGACCGCCTCGGCGCAGAGGTCGGGCCGGACCAGCGAGTCGCCCGAGCTGGCGGCGTATCCCTCGTTGAAGATGAGGTAGACGACCGCGAGCACGGGCGGGAGCCGGCCGGGCAGCTCGGCCTCGGTCGGCACGCGGTACGGGATCGCGGCGTCGCGGATCTTGCCCTTGGCGCGCACGAGCCGCTGCGCCATGGTGGGCTCCGGTACCAGGAATGCGTGTCCTATCTCGACGGTGGTGAGCCCGCCGAGCAGCCGCAGCGTGAGGGCCACCTGCGCGGCGGTGCTCAGCGCCGGGTGACAGCAGGTAAAGATCAGCCGGAGCCGGTCGTCGGGCACGGCTTCCTCCGCGGCCTCGGTGCGGATCGCCTGCAGCCGGGCTGCCTCGGCCTGGCGGTCGGGGCGCAGCGCCTCCCGGCGCAGCCGATCCGTGGCCTTGTTCCTCGCCGTCGTGATGATCCAGCCGGCCGGGCTGGCCGGCAGGCCGGCCGTCGGCCAGTGCGTCAGCGCCGCCGCGAAGGCGTCCTGGACCGCGTCCTCGGCGAGGTCGATGTCGCCGAGGACGCGGACGAGCACCGCGACCGCGCGTCCGTATTCCTCGCGGAACACCCGGCCTATCTCGGCCGCGGCCAGCTCAGCCATACGGTTGCAGGGGCCGGACCTCGATCGGCAGCGTGGTTATCTCCGCTAGCTCCTGCGCCCAGGACAGTGCGGCGTCCAGGTCGGCGGCGCTGATCACGTTGAACCCGCCGAGATGCTCCTTGCCCTCTACGAACGGGCCGTCGGTGATCGCGACCCGGCCGTCATCGGCTCGCAGCACGGTGGCGGTGCTGGCCGGCAGCAGACCGGCGCTGAATACCCAGGCTCCCGCGGCCCGCATGCGGCCGGTGAGGTCGGCCAGGCGGGCCATTATCGGCTCCAGAACCTCGGGCGGCGGCGGGTCGCCGTCGGGCTGGTAGATGCTGACCAGGTACTGCGGCATGGCAGGCTCCTCGTGGTGAACGGGACCGGCCGCTCGCGACCGGCTCTCGTTCCCTATACGAATGTCGGCCCCGGATTTCGACACGGGCCGCACAGCCAGCAGGGGCAGATCAGGACCGGTTTGCCCACTGGTACCGGCGCGAGCCCCGGCCGAGGATGCGGTCGACCGCCGAGCCGACACCGCCGTCCTCGGCGATGATCTTACGCACGACGTAGATCAGCGTCGGGATGGCCCAGAAGTCGCCGCACACCCACAGGATGCCCGCGCCGATCTGCTGGTCGGCGAACGCCGGCAGCGTGACGCCCGGTATGTGGTTGTAGACCGAGTACCAGGACGTCGAGGTGAGGATGCCCATTGCCATCGCCAGCAGCCACATCAGGACGTTGGTGCCGACGAGCGCGACCGCCTGCGAGGTCAGCGGCATCTTCCGGCGGAACGGCGGCGACTCGATGAACTGCAGCCAGAACAGGACTCCGGCCACCAGGAAGCTCCCGTGCGCGAGCCACGTCTGCACGGCGTGGTTGCGGTTGGCAAGATCGAACAGGGCGGGTACGTGCCAGGCGATCATTACCAAGCTGAAGGTCACGACGCTCACCCACGGCCGCAGGAACCAGCCGACGACCGCGCGCAGCGGCCGCGTCCACCTCGCGGTCGTCACCTCGC
>JASHOV010000584.1 GCA_030038495.1 Streptosporangiaceae bacterium
GCCCGCGACCGAGTTCTACTTCGCCGAGGACTATCACCAGCAGTATCTTTCCAGCGGTAAAAACCCTTACGGCTACTGCCCCGACCACGGTACAGGGGTGTCTTGCCCCATCGGCGTGGTCAAGGCGAGCGACTAGGGGCTCTCGCGGAACTGCCGGAGTCAGCCTTTCGGTCAGAGGCTGGCGCTGTCTTCCTGGATCGGCGGGTGGGCGTCTCAGCACGCACATCTTCGGGTCGTCTAACCAGCGGCCTACGAGGTAAGCGTGACAACTATCCGGAAGGCCCTCGCTCCCTTGCAGGCTGATGGCCTGATCACTGTCACGCCCGGTTGGGGTATTTCCCGTGCCGCCTGACAGACGGATAGCCCGCGGTCGGCATCTTCCCGTTCAGTGCCGCGTAGGCGGATAGGCAATCAAGCGTGGGAGTATGGATTGTCAAAGCCGCGGAGGCGGGCCGTGAAGCGATCTGACGCAGAGCCACGTTCGCTGGCATCCGTACTTGGTGAAGTGCCTGGATGCTGGGTCGCAGTCGATCGGACTACTGGCGAGCCGGTGGCGGTCGAGGATTCGCCTTATAAGCTGGAAGCGACGATCCGGAGCCGACGGCTAAAGAATGTCGCGATAGTACGTGCTCCTGACCCAACTGAACCGGAGCTCGCCGGACTTGGGTAAGCTGCCACCGTTTTCCTTGGCTATACGCCTATCAGGAGGACGGCCGCGCCCGGGCACCATCGTTCAACGGCCTGTCGTCCTGGTTGCGTTAGTGGGCGGGTATGTCTCAAGTACCGTCGTCCGGGAAGCTATCGTCGCCCATGCTTCCGGTGCCGTAGCGGTACGGCCTGCCGTCGCGCCTCTCGTAGTCGATACGCGGCGGTTCCAGGCTGACGTCCGGGAGCGGCTCGCGGACCGCATCACCGAACATGAATGGCTGCGCTACTGAACTGGCCTAGCTGACGAAGACGACGAGTCGGCCTGGCTGACCTCGCCGCAGCGAGTCGTGTCCGGCCTGGCGGCGGCGTTCGCGGCGAAGGAGGACGTCCGGCATAAATCCCTGTGTTCATCCGCTAGCTGTATCCCAGCCCGGCCGCGCGCTGCCGTTCCATCCTGTCAGCTTCGCCCGCCGTGATCGGCCGTGCACCGAGCGCCACGGCCCGATCACGCTCGCCGAGGGTCACGTCATAGTGCCCGGCTACCGGCGCCCGGTGCGGTCCGGCTGGCGTGCCGGGCCGGTACATGGTGCGGGTGAGGCCGAGGCTCGCAGCGAAGGAGTGCAGCTCATCATCGGTCTCGGCCGTCAGAACGAACCAGGGACTGGGGCTGGGAGTCCTGCCGAAGAAGGCTCTGCCCTGACCTTGCAGCTTATGCACGTACACAGTCATGGCTTCCTAACCGCCGGCCGCCGGGCTGCCTATTTACGTCTGCCCGTTCCAGGTGTCAGCCCCGGCCCTGCCGACTGCCATCCCAAGCCTGGCCGCTTCACTCGCCGATGTCCACATCCCGCGCACTGAAGCGGACGGGGCCCGCTGTTGTCTCAGTGACGTGCGGACATGTGCGCTTGAAAGCATTGGCGCCGGGCCGAAGGAAACGCCGGCCCGGCGCCAACACGTGCGAAGGTTGCGGTCAGAAGCTAGAGTCCCAGCTCACTTCAAATCCGCCTCCCCAGAACGGTGTTGCCACCGGGCAGGCGGTTGGATCAGTGGCCGACAGTAGCGTTCCCGGCGGCGCTGGCTGGTCCACGCAGTCCAGGTCGTAGGAGCCGGTGTCGTCGTTCATCGTGATGTCATAGACAGTGCCGTCCGTGAATCCCTGGATGTCCGACGCCCGGCCGTCGGAAACTAGGCCGGCCCGGCTGAAGAACGTCCTGGTGAAATCGGAGAGCGGCAGGATCTGGACGCCGAACGGCGGCGCGACCGCCGGTCGTTCCACGATCCACTCGGCGCTCGAGTCCACGCAGATTGTGGTCGCGCACTGCGCAGTGACGCTGAAGCTCTCCTGCGGCCTGCTGTGGTCAATGAGCGTAAGGGTGTAGTTGTTCTCGCCCGAACCGGCCGACGTCACATTCACCGACGCGCTGATCCGGTCACCGGGCTGCGGGCAGTTGACGTTGTCGTTGATGCAGGCGGTGGTGCCCTCCTCGACCGTGTTCGCCGGGTACATCTCGTACCACACGTAGTAGTACTCGACGCCCTCGAAACACTGGGTCGCGCTGCCCAGTTGCTCGACGGTCTGGTCGTTGAAGCCGTCGATACCGATCCAGTTCGCGTTGAACACGTCCTGGTTCTGGTACGGGTACGGCAGGCACTGCACCCGAGGTATCGTCCACGAGCCGCTGACATTCGAGACCGTGTCGGCCGTCGACGCCTCGGCGTCTGCGTAGCCCGACCAGTTCGCGCTAGGCGTGGCGGTAACGCTCCCGTTGTGCGCCTTTATGGCGCCCTTGTGCTTCAAGCCCGGAGAGACCCAGCCTCCGCCCTTGCCGACTGCGGGCGCGTGGGCCGACATGGTCTTGATGAAGTTGGCCCGCGCTTGAGCGACAACCGAAGCACTCGGTGCCCTGCCGCTGGCGGTGACACCGCTCGGTGCACCCTGACCGACGAGGAGGAGTAATGAGGCCCCAAGCAGCGCAGTTGCAGATCTTGCAAACAGACCCTTCATAGAATTTCCCTTTCTTTCGCAACTTCATATCGACAATAGACCCGCGGTCACGGCGTGCGCAGGCCGCAGGAAGTCACGTTCTGGTGAACGATCCCGTTGCTAGATGGGAACGGCGCGCACGGGTGATGGGTCGCTCGCTCCGGCCAGGATCAGCGGGCGTATCGGCGCCAAGGGTGTCTACCTGCTCGGGCTGGCCGCAACGCTCATGAACGTCATGTACTCGGCGTCCGGCAATCCAGCCGCGCTACCCAGCATCCCGTTTGCGGTCGCCAAGCCGGGAAAGCGCACGCCAGCGATGACATCAAAGCCTGCGGCAGCGAACGCGGCGGCGGCCCGGCCGATGCCCGACGATGCGCCCTTGATCAGGACGGTGCCATCACCAACCAACCCTTGAGATGATCTCAAGCCGGTTTAAGCTAGCCTTCTCTTGAGAGCGCGTCAAGGAGCGCTAGTGCCAACAGCCCGGACGAAGCTTGACCGCGAGGACAAGGTCCAGGAGATACTCGACGCCGCTCAGCGGCGCCTGCTGGCCGGCGGCTACGAGGCGATGTCCGTCGCCGCGATCGCCAGGGAACTGAAGATCGCGCAGAACTCGATCTACTGGTACTTCGCGACGAAGGACGACCTGTTCGCGGCGGCGTTCCGCGCGATTGTCCTCGAAGTCGGATCCAGGAAGCCGCCGCGTGGCGCGGTGGACCGGGTCGTCTGGGTAACCAACCAGATGGCGCAGTTCGCTGGGCTGCGCGCCGCGCTCCGGGCCCGGTCCGCACACTCCGCGGCAGTCGCCAGATTGCAATCCGACCTGAACCAGTGGATCCAGACGATGCTGTTCGGCGAAGCCGAACCGGCCCGCGGCGAAAATGCCGGCCTCGCCGGGCTGGCGTTCCTGGCAGTCGTCGAGGGAGCGCTGAGCATGGATCTGCCCGCAGCAGAGTGCCGGGCGGTTGTCACGTTCGCCTATCAGCGCCTGGTCGGCCCTGCGGGCCCCAGGCTTGGGCGGTCGGCCCGCTAACGATTGGATCGGG
>JASHOV010000585.1 GCA_030038495.1 Streptosporangiaceae bacterium
CGGCTAAGCCGCGCGGCTAAGCGGCGCGGCTAAGCCCGGCCCGACCGGATTCTGGCCAGCCAGTCCGACGCCTCGGCGAATTCGGCATCGGACCTGCCCGCCGGGCCGGTGGCCCGGCCCGGCCCGGCCGCGCTGGCCTGCGGGTAACTGCCGAGAAACCGCACATCCGCGCACATCCGGTGCAGGCCCATCAGTGCCTCGCCGACCCGAGCCTGGGCCACGTGGCCTTCGCAGTCGATGAAAAAGCAGTACCGGCCGATGCCGTCGCCGGTCGGCCGGGACTCGATCCGGGTCAGGTTCACGTCCCTGACCGCGAACTGGCCGAGTATGTCCATCAGGGCGCCCGGGTGGTCGTCCGCCAGGAAGGCCACTACCGACGTCCGATCGCAGCCGGTCGGAGGCTCCGGCGAGCCGGGCAGCCGGACGGCCACGAACCGGGTCACCGCGTCATCACGGTCGTGGACGCGCGTCGCCGCGGCGACCAGGCCGTAAAGCTCGGCGGCGAACACGCCCGCCAGGGCCGCATCCAGCTGACCCTCCGCCACCTGACGGGCGGCATCGGAATTCGAGGCCGCCGGTATCCACTCCGCGTGCGGCAGGTTAGCCGCCAGCCAGTTCCGGCACTGCGGCTGCGCGACGGGGTGTCCGCCAACGCGCTTAATCTCGCTGAGCCCGGTGCCAGGCAGAGCCAGCAGCGCGAACTCCACCGGGACCAGAACCTCGGCACAGATCACCAGTTCGGTGCCCACCGCGAGCTCGTCCAGTGTCGCGGTAACGGCGCCCTCGACCGAGCTCTCGATCGGCACGACGCCGAGGGTGGCATCGCCAGCCCGGACGGCTTCCAGCGTCGCCTGGATGCTCGGGCAGGCCAGCGCATCAGCGCCAGTACCAGCGCGGGCAGGACGCGGCGCGCGTGCGCGCAGGACCTGCACCGCGGCCTCGGTGAAGGTACCCCGCGGGCCCAGGTAGGAGTACCGGTAGGTCATCTGATCATGATCCCAGTCGGGAACCCCGGCCGGTCACCCGACTGGTCAACCCGTGGCGGCGCACCAGCGCCAGGCAGACGTCGCGGAGCTGACGCAGGCGGTGCAGCTGCGACCGCCAGTCGTTCCCGGTGGCGCGGTGCGAGAGCGGTACCTCCACCTCCATGATCCGCATACCCTGGCGCAGCAGGTCGATCGTCATCGCGGTCTCGACCCCCCACCCGCGCGCCAGCGGGAGCGCAGCGGTAAAAGCGGCCCTGGTCAGGCAGCGCTGGCCGTTCAGTGGCTGGGCCGGCCGCCAGCCCGTGGCGCGCTCTATCCCGGCACCCGCGGTTGCGGTAACGAGCCCAAATCCGCCCCTGCGCACCGTCTCGCTGAATACCGCGATGGTCATGTCGGCCGAGCCCGCGCGGACGGGAACGGTCAGCCGGTCCGCCCGGGCTGCGGTCTCGCCCAGGTCAGCGTCGAGGAACAGCAGGTGCCGCGGCGCCTGCACCGGTCCGGCGGCCTCGAACTCGGAAACGACCCTGGCCCCAGTCTCCATTGCCGCCGCCTTGCCGCGGTTACGGGCATGCCGGGTTACGTGGGCACCGGCCTGGGCGGCGATCTCGGCGGTGCCGTCCCGCGAGCCGTCGTCCACGACGACGACCAGGTCCACGCCGTCGAGCCGACGGGCGGCAGCCACGGTCGCCGCGATCGAACCGGCCTCGTTCACGGCCGGGATGATGACGGCTACGTCGCCCGGCGGCATAGCGGGATGATAGTGGCCGCCGGAGCTACTGGCCGGGGACCTGGGCTGGCTCGTCGACGACGGTGAACACCGACTCCAGGCCCGTTACCTGGAGCACCCGCCTGGTCGCCGAGCCGGGCCGGGCGAGCTGGAGCTCGCCGCCGCGCTCGCGCGCGTGCCGGTGCGCGGAAAGCAGCACGTTGATGCCGGTCGAATCGCAGAAATCCACGCCCGACATGTCCACGACCAGGTTGACGTGACCTGCCGACAACGCAGACATCAGCTCTGACTGCAGGGTGGGCGCCGTATAGAGATCGATCTCTCCCGCCACGGAGAGAACCGTCTGCTCCCCCTGGGATCGGGTCGTGACCTTTAGCTCCACGTGGCGCACACTACCTGGTCCGCGACGATCCCGGCTAGATGGCCCTTCTGGTAGACCTGTTTCGCCGTTTCTATATGAGCAAAACCGCAGATATGACAATCCGCGCACCAGGCCGGTAATGACAGGCGGGCGCAGGGGCCGTACCGTGTAGTCATGCTTCGCTTCCTGATGCTCATCGGTGCCATCGTCGTCGCGTTCCTGGTGGTGGGCGCCATCGTCCATCTGTTCTTCATGCTCCTGGTCGTGGCGCTGATCATCCTCGGCTTCTCCCTCCTGTTCCGCGTGTCCCGTATCGGCAGGCGGTCCGCCGAGCGCCGTCGCTGAGGTCGGCGCGGGGGTCCTAAGCTGGCCGAGGCCAGCTCCTCGTCCTTGCCCTCGTTCGACCGGGCATCGTGCTCGCCAGGGCCTGCTGCCGGGATGGGGGCATCGCGCCACGACGGCAGAGCCCCGGTGGGCGCCTCCGCCGCCGCGAGCATGATCGTCTCCCTGAACAGCGGGCGGGCCGCGCCGGGCGGCGCATCCGCGGACGCCGCGTCTGCCTGCGCCGACGGCTCGCGGCTGACCGGGCACGCCATGCACCTCGGTCCCCCGCGCATGCTGCCCAGCTCACTGCCCGGCACCTGGATGACGCGCACACCCGCATCCTGAAGGCGGGCGTTGGTGGTCGAGTTCCGCTCGTGGCTGACGACCACCCGGCGGCCGATCGCCAGCACGTTTCCGCCGTCATCCCACTGATCACCGGGGTCGGCCGCATCGGTACCGGTGTCAATGACCCGCAGCCGCTCGATACCCATCGCCCGCGCGGCCGCCTCAAGGAACGGCTGCGGCCGGGAGATCCGCAGGCCGTCGCCGCGCGCGGTGATCACGTGCGCCGTAAGCGAGTACGCGACCGCGGGGTGCATGATCACCGAGTCGACGTCGATAATCGTGCAGACCGTGTCGAGGTGCCCGTTCCCGCCGCGCTGATTCATGGGAACGGCGAGCATCGTGTGCGCGAGCCCGGCGTCGAACACGTTACGGGCCAGCCGCTCGGCTCCGGCCGCGGTGGTCCGTTCGCCCACGCCCATGGCGATCACTCCGGGCGACAGCAACAGGACGTCACCGCCGTCGAGATGCTCGAGGTCGTGCCGGTACAGCCACTTCGTCCCTGTAAACCGCGGGTGGTGCTGGTACACCAGCGCGGCCAGCCCGGACTCGCGGCGCCGACGCTCGGACGCGAGGCTCGCCACCGCGATCTGGTCGCCGATCCAGAGGCTGGAGTCCCTGGTGAATACCAGGTTGGGCAGCGGGTCCAGGACGAAGTCGTGCCGGTCGAGCAGCTCGAACACCACGCCGTGACCGACCTTCAGCTCCTGCGGGCTGACGCCAGCCACCAGCACCTGCGCCAGCACCTCGGGCTCGAGGTCCTCCAGGTGTGACCGCAGCTGGTCGCGCAGCTCGTCGCCCAGGCCGGCGTCGCCGACGGCGAGCCGGATCGCCTCGTGCCTGGCAGACTGGTATTCCAGCGAGTCCTGCAGCAGCTCGGTCAGGTACAGGACCTCGACACCCTCGTCGCGCAGCAACTGGCTGAGCACGTCGTGCTCCTGCCGGGCCCGGCTGAGCCACGGCAGCGCGCGCAGCAGGACCCGCTCGCGGTGGCGGGGCGTCAGCCGCTGCAGCTCGGGTCCTGGCCTGTGCACGAGTACGGTCCGGAGTTGCCCGACCTCACTGTCGGCGCCGTTAGCCTGACCCATGATTCCCCCCGCCGGAATCGCTTCCCCAAGATCGTGGCCGCCGGGCCAATCCAGCTGATACTCGAATCGGCCCGCCGCCGGATTCCACGTCTCAGCCGCGCTGGCGCCTGCCCCCGGCGCCCGATGCTTCTCCCAGGAGTATCACCAGTCCGCGATCGCCCTACCCCCATGCCCCGGTCAAAGGAGAGCCGTGGACTAGATGGCAGCCGCCGGCTCTTCGGCCCGGCCCTCGGGCGCCGGCAGCACCGCCCACACGGTCAGGCCCTCCGGGTCGGTGCGGACTCCCCAGGTGCGGGCTATGTAGTCCACGATGTCCAGGCCGCGGCCGCCGAGCGAGGATACCGAGGCGTGCGAGCTGCGCGGCCTGGTCGGCGCGCCGCCGTCGCTGACCGCCACCTCGACCGAGCCGTTGTCGACGGCCCAGGCGAGGAGAAGGCTGGCGCCCGGCAGTGGCCTGGCGTGCCTGATCGCGTTGCTGAGCAGCTCGCTCACCACCAGCACGGCGTCGCCGACGGCCGCGTGCACGACCCCGGCCGCATCGAGGTCGGCGCTCAGTCGCTGGCGTGCCACCGCCACGCTCGCCGGGGCACAGGGCAGGAGTACGGTGCCCATCTCCTCACCTCCCTGCGTAACCGCCCCGCCCGTGCTGGCTACTCTGGGCTCGCGTTATTGGGCAACGCCACGTGGAAGAACCGCTGCGTGCGGGATGCCCCGGCTCGCGTTACGGGAAACCGGCGACTACTGCCAGTCATTCCGAGTCCGCGGCGCGCCGCTCGCCCGCCGCCCACGGTGGCCGATGCGGTACCGCTCAGGAATCGCGGCCGCTGCCCCGCACGTCGCTGAGCAGGCCTTCTGCCGCCAGCCCTCGGACCAGGCCGCGTAGCCCCGCCGACAGGCCCGAGCGCTCGTCGTCCGACAGCGCCGCCAGGATGCGCGCCTGCCGGGACTGCCAGGCCTGCCAGACCCGCTCCGCCACCCGGGCGCCCGGCGTTGTCAGGTAGAGCCTGACGTAACGCTGGTTTTCCTCGTCCCGGCCGCGGCGGATCCAGCCCTTGCGCTCCAGGCCGGAGGCCAGCCTGCTCATGGTGCTCTTGTCCAGGCCCAGCAGGGCCGCCAGCTCGCCCTGGGCGATGCCGCGAGCCGACATCAGCTCGATCAGCGCCCGCGCCTCCGAGCCGGTGACGGTGGGGAGACTCGCGCCGCCGGATGCCGGCTCCGCCACGTCAGTGGCGCTCCCGGCCACGTCGGTGGCGCTCCCCGCCGCCGGTACCGCGTACGCTTCAGGCGGAGCGGCCTTCGGGCCGGCGGCGCTTACCGCCGTTGCCTGCGGCCGCTCGGCGCCGAGCGCCGGAGACACCACCCGCAGCAGCTGCGTCAGCAGCTGCTCCAGCTGGCTGTCGTCGGGCACACTGTTGACCACAGCAACAGTTGTACCCTACAACTGACGCGGTGGTACAGTCTCGGCGTGAAAGTTGCCCCGCACAACTCGCAGGCCCGGTGAAGCAAGCCCAGTGATGCAAGCACAGTGGAACGCAGCGTGAGCGATTCAAAAACTCCACTCCGTGACGAGGGTGCCTCCGGCCGACGCGCCTATGGCCGCCTCACGGCCAGCCTGCGCGCGCACGGCACCGGGCGCGTGATCTCGCCCGGCCAGCTGGCGATGGACGTCGACGTCATCACCCCCGACATGGAGGGCCTGGTCCTGGCCGAATACGCGCTCGAGCACGGCCTGCGGCCGAGCGCGGAGCGGCCCGCGGCCTGGAATTACATCCTGCAGCTCTGGCAGCGCCGGCACTTCATGATCGCGTTCGCGACGGCTCGCAACATCGCGATGTACACCGAGGCCAAGCTCGGCCAGCTCTGGCAGATCCTGACCCCGATCCTGAACGCCGGGGTCTACTTCCTGATCTTCGGCCTGCTGCTGCACATCGACCGCGGCATACCGAACTATCTGGCGTTCCTGGTCACGGGCGTTTTTGTCTTCAACTTCACGCAGCGGGCCTTCATCTCCACCTCCCGTGTCATCGTGGACAGCCTGCCCCTGATCCGGGCGCTGCAGTTCCCGCGGGCCTCGCTGCCGCTGGCCTACGTGATCATCGAGCTCCAGCAGATGCTGCTGTCGATGGTGGTGCTCGCCATCATCGTGCTGTGCACGGGCGAGCCGCTGACCTGGTACTGGCTGCTGGCGATCCCGGCGCTGCTGCTCCAGACGATCTTCAACGCGGGCGTCGGGCTGTTCGTCGGGCGGCTCGGGTCCCAGGTCAACGACTTCAGCCAGCTGCTGCCGTTCCTGATGCGGACCTGGCTGTATGTCTCCGGCGTGCTCTACAGCATCAGCACGCTGAGTATCAGCCCGAAACTGGTCGTAGCCCTGGAACTCAACCCGGCCGCGCTCTACATCACCCTGATCCGCAACGCGGTGCTGCAGAGCCAGCGACTCAGCCAGCCCGGCAGCAAGCCGTACAGCAAGGCGCTGTGCCATGTGTGGAACACGCTCGGCCATGAGGCCGGCGACCGCATCGGGCACACGATTGTCTCCGCTAAGTACCAGTACTACAGCGCCTACTGTCACGCGGCGGTTAACCCCGACCATTACTGGTACTACGCGACCGGCTGGGCGGTGCTGGCGATTGTCGCGGGCTTCTTCTTCTTCTGGCGAGCCGAGACGAGGTACGGCCGTGGCTGAACCCATGGTGGTCGTCGACGACCTGCATGTGGTGTACAAGACCTACGGCGCCGGGGGCGACCGCGGCACCGCCGCGACCGTGCTGCTCCGGGCGCTCGGCCGCAAAACCCGCGGCTCGATCCGCGAGGTGCACGCGATCCGCGGCATGTCCTTCATCGTCTACCGCGGCGAAGCCATCGGCGTCATCGGCCGGAACGGATCGGGCAAGTCGACGCT
>JASHOV010000586.1 GCA_030038495.1 Streptosporangiaceae bacterium
CGACGTGGAGTAGTTCCATGCCGAGGCTGCGCGACGCCTGGTCGGCGGCGAACATGATCGCTGCCGGGCCGCGCGGAACATCCGGCCCAGCCGGGGCCGGGTGCAGTCCAGACATCGGGGCTCCTTCGGCTGCCTGGCTGATCAGCCTAGCGCCCGCGGCATCACCGGGCCGGCGGGCCCGGCCGCCGCCCGGCTAGGGTGGCGATCATGATCTCGTACCGGCAGCCGGGAACAGTGCTCACCGACCGTATCTTCACGGTGCCCCTCGACCACGGTGATCCCGGCGGCGAGCAGATCGAGGTCTTCGGCCGTGCGGTCGTGGCGGCGGGCGATGCGGCCGCGAAACTTCCGTGGCTGGTGTTCCTGCAGGGCGGCCCGGGGTTCGGCGCGCAGCGACCGTCCGGCCGCGAGGCCTGGCTGGACCGGGCGCTGAAGGACTTCAGGGTGCTGCTGCTTGACCAGCGCGGTACGGGTCGTTCGACGCCGGCCACGCGCCAGACCCTGGCCCGGTTCGACACGGCGCTGGCCCAGGCCGAGTACCTGGCGCACTTCCGCGCCGACGCGATCGTCGCCGATGCCGAGCTCATCCGGGGCCAGGTCACCGGCGGTGAGCCGTGGGCCGTGCTCGGGCAGAGCTTCGGCGGGTTCTGCACCGTCACCTACCTGTCGACCGCGCCCGGTGGGATCAGCGAGGCGTTCATCACCGGCGGCCTGCCGGGCCTGACCGCGACCGCAGACGAGGTGTACCGGCTGACCTACGGCCGGGTGGCGGCGAAGAACCGTGCGCACTACGAGCGCTACCCGATGGATGTCGAGCGGGCCCGGCAGGTCGCTCGCTCGCTGGCCGCGGCGCCCGCGGCGATGCCGGACGGTGGCCTGCTGACCGTGGAGCGGTTCCTGTCCGTGGGGCGGATACTGGGCTACTCGACCGGCAGTGACGCACTGCACTACCTGCTGGAGGATCCGTTCGCGGGCGGTCAGCTGAATGATGACTTCCTGCATCGCGTACAGGCGCTGGTGAGTTACGCCTCCGCACCGCTGTACGCCGTGCTGCACGAGCCCTGCTACGCCCAGGGCACGGCCACGCGATGGTCGGCGCGGCGCATACGAGCAGAGTTCAGCGAGTTCGACGCGGCTGCGGCGATCGAGGGCGACCAGCCGCTCATGTTCACCGGCGAGATGGTCTATCCATCCCTCTTGCGCGAGGACCCGGTGCTGCAGCCGCTGGCCGAGTGCGCGGAGCTGCTGGCTGCCCGCATGAACTGGCCCGCGCTCTACGACGCCGGCCGGCTGCGCCGCTGCGAGGTTCCGGTCGCGGCGGCCGTCTACTTCGACGACATGTACGTGCCGCGGGAGCTGTCGCTGGAGACGGCCGCGGCGATCCGCGGACTGCGGCGCTGGGTCACCAGCGAGTACGAGCATGACGGGCTTCGGGTCAGCCACGGCGCCGTCCTCGACCGCCTCATCCGGATGGCCCGCGGCGAGGTGTGAGGCCGCGGCGGTACGACGCCGGAGACCGGCGCGTCAGCTAAATGAGCTGCGGCCCGGATAACGGCGGCTAGGCTGTGCCGATGATGATGCGGACCTGCCTGTGCCTGATCAGGCGGCAGACATCGAGCCGGGCCGAGGTGCTGCTTGGCCTGAAAAAGACCGGATTCGGCGCGGGCAAGTGGGTCGGCCTGGGCGGGCACGTCGAGGACGGCGAGAAACCCGAGTCGGCGGCCGTCCGCGAGGTCGAGGAGGAATCGAGCCTGGTCGTGCCCGCGGATTCGCTGGAGCATATGGCCAGCATCGAGTTCCTGTTCCCGTCCCGGCCGTCCTGGGATCAGACCGCCCAGGTCTACCTTACGTGGGTGTTCGACGGGCAGCCGGCCGAGTCCGATGAGGTCAGCCCGCGCTGGTTCGGCGAGGACGAGCTGCCGCTCGCGCTGATGTGGGACGACGCCAAGTACTGGCTCCCCGCGGTGCTGGCGGGCCGGCACGTGGACGTCAGGATCACCTTTGCCGCGGACTGCGCGACGGTGGCCAGTATCGAGCCCGCGCTCGGCTGAGCGGGTACATCAGAGCGCGTCAGGCCGCAGTACGAACAGGCCCGTCACCCTGCCGTCCTTGTCGTAGACGACGCGGCCCTTCATCTCGCTGGCCTCGAACGACATGGGAATGTCAACGATCGTCAGGTCTCCGGCCTGGCGCGCGCTGCCCTCGCCCATCCGCTCGTACCTGCCGACAAGCCCGGCCAGCTGCGCCCAGGCGTCAGCCAGGCCATCGGCGGACATCTTCTCGCTCATGACCTGGCTGAAATCCGCGGTTACGCGGTCGTAGCTGCCCTCGATCCAGTCGATCAGCAACTGGGTGGCGCGCTCGGTGGCACCAGGCACGATCGCGTCACTCATGAGTTCCCCCGTCCTCGGATCCACCGGATGGCCGAAGCGCTGGAACGCGGCCTGCCGGGTAACTCCCAGCACGTCGCCAAGCTCCTGCCAGGTGCGCCCCGCACTCCTGGCCTCCTCGACCGCCACCCGCAGCGCCGCGGCCGCCAGCGCCGCTATCTCACTGGCGGTGCGAACCGCCCCGCTGCTACCTGCCCCGGTCTGATAGCGCGCGACGGCGAGCTCCCGCGCCTTCGCCCCTAGACGATCCGCAAGCTGCCCGAGATCGTCCCGGCTTGGACCCACGATCGCCCATATTGCCGCAGCTCAGCCGGGGCTGTCAAGGTTTGGTTTACGCCTCCCCGCGACTCCCCCGGTCCCCTTGATGCCCCCGGCCTGCTGGTTTCATTGCCGGCCCGGCCACGGTGCAAGCTGGTCACTAGCCACCCGCCGCGGAAGGAGACGGCCGATGACCGATGCCGTGTTGAGATTCGCGGGCTTCGCCGCCGATTACGATGCAGTCCGGCCCGCTCCGCCCGCCGACCTGACCGCGTTCCTGGCCAGCTGGTCCGGCCGGCCGGCACCGGACGTGGTCGACATCGGCGCCGGGACCGGCCTGTCGACGCTGGTGTGGGCGGGCACGGCCCGCCGGGTCATCGCCGTGGAGCCGGGCGCCGACATGCGCGCGGTCCTGGCGCGCAAGATCAGCAGCCGGCCGGCCGGTTCCACTGTGTTCTCGGTCACGGCCGGCACGGCGGAGGCAACCGGGCTGGCCAGCGAGTGCGCCGACATCATCACCGCGAGCACGGCGATGCACTGGTTCGATCACAGCCGGGCCCTGCCCGAGATCGCCAGGGTGCTGCGGCCGGGGGGTGTGTTCGCTGCCTATGCCCCGACCTGGCCGCCGCGGATCGATCCTGAGGTCGACGCCGCGTTCGTCGCCTTCGATCAGCTGATGACCCGGCTCGAGGTGGAACGAGGCTTGCACCCGCCCGATGCCGGGCGGGACCACGCGGCGGCAATGCGGCGGTCGGGACTGTTCCGGCATGTCGCCGGGGTCGCGCTGCACGGCCGCGAGGAGGGCGACTCGGCCCGGCTGCTGGGCCTGGCCCGCAGCCGGGGCGGTGCCGCGGCGCTGCTGGCTGCCGGCGCGAGGGAGGACGAGATCGGGCTGACCGCGCTGACCGAGGTTGCGGCCAGCCGGCTGCCGGCGTCCCGGCCCTGGTGGCTGACTTTCCAGGTCAGCCTCGCCGTTCGCTAGTAGGTAGTTGCGGTATAGCAACCTTTTCGCGGTAAGCTCAATTGGCGTGGGAGCGATGAGCGGACGGCAGGCAACGGCAGCAGAGACTCAGGCGGCGCAGCGGCCGGACCGGTACAAGTGGATAGCCCTGTCCAACACCACGCTGAGCGTCACGATGGCGACGATCGACGGCTCGATCGTGATCATCTCGATGCCCGCGATCTTCCGGGGCATCCACCTCAGCCCGCTCGCCCCCGGCAACATCAGCTACGTGCTCTGGATGATCATGGGCTACCTGCTGGTGCAGGCGGTGCTGGTGGTCACCCTCGGCCGGCTCGGGGACATGTTCGGCCGGGTCAAGATCTACAACCTCGGCTTCGTCGTCTTCACGCTGGCCTCGATCGCCCTTTCGCTCGATCCGTACACCGGCAGCAGTGGCGCGCTGTGGCTCATCCTCTGGCGGGTCGTCCAGGCGTTCGGCGGTGCCATGCTGATGGCCAACTCCGCCGCTATCCTCACCGACGCCTTCCCGGCGAACCAGCGCGGCATGGCCCTGGGAATCAACCAGGTTGCCGGCATCGCGGGCCAGTTCGTCGGCCTGCTTCTCGGCGGCCTGCTCGCGGCGTGGGACTGGCGGGCGGTGTTCTGGGTGAACGTGCCGATCGGCCTGTGGGGCACCGTCTGGGCCTACCGCAGCCTGCGCGAGCTGGCCACCACCAGGCGCGCCAAGATCGACTGGATCGGCAACCTGCTGTTCGCCGTCGGCGCCACCAGCCTTCTCGCCGCGATCACCTTCGGCATCCAGCCCTACGGCGGGCATGCCACCGGCTGGACGAACCCGAAGGTCCTGACCGGGCTGATCGGCGGCGCGGCGCTGCTGGTGATCTTCGGCATCGTCGAGACCAAGATCGCCGAGCC
>JASHOV010000587.1 GCA_030038495.1 Streptosporangiaceae bacterium
TTCCTGCGCGTTCGATTTCTCGGTCTGGGAAATGTGGGGTGCGCTGGCGACCGGGGGCCGGCTGGTCGTCGTCCCGTACCTGGTCAGCCGGTCGGCTGCGGAGTTCAGCAAGCTGCTGGCGGCGGAGCGGGTCACCGTGCTCAGCCAGACGCCGGCGGCCTTCTACCAGCTCATGGACTCACTAGGGGACCGGGCTGACCTGGCCCTGCGCTATGTGATCTTCGGTGGCGAAACGCTGGACTCCGCGCGGGTGGCGCGCTGGCAGCGGGCAGTGCCCGGCGGCCCGGTCATGGTCAACATGTACGGGATTACCGAGACAACGGTGCACGTGACCGGGCAGGTCGTAGACGTCGGCGCGGAAGGCACGGCGAGCACTGTCGGCAGCCCGCTTCCGGACCTGCGGGTGTTTGTGCTGGATGAGATGCTGCGGCTGGTTCCGGCGGGGGTGGCGGGTGAGCTGTATGTCGCGGGGGCGGGACTGGCGCGGGGGTATTTGAATCGGCGGGGTCTGACGGCCGAGCGATTCGTGGCGTGCCCGTTCGGCGCGGCCGGGGAGCGGATGTACCGGACCGGGGACCTGGCCCGGTGGACTGTGCGGCCGGATGGGGGGCCGGAGGAACTGGAGTACCTGGGCCGCAGCGACGATCAGGTAAAGATCCGCGGGTTCCGGATCGAGCTGGGCGAAGTCGAGGCGGTGCTGGCGGGGCAGGCGGGGGTGGCGCAGGCCACGGTGGTGGTGCGGGAGGACCGGCCCGGCGACCAGCGGCTGGCCGGGTATGTGGTCCCGGCCGCCGGGGCGGCACCCGACCCGGCCGGGCTGCGGCGGGTGCTGGCGGGGCTGCTGCCCGGCTACATGGTGCCCGCCGCAATCGTGGTGCTGGACCGGCTGCCGCTGACCGCGAACGGGAAGCTGGACCGCCGCGCCCTGCCCGCCCCGCAGTACGCTGCCGCGCGCGGCGGCCGGGCCCCGGCCACCGCCAGGGAGCGGGTCTTGTGCGAGGTGTTCGCGCAGGTCCTTGGCGTCGACAAGGTCGGGGTCGAGGACAGCTTCTTCGACCTGGGCGGCCACTCGCTGCTGGCGACGCGGCTGGTGTCGCGGGTCCGGGCGGTGCTGGGGGCCGAGCTTCCGATCCGGGCGGTGTTCGAGAACCCGACGGTGGCGTCACTGGCCGGCGCGCTGGACGGCGCGCAGGCAGCCCGGCCGCCGCTGACCCGGGCGGCGGCGCGGCCGCAGCAGCTGCCGTTGTCGTTTGCCCAGCAGCGGTTGTGGTTCCTGGAGCAGTTCCACGGGCCGAGCACGGCCTATAACCTGCCGTTCGCGTGGCGGCTGCAGGGCCGGCTGGACGTCGGCGCGCTGATCGTGGCGCTGGGCGACGTGGCGGGCCGGCACGAGTCGCTGCGCACGGTATTCGCGGTCACCGGCGGCCAGCCCTACCAGCACGTGATCCCGGCCGGGCAGGCCACGGTCCCGGTAACGGTAGCGCCGGCGGCACCGGGTGAGCTGGCCGCCCTGGTGGAGGCGGCGGCACGGCACGAGTTCGACCTGGCCACGGAGCTGCCGGTGCGAGCCTGGCTGTTCGAGCTGAGCCAGGCCGAGCACGTGCTGGTGCTGCTGTGCCACCACATCGCCAGCGACGGCTGGTCCATGCAGGTGCTGATGGCAGACATCGCGACCGCCTACGCCGCCCGCCGAGACGAGCGAGCACCAGACTGGCCGGACCTGCCGGTGCAGTACGCCGACTACGCCCTCTGGCAGCGCGACCTGCTCGGCCCCGGCGGCGACGCAGCCGACGGCGGGGTGCTGACCGGGCAGATCGAGTACTGGCAGCAAGCCCTGGCCGGACTGCCCGACGAGCTGACCCTGCCGTTCGACCGGCCGCGGCCGGCCGAGCCATCCCAGCGCGGCGCCGAGATCCACTGGCAGCTCGCCGACCCCGGCCTGCACACGGCACTGGCCGACCTGGCCCGCGACCACCAGGTGACCGTGTTCATGGTCCTGCACGCAGGACTAGCCGCGCTGCTGTCCCGGATGGGCGCCGGAACCGACATCCCCGTCGGCGCCCCGGTAGCCGGCCGGACCGACGAGGCCGTCCACGACCTGGTCGGATTCTTCGTCAACACCCTCGTACTGCGGGCCGACCTGTCCGGCGACCCCACCTTCGCCGAGCTACTCGGCCGGGTCCGGGAAACCGTGCTGGCCGCCCAGGCCCGCCAGGACGTACCGTTCGAGCGGCTCGTCGAAGCACTCAACCCCGCCCGCTCCCCCGCCCGGCACCCGCTATTCCAGGTCATGCTCGCCGACCAGGACATCGGCACCGTCGACTGGCAGCTACCCGGCCTGAACGTCCAGGCCGAGCCAGTACCCGCCGTCGCCGCCAAATTCGACCTCACCCTCGCCTACGAGCAAACCCACCACCCCGACGGCACCCCGGCCGGCATCACCGCCTACTTCGAATACGCCACCGACCTATTCGACCAGGCCACCATCCACGCACTGGCCACCCGCCTCACCCGGCTGCTACACCACGCCACCCGCCACCCCCACCAGCCGGTAGCAGAACTCCAGGTGCTCACCACCACAGAACGGGACTGGCTGCTGAGCCAGAACACCGAACCAGCCCAGACCGCACCCGAGCTAACCCTGCCCCAGCTGTTCGAGCAGCAAGCGGCCCGCACCCCCGGCGCCCCCGCCGTGACCTACGACCGCACCAGGGTCTCCTACGCCGAGCTCAACCACCGGGCCAACCGCCTTACCCGGCACCTGATCAGCCTCGGCGCCGGGCCCGAGCGCCTCGTCGCGGTGGCAATGCCCCGCTCCCCCGACATGATCGTCGCAGTCCTCGCGGTGCTCAAAACCGGCGCCGCCTATGTCCCCGTCGACCCCGCCTACCCCGCCGACCGCATCGCCTACATGCTCACCGACACCAACCCCGTCACCGTGCTAACCACGGCGGCGGTGGCCGCTACGCTGCCGGGCGGATTACCGCTGCTGGTGCTCGACCACGCGGCGACCGTAGCGGAGCTGGCCGGGCTGGACGAGGAGAACGTGAGGCTGGCGGCGAGGCCGCGGAATGTGGCGTACGTGATCTACACATCGGGCTCGACCGGCCGGCCCAAGGGAGTGGTGATCGAGCACGGGTGGGCGGCATTGTTCGCGTGCTGGGTGGGGTCTGCGTTCTCGGCGGCGGAGCTGTCGCGGGTGCTGGCGTCGACGTCGCTGAGCTTCGACGTGTCGATATTCGAGATCTTCGGAACGCTGGCGGCTGGGGGCAGCATCGAGATCGTGCCGAACGTGCTGGCGCTGACGTCAGGGCCGTGGCGCGGGAGCATGATCAGCGCCGTGCCGACGGCGCTGGCGCATGTACTGGCCTCGCCGGGGACGGCCGCGCAGGCCGCGGTGGTGGCATTGTGCGGGGAGGCGCTGACCGGGCAGGTCGTCGCGGCGATCAGGGCGGCGGTGCCGGGGGCTCGGATTGTCAATATCTACGGCCCGACGGAGGGGACGGTGTTCGCCACGACCTACACCGTCGACGACGCCGACGAGGTGGCAGGTTCGCCGCCGATCGGGCGGCTGATCTGGAACAAGCGGGCGTTCGTGCTGGACGGAGCGCTGGGGCTAGTGCCGCCGGGAGTGGCCGGGGAGTTGTACCTGGCGGGCGGCCTGGCACGGGGGTACCTGAACCGGCCGGGCCAGACCGCGGAGCGGTTCGTCGCGTGCCCGTTCGGCGCGGCCGGGGAGCGGATGTACCGGACCGGGGACCTGGCCCGGTGGAACGCGGGCGGGGAGCTGGAGTACCTGGGCCGCAGCGACGATCAGGTGAAGATCCGCGGGTTCCGGGTCGAGCTGGGCGAGATCGAGACAGTGCTGGCCGCCCAGCGGGGAGTGGCGCAGGCCGCGGTGATGATGCGGGAGGACCGGCCGGGCGACAAGCGGCTGGCCGGGTACGTCGTCCCGGCCGCCGAGGCGGCGCTGGACCCGGCCGGGCTGCGCGACGCCGCCGGCCGGGTGCTGCCCGGCTACATGGTGCCCGCCGCAATCGTCGTGCTGGACCGGCTGCCGCTGAACGCGAACGGCAAGCTGGACCGCCGCGCCCTGCCCGCCCCGGATTATGCCTCGGGGGCCGGAACGTTCCAGGCGCCCGCCACCGCGAGGGAGCGGGCGTTGTGCGAGGTGTTCGCGCAGGTCCTTGGCGTCGACAAGGTCGGGGTCGAGGACAGCTTCTTCGACCTGGGCGGCCACTCGCTGCTCGCGGCCATGCTGGTGGCCAGGCTGATGGACCAGATGGGCGCCAAGATCAGCCTGAAGGGCTTCATGGGCAACCCGACCGTCCGGGCCATCGACAAGTACCTGGACCAGTAGGCCAGGCACGGCCGGCCTCCGCCGCCGGACGGGCGGGAGCATCCTGGGAGAAGAAAACCCGCTCCCCGAGAAATACATTTATATCGATATCGCTGACCCAATTTTTCCTTGGGTGAGTCCGGGTCTCCACGGAAAGTGAGAAGAAGCGTGACCACCAAAACGTCCGCGCCAGGCACGCCCAAGATTCCCGACGCCCTAGTGGCGGAGATCGCCGCCGTGCCAGGCCGTTTGGTCTCGGCTTGGGCCGCGCATGACGCCGAGGCTTTCTCCCAGCTATTCACTCAGGACGGCACGCTAATCCTGCCCGGCGTATACAAGAAGGGCCGTGACGAAATCCGGCAATTTATGGAGGCTGGATACGCCGGGCCATATAAGGGAACCACGGTCACCGGAACGCCGCTCGACGTTAAGCCGCTGGGCACCGACGCCGTCGCGCTGCTGACCGTCGGTGGCGTGCTCGCGCCCGGCGAGAAGGAAGTGTCGACCAAGCAGGCCATCCGCGCGGCCTGGATCCTCGTCAAGGACGACGGTACGTGGCGGCTCGCCGTCTACCAGAACTGCCCGCGCGACCCGGTTAGCTGATGACCGGGTGCCCCTCGGGCTCGGGCTCGGGCTCGGGCCCCGGCGCGGTCGGCCGGGTTCGCGCGCCCCACCTGGCCACCAGCGGGCCGAGCTGGCCGACCAGCGCGAAGCAGGCCCCGAGCAGCACGAAGCCGAGTCGGCCAAGGCTGAGGAATAGCCCGATCAGCACCACGGGAGCGGCGGCCTGGCCTGCGCCGTTGCCGACTCCGATCAGGCCCTGATATTGCCCCTGGGCGTGCGCTGGGGCCAGGCCGAACTCCAGCGCGAACGAAGCCGAGGCGTGCCAAAGCTCGCCGTAGGTGTGCAGCGCGATGGCGGCCGCCAGTACGAGCAGCGCGGCCCACGCCGGTATGCCGGTCGCCAGGCCCATCACCGAGCAGCTGAACAGGAAAACTACCCCGGCCCGGCGAAGGGCGGCGCCGCCTTGCCTGAGAGTCTGGACCCGCTTGCCGACGCGCACCTGGAACAGCACCACGAGCACGGTATTGATCAGCATGATCAGCGAGATGCTCCACCGCGGCGCTTGGGTGTGGTCCACGATCCACAGCGGCAGCAGGAAGATCGGCACGAAGTACTGCATGAACATCAGGCCAGACAGGACGGCGTACGCCACGAACGGCCGGTCCTTCAGCGCGGCCAGCGGCGACCCATCGTGCGCGCCCGGCAGCGGCTCGAACCTGGGCAGCCGGCTCAGCGCTGCCACGTCGGCCAGGCAGGTGATCCCGTGGACCAGGAACAGCGCGCGGTACGCGGTCGGGGTGTTGATCTGGACGGCGGCGCCGGTGCCGATCACGCCGAGTGAGATGCCCAGGTTGATGACCGTCTGCGCCCGCGCGCGGAACGCGACCGCGTTCTCGCCCCCGACCCGGCGCAGCAGCGCCACGTCGGCCGCTAGCGAGGAGCTCGTCGCGGATACGTCCACGATGGCCACGATCAGGAAGCCAAGAAAGCTGTGTACGAACAGGTAGCTGAACGCCGCGGCGGCCAGGACGAGCTGCGACAGCCGGAGCATCTCGCGTGGCCCCCGCCGGTCGGCCAGAGCTCCCATCGGGATGGCTGCCAGCAGCCCGACCAGGCCGGCAATCGTCAGCGCCAGGCCGGTCTTCGCCGCCGATAGGTGGACCACACGGGTGCCGAACAGCGTCATGGCCGTCACGATCAGGCCGAACCCGATGATGTTGATGAAGGTCGCTACGAGGTACGTGCGGCGCGGGCCGGGCTCGGGGAGGACGGACCTTAGTGCCTTCAGTGCGCGCGCCATTTTCTCTCCGTAGGAGCCCTCGGGGGTTCGGGGGGTCGTCCCCCCGGATAGCACGGCAGCGGGCGCGCGCCGGCCAGCCGCGAAGCGGCCTGGCCGGCGCGCCGGCGCCGCTAACGCAGCGACCGAGCGAACGTCCGCACGTCGCCGACGAACAGGTCGGGCTGCTCGAGGGCGGCGAAGTGACCGCCCTTGTCGAACTCTGTCCAGTGCGTCAGCGTCGGCAGGATCTTCTCCGCCCACGGCCGGATCGCCCGCACCGCGTCCCTGGGGAACGACGCCACGCCGGCCGGCATCGCCAGCGGCCAGGGCCCGCCCCAGGTGCGGAAGAAGTCGGCGTCGAGGTGCTCGGACTCGTAGTACAGCTGCGCACTGGACCCGGCGGTCGCGGTCAGCCAGTAGAGCATGACGTTGGTCAGCAGGTGATCCCGGCTGATCGCGTCTTCCGGCGAATCCGTCGAGTCGGTCCACTCCTTGAACTTCTCGATGATCCAGGCGAGCTGGCCAACCGGCGAGTCGGTCAGGCCATAGGCGATAGTCTGCGGGCGGGTGCACTGGATCTTCAGCCAGCCCGCGCCGTCCTGCGCGAAGTAACCGGCGAATTGCGCCCGTGCTATGTCGGCGGGGCTCAGCTCCGCCATCAGCGCGCCCATGGCAGCCTGGTCGGACGGGTTGGCCGGCGGGAACGTGGCGAGCATGTTCAAGTGCACGCCGGCGACGTGCTGCGGGTCGGCGAGACCGAGCCGCAGCGAGATCGGCATTCCCCAGTCGCCGCCCTGGACGAGGTAACGGTCGTAGCCGAGGCTTCGCATCAACGCCTTCCACGCCTGCGCGACTCGCTCGGTGTCCCAGCCTGGCTGCCCGGTCGGGCCGGAGAAGGCGTAGCCGGGGACAGAGGGGATGACCACATGGAAGGCGTCGGCAGCGGTGCCGCCGTGCGCGACCGGGTTGGTCAGCGGGCCGATGACGTCTATGAACTCGACGACCGATGACGGCCAGCCGTGCGTGAGGATCACCGGCATCGCGTTCGGCTCAGGCGAGCGGACGTGCAGGAAGTGCACCGCTGCGCCGTCGATCTCCGTGAGGAACTGCGGGAACTGGTTCAAGCGCGCTTCGGCGGCTCGCCAGTCGTAGCTCGTGCGCCAGTAATCGGCTAGCTCCTTGATGTAACTGAGCGACGCGCCGCGGCTCCAGCCGACGCCGGGCATCTCGTCGGGCCAGCGGGTGGCCGCGAGCCTCTGCTTCAGGTCATCGAGCTGGGACTGCGGGATGTCGATCTTGAAAGGACGCATCGGGCACCTCTCTTCAGTCTCTGGCTTTAGGCAGGAGTCGTCGCGTCGGCCGGCGGGGGCCCGGACTGCTGCAGCACCCGCTGACTGATGTCCGGGTTCATCAGCGCCATCGGCTCGTCGACCATCCCGGCAACGCGAAGGAAGGCGTCGGTGAGGACAGGGTCGTGCGCCGCGGCGGCCTGCAGCGCCGTGATGTACTGGTTGATCATCTGGACCTGCTCGTTCCGCTCGCCCTCGACGCCTGGGTAGCCCAGGTCGGCAGTGGCGGAGAACTGCCACGGCGAGGCGATCTGGCCCGATATCTCGGTGAAGAATTCGATCGGGCTCAGCGCCGCCGGGCTCTGCAGGTGCTTGCGCAGCGTGAGTGCCTCCATCCCGGAGACGGTCATGCCCTGGGCGTAGATCGGGTTGAAGCTGCATACCGCGTCGCCCATCACCAGCAGGCCGTCAGGGAAGCGAGTGAGCCCCTCGTAGTGGCGCCAGACGCTGGCAGGGAACTTGAACCGCACCGGCGCGTCCACCGGCCCCGCGTCGTGGACGTAATCGTAGAAATCCGGGATCGGCAGTGACTTGGTATAGGCGAGGAAGCCCTCCGCGTCCGTCGGCGGATAGTCCCCGAGTATCCCGGTGAGCGACAGCTCGACGGTGTCGCCGTCCGGCATCGGGTAGAAGAACGCACCGCGAGGATGCGAGGGCGTCGCGGCCGAGACAATCAGGATGTCGGTGGTGAACGGATCGCGATTCAGCCGATAGTGCCGCGAGGTGTAGGCCAGATCGACCTTGACCTTGTCCTCGGCCGGTGCCTCGTACCCGAGCTCGCGTAGCCAGGCCGGCATCCGCGAGCCGCGGCCCGTGATGTCGACCACCAGGTCGGCGAGCAGCACCTCGGGCTGACTGCCCGGCTGCCGGCGCTGGATCCGGGCCCCGGTGACCCGCTTGTTGTCCGGTGTCATCTCCAGTCCGACGATGTCGTGCCGCTCCAGGAAGCGCACGCCCCGGATGGCCTGGACGTGCTGGCGGACGTGCTTCTCGAGTACCGGGCGGCCACACGGCAGGCATGGCAGGCCCGAGTCGGACCGCGCTAGCCGCTGGCCGCTGAAGTACCACTGGATCGAGCCGTTGAAGTCGCCGGGCCGCACCCCGTCCTCGATCATTCCCTGGGTAAGCCCGGGCAATAGCGCCTCAAAAATCTCGTGGCCCTTGGCGACCAGGCCGTGTGCGTGGCGGCCGTGCGGCACCCCGTTGCGGTAACCGGTGACGCCGATCAGCTCGTCGCGGTCCACGACTACGACGTCGGTGTACTTCTCGGAGAGGACACGGGCGGCCAACAGGCCGGCCATGCCGCCGCCGAGCACGACTGCGCGTTCTTCATGCTGGTCATGCATCACGGTTGCCTCCTTTGGTGTTCTTCCCGGCCATCGCCCGGTCCCGCATTTCGACGGTGACGACCGGCCCCCAGGCGGCGCATCTCGCTGATTGCGCCGCATAAATGCTGAGCGCAATCCGCGAGATGCGGCTGCTAGCGGATCGCAGCCATCGTCGCCATTGACGAACGCGGTGCGGGTTGGACCGGGTCCGCGGAGCCTGGGCTGCGCGGCGACAGTTGTTATCAGGCAGATCGGGCACGAATAGGCGGATCGGCAACATGATGGATTCCAATTCCGTTCAGGAGCGCTTTGCCCGGGTAGCGGAACGGACGCCAGACGCGGTCGCGGTGTCGTCGCCCGTCGAGGCTGTGACCTATGCCGAGCTCGACGAGCGGGCCAACCGCATTGCCCGCCGGCTGCTCGGCCTGGGCGTGAGGCCAGAAGACCCGGTCATGGTGCTCCAGGAACGAACCGTCGAGATGGTTGCCTCGATCCTGGCCATCGTGAAAGCTGGCGCCCTGTACCTGCCCCTGCACAGCGCGTATCCGCTACAACGCCTGCAGTGGATCGCTGACAGCGTGGGCAAGCCCGTGCTGCTCGCGGACGTCACTATGCGCGAGCGCGGCTTGCCCGACGTTCCCACGATTGTGTTCGTCGACACCGACGCGCCGCAACGCTCGCTGCCCGGCACCGACCCGAACGTGCGAACCGGGCTTGATCACCTGGTGCACGTGCTGTACACCTCGGGCTCGACCGGCGATCCGATGGGCGTCGCCGTCACGCACCGCGGCGTTCTCGGGCTCGCGCTCGACTCGTGCTGGGACGGCGGGGGCCAGGAGAGGATCCTGATGCTGGCGCCGTACGCCTTCGGCGTGTCCACCTACGAGCTGTGGGTGCCGCTGCTGCGTGGCGGCCAGCTGGTCCTCGCGCCGCCGGGCCACCTCGATGTCGGCACCTTGCGGCGGCTGATCACCGAACACCAGATCTCCGCCGTGCACGTGACGGCAGGCCTGTTCCGGGTGGTGGCCGACGAGGCGCCGGAATGCTTTGCCGGTGTCCGCGAGGTGCTGACCGGCGGGGACGTGATTTCGGCCAAGGCGGTGCAGCAGGTACTCGATGCCTGCCCTGACACCGTGGTCCGCGCAACCTACGGCGCGACCGAGATGTCATCGTTCATCACCAACTCGCCGATGCGGGCGCCCTACTCCATGGGCCCGACCGTGCCGGTCGGCCGCGGCATGGACAACACCCGGCTGCACGTGCTCGACCAGCAACTCAGGCCGCTGCCGACGGGCGAGGTCGGCGACCTGTACGTCGCCGGGGACCGGCTCGCGCGCGGTTACTACCGGCGACCCGGCGTCACGGCCGAGCGTTTCGTCGCCGATCCATTCGCCGGAGCTGGCCAGCGCATGTACTGCACGGGAGATCAGGTGCGGATGCGGCAGGACGGCCTGATCGAATTCGTCGGACGCTCCGGTGACCAGGTTAAGATCCGCGGCTACCGGGTCGAGCTGGCCGAGGTCGAGAGCGTTCTGGCCAGGTACCACGGGCTTGCGCACGTGGTCGTGGTCGCGCTCGATACCGAGGACGGCGAGAAGCGCCTGATCGCGTACGTCGTGGCCGAGGACGTGCATTCCGAGGGGGCCACGTTCGACACCGACGGGCTGCGGGCCCACGCGACCGAGCTGCTGCCCGACTACATGGTGCCGTCGGCGTTCGTCACGCTCGATTCGCTGCCGCTGACACCCAACGGGAAAGTGGATCGCAAGGCGCTACCCGAGCCGGTCGTGGAGTCCTCGTCGGACTACCGCGCACCGCAGACGCCGCGGCAGGAGATCCTGTGCTCCCTGTTCGCCGAAGTGCTCGGGGCACCCAGGATCGGGATCGACGACAGCTTCTTCGACCTGCGCGGAGAATCGCTCCTGGCGATGCGGCTGATCAGCTCGATCAAGACCTGTCTCGGGGTCGAGCTGCTGGTATCTCAAATCTTCGACGCTCCCACCGTTGCCGAGCTTGACCTGCAGGTCGAGCGGGCCCTGCAGCAATCGCAGGCCTGAGGAAGGAGCGGTAAGAGATGACCGGCAACCGGCCTGCGCTCTCGCTGAATCAGGAGTTCTTGTGCTCCCTGGACCACGGCGAGACCGCGGGAGCCCTCAGCCAGTGGTACACGATCACCTACGGGCTGCGGCTGCGCGGCAACCTCGACGTCGGCGCGCTATCGGCCGCTCTTGATGATGTCGTAGCCAGGCACGAGATACTCCGCACCACCCTGTGCAAGGACGACGCGGGGGGTTCCGGGGGGTCGTCCCCCCGGGCTGGCACCGACGGGTGGCATCAGCACCTGCACCCGCCGGGCCCGGTGAGCCTGCGGGTGCGCGGCGTCGGCTCGGCTGGTTCGGCGGACGCGGGCGACCGGGCGGACGCGGGCGACCGCGCCGCGTACGACCTGCTTGACGACGTCGAGGCCGAGCCGTTCAGCCACGATGAGGTGCCGCTGCTGCGGGCAGTGCTCGGCAGGCTCGGCGCGGACGACCACGTGCTCGCGCTTATGGCGCACCACATCGCCTGCGACGCGTGGTCCATGCAGGTGATCATCACCGACCTCGCCGCCTGCTATGCCGCCAGGGCCGCCGGGCGAGCGCACGGCCTGCCCGGCGCGACCCAGTACCGCGAGTTCGCTGCGTGGCAGCGGGCCAGCGAGCAGTCCTGGTCCGCCGTCGCCAGCGGGCACTGGCGGGAGCGCCTGCTCGGCGCTCGCGTGCACGCGCTCCCGACCGGCCGCGTACTGCCTGAAGGTGCCGCCGATCCGTACTCGGTGCACCGGTTCGTAATCGGCAGGGAGCAGACCAAGGCGGCGGCCGAAGTCGCCAGGTCGGCCCGCAGCTCGCTGTTCGTCGTGCTGCTCGCGGCCTATAACCTGCTGGCCAGCCGACTGACCGGGGAATCTGATCTGGCCGTGCCGACATTCACGGCCGGACGCAATGAGCCGCGCTTCGCCGGCGTGGTGGGACCGCTGTACAACTTCCTGCCGATCAGGACCGACCTGGACGGCTGCGGCAGCTTTGCTGACGTCATCGCGGCGACCAGGGCCAGCTGCCTGCAGGCATACGCGAGCGACATCCCGTTCCTGCTGATCCAGGCGCAAGCCGGCGACCTGATGCGGCGGTGCCGCGACGATCACCTGGCGGTCTCCGCGTTCGAGATGCTCCCGCCGCCCGCTTTGACGGGTATCGAGCGCGCCGGCGACATCAGGTACTCAGAGCTCCGCGGCAGGCGCACGTCCAGGCCCGTCGGGGCGAGCACGCCCAAGGGCATGCTGTGGGCGCTCGACCACCTACGGTCCGGGGAGTTGGTCGGCGTTATCCGGTTCAGCCGTGACCGGTTTGACGACGCCGAGATCGCCAGGATCGCGACACAGTACCGCCAGGTCCTGTCCGCATCGGTAGCGGAGCCGACAGCGCAACTGGTCAGGTCATGACCGCAGCGCCGCGGCACGCCGGGCCCGGGCGGGAGGAAGGCTCAGCCGGCCGGGGAGCCGCTGCGACCATCTACAACTCGGCAGTAGCCGCGTGGGCCATCGCCGCGGCCTGGGAAATCGGCGCGCTGGACGAGCTAAGCCGCTCACGGGTGCTGGACGCGGAATTGTTCGCCGCACGCCGGAGCCTGGATCCGGCCGCCACGATCGGGCTCTTCCGCGCGCTGGCCTCGGTTGGCGTGGTGCGGCGCCAGGGCCCGATGATCACCGCCGCTGGCGCCTTCGACGAGGTGTATCAGTACAAGTCCTTCTTCCACTGGCTGAGCCGGGGCAGCGCCGAGCTGTTCCGGCAGATGCCGTCGGTTCTGGTCAGCGAGAACCGGGTCGGCCAGTTCTACCAGCGAGACTCGGCCGCGATCGCGTACGCCTGCAGGGAGATCGATCAGCTTTGCTACGCCGCGACCTTCTGGGATGCGATGCAGCGCCTGGACTTCGATCTCAGCCACGTCGCCGACCTGGGCTGCGGCAGCGGCGGCCGGGTGCTCGACGTCCTGGCGAGGTACCCGCGCGCTCGCGGTGTCGGCATCGACATTGCCCGGCCCGCACTCGACGCGGCGCGGGCTGGCTCATCGAGCGCCGGCATGAGTGACCGGGTCACCTTCATCGAGGCGGACGTGCTCGACCTCGAGGAGCGCCCGGAGCTGGCCGACGTCGAGCTGATCACGTGCTTCATGATGGGGCACGACTTCTGGCCGCGCGAGAACTGCGTGGCCGCGCTCCGGCAGTTCCGCAAGGTCTTTCCCTCGGCCCGCCGTCTCATGCTCGGCGACGCAACGCGGACGCCTGAGGTTCCCGACTCCGACCTGCCGGTGTTCAGGCTGGGCTTCGAGCTCGGCCATGACCTGATGGGCGTCTTCCTCCCCACCGTCGCCGACTGGGAATCGGTGTTCGACGAGGCCGGCTGGAAGCTGGTGCGGACCAACAGGATCGACATGACCGTCGGCGAAGTCGTCTTCGAGCTGGAATGAGCTGACAACGGTGAAGCTCGCGACCGCAGTAGGACAGGCTCTTGCCGACGAGGGCATCAGGGCCGCCTTCGGCGTCGTGGGCAACGGGAACTTTCTCGCCGTGGCCGGACTTATGGCGGGTGGTGTCCGCTACGTCGCCGCCCGGCATGAGGGCGGGGCCATCGCGATGGCGGACGCGTACTACCGGGCGACCGGAGACGTCGCGGTCTGCACGACCACGTACGGGCCTGGCCTGACCAACGCCGCAACCGGGCTGGCCGAGGCGGTCAAGCACCGCTGCGGCGTGCTGTTGCTCAGCGGCGACCAGCCGACGGGCGGACCGCGGCCGATCGACATCGACCAGGGCGCATTCGCCGCGGCGCTGGGCGCCAGGACCGTCCGCGTCACCGACCCGGCGACCGCACGCGACACCGTCGCCTGCGCACTCGAGCTCGCGCGCGGCGGCCCGCGCCCGGTCGTGCTCAGTGTGCCCGCCGACATGCTCGGCACCGACATGCCCGGCACCGACATGCCCGGCCAGACCGCGGGGCCTGGCCGGGCCGCGCTCCAGGCCGTATTTCCCGTGCTCGTGGCCGACGAGGTCGATGCGGCGCTTGACGCGCTCGCCAGCGCGCGCCGCCCGCTGCTGCTCGCCGGGCTTGGCGCCTACCGGTCCGGCGCCGGGCGGCCGATCGCCGCGCTCGCTGACCGGCTGGGCGCGCTGCTCACGACCACCGTCATGGCCGATGGTCTGTACCGCGACAGCCCGTGGTCGCTCGGGATATGCGGCGGCTTCGCCTCGCCGCGGGCGGCCCGGATCATGGCTGAGGCCGACGTGATCGTCGCGTTCGGGGCGAGCCTGAACGACTTCACGCTGCATGGCGGCATGCTGCTCGATCCCGGCGCCACGCTCGTGCAGGTCGACCTGGACGCCGCCCCGACCGTGAGCCGGGTGGACCGGTTTGTCAGAGGCGACGCGGCGCAGGTCGCCCGCGCCCTGCTAGACGGCGTGCAAGCCCGCGGCCGGCCGGCCTCGGCCTGGCGCTGCGAGGTGGCCGCCGACGTCCAGCTGGCCGGCTGGCAACACGAGCAGTACGACGACGCGAGCACGGTCGCCAGGATCGACCCGAGGAGCCTGTCGCAGGCGCTGGCCGGCCTGCTGCCGGCCGAGCGCACGCTGGTCATGGACGGCGGCCACTTTGTCGGATGGCCAGCCATGTACTGGCCCGCCGCCGACCCGTCCGCGCTCGTGTTCACCGGCGCGGCGTTCCAGACGATCGGTCTCGGCTTCGCCGGCGCGGTCGGCGCGGCGATCGGCAGGACGGACCGGACGACGGTCGTGGCCCTGGGCGACGGCGGCGCGCTGATGGGCCTGCCTGAGCTCGAGACCCTCATCCGCGTCTCGCACTCCGCGCTCGTGGTGATCTTCAACGACGCCGCCTATGGCGCGGAGGTCCATATGTACCGCCCGCTCGTCACCGACATCAGCCCCGCCACCTTCGGCGATACCGACTTCGCCGCCGTGGCTCGCTCGTTCGGCGCCACGGGGGCGACGGTGCGGACCGTCGCCGACCTGGCTGGCCTGCGCGCCTGGCGCGAGGCGGGCTGCCACGGCACGTATCTGCTCGACTGCAAGATCACGCCCGAAGTGGTCGCCAAGTACCTGTCGGACCTGAGCGGCCACATCCGAGCCGGAGGGGTGGCGCGGCGATGACGGGCAGTACCGAGCCGCGGCGCAAGACCCGGCCGATGACGGGCGAGGAATACATCGAGACCCTGCGGGATGAGCGGGAGATATACCTCTACGGCGAGCGGGTCAAGGACGTCACCTCACATCCGGCGTTCCGCAATCCGGCCAGGATGATCGCCAGGCTGTACGACGCCCTGCACGACCCGAAGCGCTCGGGCGTCCTGGTCTCGCCGACCGACACCGGCAGCGACGGCTACACGCACCGCTTCTTCACCACGCCGCACAGCGTGGACGACCTCGTAGCCGACCAGGCCGCGATCGCGGAGTGGGCGCGCATGACCTACGGCTGGATGGGACGCAGCCCCGACTACAAGGCGTCGTTCCTCGGCACCCTCGGCGCGAACGCGGAGTTCTACCAGCCGTTCGAGGCCAATGCGAGGCGCTGGTACGCGGAATCGCAGGAGAAGGTCCTGTTCTGGAACCACGCGATAGTGCACCCGCCGGTCGACAGGAACCGCCCGCCAGACGAGGTCGAGGACGTCTTCGTGCACGCCGAGCGCGAAACCGACGCCGGCCTGATCGTCAGCGGCGCCAAGGTCGTCGCCACCGGGTCGGCCCTCGCGCACTACAACTTCATCGCCCACTACGGGCTGCCGGTGCGCAAGCGGCAGTTCGCGCTCGTTGCCACCATTCCGATGAACGCGCCAGGGGTGAAGCTGATCTGCCGGCCGTCCTACACGGCCATGTCCGCCGTCATGGGCAGCCCGTTCGATTACCCGCTGTCCTCGCGAATGGACGAGAACGACACCATTCTCGTGCTGGATAAGGTGCTTATCCCGTGGGAGAACGTGTTCATCTACGGCAGCCTCAGCAAGGTGCAGCAATTCAGCGAGCAATCCGGTTTCTTCGAGCGCTTCACCTTTCATGGCTGCATACGCCTGGCCGTGAAGCTGGAATTCATCGCCGGGCTGCTCGCCAGGGCCCTGGAAATCACTGGCACCCGCGACTTCCGAGGCGTTCAGGCCCGCCTTGGCGAGGTGCTGGCCTGGCGCAACCTCTTCTGGGGGCTGTCGGACGCCGCCGCGCGCAACCCGGTCCCGTGGCGCGGCGGCGCCGTGCTGCCCAACCCCCAGTACGGCATGGCGTACCGCTGGTTCATGCAGACCGGCTATCCGCGGGTCAGGGAGATCGTCCTTCAGGACGTGGCCAGCGGGCTCATTTACGTCAACTCGAGCGCCGAGGACTTCAAGAACGACCAGATACGCCCGTACCTCGACACGTACCTGCGCGGATCCGGCAGCCGCGAGGCCGTCGAGCGGGTCAAGGTGATGAAGCTGCTGTGGGACGCGGTCGGCACCGAGTTCGCGGGCCGGCACGAGCTGTACGAGCGTAACTACGCGGGCAGCCACGAGAACACGCGCCTCGAGCTGTTGTTCGCCCAGCAGTCAGGCGGCCTGATCGACCAGTACAAGGCGTTCGCCGATACCTGCCTCGCCGAGTACGACCTGGACGGCTGGACGGCACCCGACCTGCGCACGTTCGAGCACCTGCGGGAAGCCAGCGCCGAGGCGCTGAACAGCAGCTCATTCGATCAACGACCAATCCCTACTGGACGCACAGGAGTGTGAACCAATGAGCACCACCAGCGCCGGACAGCCAGCGGCGATCCAGACCGAGCGAATCCCGTTGTCGCTGAACCAGGAGTTCGTCTGCCTCTTCGACTACGGCGGCGAGGACGGGCCGTTCGGCCCGCACTACCACATCGTCGAGGCCTGGCGCGTCAGCGGGCAGGTCGATGTCGCCGCCATGCAGCGCGCGCTGCGCGATGTGGTGGAGCGGCACGAGGCGCTGCGCACCGTGATCGTGCGCGACGAGGGCGAAAAGTACCAGGAGATATATCCGGCTTCGACGCCCGAGCTCTCGGTGCGCGACCTGCCCGCCGAGCCGGGGAAGTCACGCGATGAGCAGGCGGAGGAGCTGATCAGGGAACTCGAGAACGGCACGATCAACGCGGAACAGCCGCCGTTCATCAAGGCGGTGCTGGCCAGGTTCGACGACCAGGACTCGGTGCTCGCGCTGATCACGCACCACATCGCCACCGACGGCTGGGCGGTGCGGGTGATCATCCGCGACCTGGTCAACCGCTACGCGGCCCAGAAGGGCTTCGACGTGCCCGAGCTGCCGAAGGCGCCACAGTACCGGGAGTTTGCCGCCTGGAGCCGGGCGGCGCCGGACGCCCAGCCGGCGGGCGCCATCGACTACTGGCGCAAGACGCTGTCGGGCGCACTGATCAGCGCGCTACCCACCGACTTCGCCCGCTCGGCCGGCGTGCCGCAGACGACCGGCGCGTACCGCTTCTCGATCCCCGCCGACCTGGCCTCGGCCGCTGCGAAGCTGGCCACCGCGACCAGGAGCACGACGGCCATCGTGCTGCTAGCCGCGTATCAGGTCGTCGTCCAGCGAAAGCTCAAGTCCAAGGACGTCATCGTCGCGACCTTCACCCCTGGCCGCGGCGGCCGGCTGTTCCAGGACACCGTCGGGTCGTTCTTCAATTTCATACCGCTGCGCACCGACCTCACCGGGTGCGCGACGTTCCGCCAGGTGCTCGAGCGGACCCGCCGGACCTGCCTGGACGCCTACTCCCGCGACATCCCGAGCCTGCACATCTTCGGGCTGGCGCCCGAGCTGATGGGGCCCGCCATGTCCGATAACGGGTCCGCCGCCGTGTTCCAGGTATTCCCCGACCCGGTCATGCTCGCTGACGACACTCCCGGCGGCCTGACTTTCGTCGAGATATCGCGGGAGCCACGAGGGCAGGAGCGGACCTCGGCCATGCCCGACGGAGTGCTTTGGACGCTGAGCACCGCGCCGTCGGGCGACATGATCGGAGCGATCACGTTCAAGCGCAACATCTTCGGCGACGCGACCATCGGCGCGATGGCCGAGGAGTTCTCGCAGGTGCTGCGTCAGGTCCTGCCGTCGCCCGACGCGCCGCTCCGGCTCGGCTGACCGGCTCCCTCGGCTGATACCACGGGGCCAAAGCCGGCCGGCGAACAACAGCAGGTACCCGGCGTTGGTCCAAGACCGGCATTGTCAAGATGTACCAACCATCCCGGCCGCAGAAGGAGCGCGGCGCACCCTGATCTTGGAGTATTTGTCCGCGCAGCCTGAGCCTGACAAATACTCCAACATCACGGTGCGAGCCTCGGGTTATCCATGTACAGGTCGGTCCGGGCGGCTGTTTCATGATCGCGGGGCCTTATGGCTCTGGGAGAGCCAATAAGGCCCCGCGGTAACCGCGGGCACCCGTCGGCGTGCGCTAGATGCGGCATTTGCGCTACCCCCGGACGCCTCGGATCGGGCCCTTAGCCCGGCAACTCCCCACAGGGCAGCACAGCTCCCATGCCATCTCTAGAGCGGCACTGTCAAGGTGCACCAGCTTAGCCGTTGATGATCTCTTGCTTGAGCGGCGCGGCGGGCGCAGGGGCGGTGCGGCTATCCCCTGAGCGCAGGGCTCTGCCAGGACGGTAACGCTCCCGGTTAATCGGCCGGCCCTTCTGGCGTGAGACCGGCCGGATCTGCCGTAGATGTCCGGCGGATTCGGCCAGTGGGCGGCTCTGATAGGGCAGCAAAGCTCCAACGTTGCCCATAGAAGGGCAGCAATGGTCCAACGATGCCCCTAAGAGCGGCACTGGCAAGGTGTCGTTCGTGATCTTTTGCTTGAGCGGCGCGGCGGGCGCAGGGGCGGTGCGGCTATCCCCTGAGCGCAGGGCTCTGCCAGGACGGTAACGCTCCCGGTTAATCGGCCGGCCCTTCTGGCGTGAGACCGGGCCGGATCTGCCGTAGATGTCCGGCGGATTCGGCCAGTGGGCGGCTCTGATAGGGCAGCAAAGCTCCTACGTTGCCCATAGAAGGGCAGCAATGGTCCAACGTTGCCCTTCGACACGACCTCGGGGCGCCGTCTGCACCTGCGGAT
>JASHOV010000588.1 GCA_030038495.1 Streptosporangiaceae bacterium
CGCGCATCACCTCCGGCTCGACGGTGCCGGAAATGACGGGATGATCACGGGCGCTGGCCGGACCCTGTGGCCGGCCGACCGCGCCCTGTGCACAGGCTGCTCGGGGCCATCGGAACTGTCAGAGGCCCCTGGTTCAATCCGCGGCCCCAGCCTGGCCCAGGGGAACGAGGGAGCGGGTCCCCGCGAGCAAGATCACATTAGCGAGGAGTATTTGCCCAGCATAGACAAATGCTCCAAGATCACTATGCGGCTCCTCGGTTGCACCCGCAGCCGCGGCGATCTAGCCGATTTGCGCCGTATGACCGGAGCGGATCCACAAGCCGCGGCGCGAGTGGCGAGCCGACCGGCACGAACTACTTGGGGTCGGGGATCTCGAGGTCGCTCTTCGCCAGCTCCTCGACATTGACGTCCTTGAAGGTGACAACTCGAACATTCTTAACAAAGCGCGCAGGCCGGTACATGTCCCAGACCCAGGCGTCCTGCATGGTGACCTCGAAGAAGACCTCGCCGTTGTCGGCAGTCCTGACAGTCAGGTCAACCTGGTTGGTGAGGTAGAACCGCCGCTCAGTCTCAACGACGTGGGTGAACAGCCCGACGACATCCCGGTACTCGCGGTAGAGCTGGAGCTCCATCTCGGTCTCGTACTTCTCGAGATCCTCGGCGCTCATCTTCTCCCCTCCGATCAGGCTCCGCGGGCCATCGCCGCGGTTCCTGCCGTCGGCCAGCCATACTCCTCGATGGCCTCAACGATAGGGCCATTCTGCCCACTGCCAGACGGGTAGCACGAGTTGGGCGCCTGCGAGTTGACCAGCGAATCGTCGGCCACGACCACCGTATGCCCCCGGACATTGACGAACGATCGCCGGTGCTCGGGGCAGGGCCCGTGCTCTGCCAGGGCTTTCATATGCGTTCGGGTCGAATACCCTTTATGCCGGGCGAAGCCGTACTCCGGGTACCTGCCGTCCAGGTCGCACATGATCGCGTCCCTGGTGACCTTGGCCACTACCGAGGCCGCCGCGACGCAGGCTGCGACCTGGTCGCCCTTCCACATCGCCAGCGTGGGGGCGGTGAGCCCGCGGACCGGAAATCCGTCCGTCAGCACGAATCCCGGCCGACTGGCCAATGCCGCCAGCGCCCGCCGCATGCCCGCGACGTTGCAGACGTGCAGGCCGATCCGGTCGATGTCACCAGAGGGGATCGTGACCACGCTCCAGTCCAGGGCGGCCCGCATGACCTGGTTGTAGGCAGCGTTCCTGGCCTTCACCGTCAGGGCCTTGGAGTCGGCCAGCTCGGTCATGCTGGCGATCCGGGCGGGCTTGAGCACTACCGCGGCGACGACCAGGGGGCCGGCGCACGCACCGCGCCCGGCCTCGTCGACACCGGCCACCGGTGACAGCCCCGCCCGGCCGAGCACCCGCTCGTAGCTGCTCAGTCCGCAGTCGCGCCGCGGCGTCAGGCCGACGGGACGGCGCTGCCCTGCAAACATGGAACCAACTGTGCCGGTGCTAGGGGCGGTGCCGCAACCGATCCCGCGACCGAAGACCCCCACGGCGGCGACCCCGCAGCCGACGTCTGAGTCGCAACTGCAGCCACGTCAGCGGGACGGCGCCGATAAACCCCGCCGCGAGCGGCATGTAAGGCGCCTCCGGGGCGACGCGGGAACCCAGCACCTGGTTCATGGCGGCGGCCGAGGACTGGCCGCGGGCCGCCGCAGGCCTGCCCCCGTTAATGCCCGGCTGGTTGAAAGTCGACGGGATCGAGAGGATCTTCCAGTGGGAAGGCGGCCAGATGACCACGAAGGCCCGGCCGATCACCATGTTCTCCGGAATTGTCCCGTCACCGGGGTCGGACATCCGCAGCCTGGAGTCGTCGGAGACCTGACGGTTGTCGCCCATAACCCACAGGCGCCCCTTCGGCACCACGATGTTGAACTTGATCTGCGACGGAGCCGCGCCTGGATACAGATAGGACGATTCGTGCAGCGGCACGCCGTTCACGGTTACCAGGCCCTGGGCGTTGCAGCACGCGACCCGGTCGCCAGGGGTGCCGATCACGCGCTTGATGAAGTCGACCTGGTCGGCCGGGGTACCGAACAGCCCGCCGATCTGGTGGAACAGCCATCCGAGCGTGTCGTCATAGGCCCGGGCGATGATATTCGAGGGCGGCTTGGACGGCGGCGGATTCGGATTCCATGAGCCGTCGCCGTTGAACACGATGATGTCCCCCGGCTGGATGCTGCGAAAGTGATAGACGAGCTTGTTGACCAGCACCTTGTCGTTGATCATCAGCGTGTCCTCCATGGAGGAGGACGGGATGAAGAACGGCTGGACGACGAATGACTTGATGACCAGTGCGATGGTCAGCGCGACCACGACGAGGACCGGCAACTCGCGCCAGCCCGACACCCGCCGCTTCTTGCCGGCGGCTTCCCCGGGCTCCGTCGGCTCGGCCGCGGGAGACCCGCCCCCCGGCTGCGCCGGCTGTCCAGGCTCGCCGGGGCCGACCTCGGACTCCCCTGGCCACGTATCGTATTCACGAGTGTGCCGGCCTGCGGAGAAGCCGCCGGCCGATGCGGAAAGGTCAGGTCCGGCTGCGGTCCATGGTTCGTCTTCGGCCCCGCCCGCCAGCGCGCTGTAGCCGCGGCCGCCATTTGGCGACACCCCGTCGGCCGGTTCCCCAGCACCCTGAGCGCCGGTCGCCCGCTCGGGCATGCCGTGCTCGTTGCTCGTCATTGGCTTGAGCCTATCGTCGCCGTTCCCCGCCATGGCGTCAGCGCCGGGCAGCCTGGTAGTTCTGCGTTGTCAAGTGATAGCAACGCGTGCACCGTCCTAGCACGCCCGGCCCTGATCTGCCGGTATAACGCGCCAGCCATCAGCCCAGGTTCCGTCGCCGCCGCCGCAGTCGACGCCGCGCCCGGCGCTGCAGCCAGGTCACCGGCACGGCCAGCGCCACACCGCCCGTGAGCGGCAGGTAGGCGGGATCGGGGCGGACTTGCGCAGACGCGAGCTGGGCGGCGCCAGCGACCCGCGCATCGGCGGCGCCGGCAGTACCCGCAGACGCGGGCTTGTCGATACCCGGCTGGTCGAACGTGGACGGTATCCGCAGGATTCCCCATTTGCTCGGCGGCCAGACGATCACGAATGCCCGGCCGATTACCTTGCTCTCCAGGATCATGCCGTTGCCAGGATCCGCCTCGTGGCCGCGCGAATCGTCGGATACGGCGCGGTGGTCTCCGAGCACCCACAGGTAGCCGGGCGGCACGATGACGTTGAACCGGCCAGGGATTCCCGCAGGCGAACTGCTCGGCAGGTTACCCGGGTACAGGTAGGACTGCTCGTGCAGCGGGACTCCGTTGACGGTTACCAGCCCCTGGGCGTTGCAGCACCTGACGTGGTCGCCGGGCACGCCGATCACGCGCTTGACGTAGTCGACCTGCCCGAGCGGCGTGCCGAAGAGTCCGGACACCGAGCTGAACAGCGGACGCAGCGTGTCGTCATACAGGCGGCCGAGGGGGTCCGAGCTCACCGGCGGCGGGGCTGGCGACGGGTCCCAGGTGCCGGCCCCGTTGAACACGACGATGTCGCCGGGCTCGATGCTGCGGAAGTGGTAGACGAGCTTGTTGACCAGGATCTTGTCGTTGATCGCGAGCGTGTTCTGCATGGAGCCGGTCGGGATGAAGAAGGCCTGGACCACGAACGTCTTGATCACCAGCGCGATCAGTAGCGCGATCACGACGAGGATCGGCAGCTCGACGAGCAGCGATCGCCGGCGTACAGGAGCGCCCGCGCCTGGTTCCCCCGCTACGGCCCCGGCGGCCGACTCCGCTGCCGTCGGGTCGCCGGCCACCGCGGGGAGTTCTCTCGTGGCATCGCCGCCGATGGTCACCATGCCTTGGTGGGGAACGGCGGGCTTGGGGTTCGGCACGGCCCCGGCTACCGGGTACCGCGCGGGCCACCCACTCGACTGCGGCCGATCATCCGGTGCCGGGTTGGGCTGGTTGTCTGGCTGCATCAGTCCGCCAGCCCGCGAGGGCGATCCGCTATCCGCGCGGCACCGGGCATTCTGCTACCACCTCTGCGTAACGGCGTGTGTCTGGCCTGGCTGTCCGGCACGGGCTGGCAGCTCCCGCGGCCCGGTGGCCGCATCGGGCCAACGTCGCCCCTGGCCGGACCGGCGACGCAGCGCAGCACTGGCAGGTCCGATTTGGGTAGCCGGGCGATCAGCCTACTTGCTCGCCGGCGCGGCCTCGCGGCGCTCACGGATTCTCGCGGCCTTGCCGCGCAGGTCACGCAGGTAGTACAGCTTGGCCCGGCGGACCCGCCCGCGGGTCACGACCTCAATCTTGTCGATCGCCGGGGTGTGCACCGGGAACGTCCGCTCCACGCCGACCCCATAGCTGACCTTGCGGACCGTGAAGGTCTCGCGCGCGCCGCTGCCCTGGCGGCGGATCACCACGCCCTGGAATACCTGGATCCGGGAGCGGTTGCCCTCCTTCACCCGGACATGCACCTTGAGGGTGTCACCCGGCCTGAAACCCGGGACATCGGTACGGATCTGCGCCTTCTCAAGCTCGGCAATCGCGGTGTGCATCGCTGCTTTCCTCAGTAGTCGTCAGCGCACGCCTGCGAACGCGCTGGGTCGGTCTAGGTGCGCCGGGCAGCCACCCGGCTAGCCCCCCGCGGGCTTCCGGCGGCAGGGCAGTGCCTTTTAGTGTGCCACATCTTCGCCGCTAACCGGAAAGCCAGCCTCCGACAAGCCCCACTCGGCCAGCCCTGATTCAGCCAACACCGCCCGGTCATGATCATCGAGAGCCTGCCCGGCGCTGATCAGGTCGGGCCGGCTTCGCGCGGTACGGCGCAGCGCCGCATCCCGGCGCCACCTGGCAATCGCGGCGTGGTCGCCCGACAGCAAGACCGGCGGCACCTCACGACCGCGCCATACCCTGGGCCGCGTGAACACCGGGCCTTCCACGAGCCCCGCCATCGGCCCGGAGCCGGCGCCGAACGAGTCGTCCCCCGCGGACTCGGCGTTCCCCAGCACGCCGGGGAGCAGCCTGCAGATTGCCTCCGTCATCACCAGCACGGCGGGCTCCCCGCCAGCCAGCACGTAGTCGCCAATGCTGACCTCGTCCGCCCGCATGCGCGAGCGCGCCTCGTCGATCACGCGCGCGTCGATCCCCTCGTACCGGCCGCAGGCGAAGATCAGCCACGGCTCGGCCGCGTACGCCAGCGCCCGCTGCTGCGTGAACGGAGTCCCGGCCGGGGTGGGAACGACAAGCAGCGGCCCGCCGCCGTCGCCCGCCACGGCGTCGAGCGCCTCACCCCAGGGCTCGGGCTTCATGACCATGCCGGGCCCGCCGCCGAACGGCGAGTCGTCCACGGTGTGATGAACGTCATAGGTCCAGGCGCGCAGATCGTGCACCCCGAACGTGATGTCACCGCGCTCGGCGGCCTTGCCGATGAGCGAGACCCGGAGCGGCCCGAAGTACTCGGGGAAGATCGTGATGATGTCGATCCGCACTGTGTCTCCGTGGCTAGAGGGTCTCCGTGGCTAGAGGGATCTCCGTGACTAGAGGGCATCCTCCGGGTCGAGGAGCCCCGCGGGCGGATCGATGACGATCCGGCCGCCGGCGAGATCCACCTCGGGCACGATCTGGGCCACGAACGGAATCATGATCTCTTCTCCGGCGCGCGCGCCGGTCCCGGCGATGATGAGCAGATCCTGACCGGAATGCAGGACGTCGGTCACCTCGCCGACATGCTCGCCATCCGGCCCGTAGACCGCGAGCCCGATGAGCTGATGATCGCGGAACTCGTCCGGATCGGCGATGTCCTCAAGCTCAGCCGAGTCCACCACCAGCAGGACGCCGCGCAGCTGATCGGCGGCGTCCCGGTCGGGGACGCCGTCGAACGACATCAGCAGCTTGCCGGAATGCCACCGGGCTCGGGTGACCGTGAGCGGGCCGGCGGCTGCGGGCTCTGTCACCAGGACAGCGCCCGCAGCCAGCCTCAGCTCGGGGTCGTCGGTGCGAACCTCCACGGCCAGCTCCCCGTGGACTCCGTGCGGCCTGGTGATCCGGCCGACGACGAGCTGCATGGCAGCTAGCGATTCTCGTCCGTGTCCAGCAGGTCGACCCGGACGTAGCTGTTGCCTGCAAGCGAGCCGATAACGGTCCGCAGCGCCCTGGCGGTGCGTCCGCCCCGCCCGATGACCTTGCCCAGGTCATCCGGGTGCACGCGCACCTCAAGGACCCGGCCACGGCGCAGGCCGCGGCTGCCGACGCGCACGTCGTCAGGGTGCTCGACTATGCCCCTGACCAGGTGCTCCAGGGCCTCTTCGAGCACCTCAGGCCTCGCTGCCCGCCGACTCGGCCTCGCCGGTAGCGCCAGAATCGGCCCCGGCCTCCTCGGCCCCAGTCTCTTCGGCCGGTGCGTCCTCGGCGGCGGGAGCTTCCGCGGCCGGTGCCGCAGCGGCCTCAGCCTCAGCCGCCGGACCGGCAGGAGCCTCAGCAGTCTCTGCGGCCGGAGCGTCGGCAGCCGCCTCGTCCGGCTTCCTGGCCCTGGCCGGCTTCTCCGCCCTGGCGGGCTTCTCCGTCCTCGCGGGCTTCTCCGTCCTCGCGGGCTTCTCGGCCCCGGCGGGCTTCTCGGCCTTGGCGTCCGCTGGCTTCGCGTCGCCGGCCTTGCCCCTTGCCTTGGTCTTGGCGCCGCTCTCGGTCAGCGACTCGGCCACCGCGGCGGCGAAGGCGACCTTCTTGTCCGCCTTCGGCTCGGCCGTCTTCAGGGTGCCCTCGGCACCCGGCAGCCCCTTGAACTTCTGCCAGTCGCCGGTGACCTCGAGGATCTTCCGTACCGGGTCGGTAGGCTGGGCACCCACCTTCAGCCAGTGCTGAGCGCGCTCAGAGTCAACCTCAATGAGCGACGGCTCGGCCTTGGGATGGTACTTTCCGATCTCCTCGATCGCCCGGCCATCCCGCTTGGTGCGGGAATCGGCGACGACGATCCGGTAGTACGGCGCGCGGATCTTGCCCAGGCGCTTTAGCTTGATCTTGACAGCCACGGCTGTGGTCTTCTCCCAGCGGATTGGTTTCGGGCAGGTTGGCGGTTCGGGTGAGGTTCCGGACGTGCCGCCGCCCAGATGGTTCGGCTCAGCGAGTTAGAGAGGGCCTCGCGCGACCGAGCATAGCGGTCACATTCTGCCAGACGCGGCCCGCCGGAGCGTAATCAGTGCGCTCAGCGGTCCTTCTTGCCCCGCCTTCCGCGCAAGCCGGGCGGCAGGCTGGACGGGCTGGAGAAGCCCCCGGGTCCCATAGGCGGCAGGCTGAGAGGCCCGTCGTTCCCCCCCATCCCCGACCCTCCGATTCCAGGCAGGGCGCTGAAGCCGCCTGGCAGCGCAGCAGGCCCGGGGTCGGCTGCCTGGCCCGCGCCTGTCTGCTGGCCTGTCAACGGGCGCCCGGGACCACCGCGGGCACCGGCGGCGAGTGGCCGTCCGCCGCCCTTGCCCTTCTTCTTGGCCTTTCCGCGGTTCTTCTGCCCGCGCCGCATGCCCCCCATTCCGGGCATGTTGCCCATCATCTGGCGCATCATCTTCTGGCCCTCGAGGAACCGGACGATCAGGTTGTTGACCTCACCGACCGTGACACCCGACCCGGCCGCGATCCTGGCCCGGCGCGAGCCATTGATGATCTTCGGGTTGCGCCGCTCCTCGCGGGTCATCGAGTTCACGATCGCCGCGGCGCGGTCCAGGTCCTTGTCGTTGACCTGGCTGAGCATCTCGCGGTTCTGGGCCGCACCCGGCAGCATGCCGAGGATATTGCCGATCGGCCCCATCTTGCGGACCATCGCGAGCTGGTCGACGAAGTCCTCGAGCGTGAAGCCCTCGCCGGAGGCCAGCTTGCTGGCCATGTCGGCGGCCTGATCCTGGTCGAACGTCCGCTCGGCCTGCTCGATCAGCGTCAGGACGTCACCCAGGTCCAGGATGCGGGAGGCCATCCGGTCCGGGTGGAAGAGATCGAAGTCCTCCAGCTTCTCGCCGGTGGACGCGAACATCACCGGCCTGCCGGTGAGTTGCGCGATCGACAGGGCCGCGCCGCCGCGCGCGTCGCCGTCGAGCTTGGTGAGCACGACGCCGTCGTAGCCGACGCCTTCGAGGAAGGCCTGGGCGGTCGTGACCGCGTCCTGGCCGATCATCGCGTCGACGACGAACAGGATCTCGTCCGGGTCGACCGCGTCCCTGATGTCGATGGCCTGCTGCATCATTTCCTGGTCGATGCCCAGGCGGCCCGCGGTGTCGATGATCACTATGTTGTGCAGCTTGTGCTGCGCCTCGGCGATCGCCATTTCCGCGGCCTGCACCGGGTCGCCAATGCCGCTGCCGGGGAACGGCGCGAACACGGGAACCCCGGCGCGCTCACCGACCACCTGCAGCTGCAGGACGGCGTTGGGGCGCTGCAGGTCGGCGGCGACAAGCAGCGGCGTGTTGCCCTGCGCCTTGAGCCAGAGCGCGAGCTTGGCCGCGAGCGTGGTCTTACCTGCGCCCTGCAGGCCGGCCAGCATGATCACGGTCGGCGGGTTCTTGGCGAACCGCAGCCGCCTGGCCTCGCCGCCGAGGATCTCGATCAGTTCCTCGTTGACGATCTTGATGACCTGCTGGGCCGGGTTGAGCGCCTCCGACACCTCCTCGCCGACCGCGCGTTCCCGGACATTGGCGACGAACTGCCGCACCACGGGGAGCGCGACGTCGGCTTCCAGCAGCGCGATCCTGATCTCGCGCATGGTGGCGTCGATGTCGGCCACAGACAGCCGTCCCCGGCCGCGTAGCGCGGTGAAGACCTGGTTGAGCCGATCGGAGAGAGTCTCGAACACGTCGGGCTGCCGTCCTTGATCCTCGCTGGCGGCCCGCAGGCCCTGGTTCTCATAAGCACCCGCAAGCCGCCAGATCTGTGTCTCCAGGCTATCGGAGCCGCAGCCAGCCGCAGCCCTGGCCGGGCGGGCGGGCGTCGTCCCCGCAACCGCGCCGGGGGCAAAATGCACATGGCAAGTGCGCCCGGATCCTTGCATCGCTCGTGTCGCAGGGCTATACACCACATCATGACTTCAAATAACAGCTTGTATTACCGCCTTGGCGGGGCAGGCGCGATTCAGGCGGCCACGGCCCTTTTCTACGAGAAGGTGTTAGCGGATCCGCTGATAGCGGGTTACTTCGACCACGTCGACATGCGCCGGCAGATCCAGATGCAGGAATCCTTCCTGACCATGGCCCTCGGCGGTCCCAACCACTACACCGGCCGGGATCTCCGCAGCGCGCACGCCGCCCTGCCAGGCCTCGACGACAAGCATTTCGACCGCGTTCTCGAGCATCTCGGCGACACGCTCCGGGAGCTGGGCGTAGCCGAGCCGGAGATAGCCGAGGCCGGAACGATCGCCGACAGCGTCCGCGGCGACGTGCTGAACCGCTAGCCCGCCGGGGGCCGGCCCGGCCGCATGGTCGGGCCCGAATATGGCCCCGCGCTCAGCGCTCGTCGGACAGGCCCGGCAGTGGCCGGCCGGGAACCATCGGCAGCTGGGTCTGGACGCCCGCGACCGCGGAGCGCTCCGACCGCTCCCACTCGTCCACATTCCTCAGCAGTGCGTCGAGGTACGCGCGCAAGTGCGTGCGGTACACGTCGCTGAAGGTGCGCAGGTAGGCAAGCTCGGCCTCGAGCTCGCCGCGTTCGGCCGACGACGACGTGGTCGGCGCCGCGGCCAGCGCCAGGTGCGCGGCCTGCTGGCCGCGCTCGTGCGCCTCGTCCAGCACCATGGCGGCGTGGGCGCGGGCCTCGGCCAGGATCTCGTCCCTGCGCTTGCGTGCGTCCTCGGCGAGCTGGCGGCTGTAGGCCTCGGCGTCGGCTACGTACTGGTCGGCGGTGACCTGGGCCTTGGACAAGATACCGACGGCCTGGATGTGCGCGTCCTCCCGCCGGTAACCGGGACCGCCGACCTCGCGCCCGAGCACACGGGCCCGCAGGCGCCGCACCTCCTCCTGCAGCGACGTCCGCTCGTTCAGCAGCCGGATCAGCTCCAGCTCGACCTGCTTGCAGAACACCCTGACGTGATCTTCGTCCAGGCCCCGGCGTCCGAGCCTGGTCGTCGGGAACGTCACTGACTGCACGAAGTCGGGAGTCATCCGGTGATCCGCGCGGGACATGATCGTCATGAGTTACTCCAACCGAAGTCCTCTACGTGAATCCGGCTCGACGGGACGCCGAGATACACCAGCCGCTCTGATACAGCGCTGGTCATCGCGCTAGAGCCGGCCAGGTAGGCGTCGTATTCGCTCCAGGGACCGTGCCTGGCCACCACGTCGGCGAGTTCGCCGTGCTCTGCGGTCGTGGTCGGCTCGTCGGACACGCAGGTGGTGACCCGCAGCCAGGGCGCATCGGCGGCCATCTTCTCGAGCGCCGGCATGTCGTACAGGCCGTCGGGCGTCCTGGCGCCCATGACCAGATGAGTGTGCGGCGGATCCTGCAGCTCGCATAGCTGCTCGGCAATCGCCTTGACCGGCGCGAGGCCGGTGCTGCCCGCTACCAGCAGCACGTTGCGATGCGAGCTGAGGTCGAGCGTGAGCCTGCCCACCGGCGCGCCGAACCGCAGCCAGGAGCCGACCGCGGTGCCGCGGGTCAGCGCCGTGCTGACTGGCCCGCCGTCGATCATGCGCACGTGGAAGTCGACGGTCGAATCCGGGCGCGGCGCGTTGGCCATCGAGTAGTACCGCCAGATCCGCGGCCGCAGCGGCGACTCGACCGCAACTGACTGTCCCGGAAGGTATCCCAGCGGCTGCACCGGCGCGACCCTGAGCACGGCGATCTCAAAGCTGCGCAGCTCGTGAGACAGCACGGTGGCGTCCCAGTACGCGGGATTGCGCCGCGCATCCATTGCGGCCGCATCGGACATCACCTGGGACACGAGCTGATAGGCGGCAGACCATTCGGCCGCCAGCTCCGGCGTCCAGTCATCGCCGCTGAAGTACGCAAGCGTCGCCAGCAGGCTCTCGCCGACCGGGCCATAGTGATCGGCGAGAGCCCCGAATTTCCTGTGGTCCCGCCCTAAGTCCTGCAGGAACGGGCCAAGCTCATCCAGCCGGTCCGCGTCCGCGACGATCTGGCCGAGAGCATGGAGTAACCGATCACGCTGCGAGGCCATGGAGACCGGGAACAGGTCCCTGACATCCGGGTACCGCAGGAAAAGGTCGGAGTAGAAGAACAGGGCCACTTCGTCGCCGTGCATGGCAACGCGCGCGAAGCTGTCCCGCAGGCGGCCTGGATCCAACGAACTCCCCTCCACCGACAGCCACCGGATGCACCCCCGGCGACCTGGTGGCATCGGGAGCAGCTAGCCAGGGACGAGCATATGTCAGCAGACCGTGATCATTCTGCTACTTGCAGCATGCAATGTGCCGAGTGCCGACGGAACGGGTTCCGGCTAGTCACCGAGGATCGCGTCGACGAACACCTCGGGATCGAAGAACGCGAGGTCATCTGGCCCCTCGCCAAGACCCACGAGCTTGACCGGCACGCCGAGCTCACGCTGGACCGCGATGACGATGCCGCCCTTGGCGGTGCCGTCCAGCTTGGTGAGGATGATCCCGGTGATGTCGACTACCTCGGCGAACACCCGAGCCTGCCGCAGGCCGTTCTGGCCCGTGGTGGCGTCGAGCACGAGCAGCACCTCGTCGACGGTGCCGTGCTTCTCGATCACCCGCTTGATCTTGCCGAGCTCATCCATCAGTCCGGCCTTGGTGTGCAGGCGGCCCGCCGTGTCGACGATTACTGTGTCCGCGCCGCGCTCGATGCCGGCGTTGACCGCCTCGAAGGCGACGCTGGCCGGGTCGGCGCCCTCACGGTCCGACCGGACGACCTCGGCGCCGACGCGCTCCGCCCAGGTTTGCAGCTGATCCGCGGCCGCGGCCCGGAAGGTGTCGGCCGCGCCGAGCACGACGGTGCGCCCATCGCCGATCAGAGCGCGGGCCAGCTTGCCGCAGGCCGTCGTCTTGCCGGTGCCGTTGACGCCCACGACCAGGACGACCGACGGCCTGTCCCCGTGCCTGGCGATGTGCAGCGTGCGATCCAGGTCCGGTCCGAGCATCCCGATCAGGTCCGCCCGCAGCAGGCCGCGTACCTGCGCCGGGTCCTGCGTGCCCATCACCTTCACCTCGGTGCGCAGCTGCTCGACGAGCTGCCG
>JASHOV010000589.1 GCA_030038495.1 Streptosporangiaceae bacterium
ATCGTGCTGTTCGTTCTCGATCATCGCGTTGGGAAGCCAGTGCCTGGCGGCGCCGATCCCGACACCGGCGAGCAGCCGCCGCCTGAGTTCTGGCTGGTCGAGGCGACCGCGCAGCAGGCAACCACGGCTGCCACCTACGAGTTGCGCCTGGATGCTGTATCGGGTCGCTGGAGTCTGTCCCGTAACTGAGCGGCCGAGCCGGCAGATGCCTCGGCGCGTCGCGCGCGCACGCGGTTGCCCGGCAATTACTCTCAGTGACCTGGGCGCTCGGATAAGGCCTTGCTGGCACCGTTACCGCGGCCGATGGACGAGGCCGGTTCCTCGGGTGACGGGTCAGACCGCCCCGTCGGCGCGACGTGGCGGGACACGCTGAGGTTTCTGCGCAGGCCACGCGCTCAGCGTCTTGTCAGGGGGCAAGGCGGGGGATACGGGGAGGTTGCGTCGTCATGTCCGCAGCAAGCTGGCAATCACCAATCCGCCGGTCGGGTCCGGATCCGGCAGCCTGGCCGTGCGACGGTGCGGTCTGACCGCGGCCCGGCTCATGTTCTCGCGGAGAATGCTTCTCAGGCTGGGTCGGCCGCGCGCCGGTGTTGTTTCGAGGGCGGGCGCGTTTCCGGGGGCAGGCGCGCGGTCGGGCGGTAGCTCGGCCGCGGCCGTCGCGGCTGCGGCCTTGGTCGCGGGCACGGCGCTGGCCAGCCCGCCGCCGGCGGCGGCGGCGGTTACCGCGGACCCGGTGGCCGGCGCAGCCGCGGCGGCCGCAGCCACGGCGGCTTCTGCCCGCGCCGCCACGTCGTCCTCTGACGCGCCGCTCAAGCTGGTCAGGTACCGCGGCTACCGGTTCGAGGTGCCGGCGTCGTGGCCGGTGATCTCGAACGCCCAGAACCCCGGTGCGTGCGTGCGGTTCGACCTCCATGCCGTGTATCTCGGCGTGCCGGGGGCCAACCAGAACTGCCCCAGCTGGTTAGTCGGGACGACAGAGGCGGTCCTGATCGAGCCGGGCGCTCGCGCCGCGCGCCGGGAGTCAGTCGAGAACCCGGTGGCGGACCAGGTAACCGCGACGGCGCCGCGGATCCGGCTGACGGCTACCTTCGATACCGACCCGACCACCATCTACCGCATCCTGGCGAGCGCGGGACTGGCCGCGCCGGTGATCACCGCGGCCAACCCCGCTCGGCTGGCAGCGTCATTCTCCGTCGCGAATCCGGCTGCCGCGAGCGCCGCGCTAGCACACGGGGCACCAGCACACGGGGCACCAGGACACGGGGCACCAGGAGGCGAGGCGACGGCTGACACGGTATCCGCCAGCCAGGCGGATGCGCATCCCGCGCTGACCTTTGGCGCGGCGGCACCAGAACTCCCGGCGTCGGTCGCCAACGATGTCGGCCTGGGCTTTGACGTCTGCGCGGCGCCGAGCGCCAGTTACATGCGCGCGTGGTGGCACGACTCGCCGTATCAGGCCGTCGGCATCTACATCGGCGGCTCCGACCGTGCGTGCGATCAGCAGAATCTGACGGCGGGATGGGTCCGTCAGCAGGCCGCGGCAGGCTGGCGGTTTATCCCGATGTACGTCGGCCCGCAGGCTTCGTTCGGGCAGCTTTCCGATCCGGCCCGCCAGGGAGTGGCCGCCGCCGCTGACGCCGTCACCCAGGCCCAGCGCCTCGGCTTCGGCCCGCAGACTCCGGTCTACTACGACATGGAGGCCTATTCGCCGGCGCAGCGACAGGTCGCGCTGGAATTCCTTACCGCCTGGACGCGGGAACTGCACGCGCTGGGCTATCTGTCCGGCGTCTACAGCAGCTCGTCCTCGGGCATCGCCGACCTGGCGAGCCACTACCACACCGCCCAGTTCGCCATGCCCGACGTCATTTACGACGCGCTGTGGAATGGCGCGCAGAACGTCGGGGATCCGGCTTACCAGCGCGGCGAGTGGGCAGGCGGGCGTCGGCTGCATCAGTTCAGCGGGAACGTGCTGCAGACCTACGGCGGCGACACGATGGACATCGATCAGGACTACCTGGACCTGGCCCTGACTGCCCCGGGCGGCACGACGCAGGCCGCTCCCGGCGCCACCGCGGCCGACAACTCCTCCGCCGTCTTCTACGAAGGTCCCGGCCACCACCTCTGGGAAGAGTCCAGGACGGCCTCGGGTGCCTGGTCGCGCGCCGACCTCGGCGGGGACCTCACGTCCGGGCCGGCGGTCGTCCAGGTCGGCCGAAGCGGTCTCGCGGTGCTGTACCGGGGCGGCACGGGTGAGCTGACCGTGGTCCGGCGGACAGGCGGCCAGTGGCAAGCGCCGCAGCCGCTGCCGAGGATGGGCACCATCGGCGGCGCGCCCCGCGCGGTCGCGCAGCCGAACGGCGTTATCGATGTGTTCTGGTCGGGTGACTTCGACCGGTACCTGTGGCACGGGCAGTTCAACCCCGGCGAGGGCTGGAGCGGCCCGCAGCCGCTGGGTGGCAGCCTCGCCAGCTGGCCGTATCCGATCGAGTCACCGAGCGGCGTCGTGCAGGTCTTCTGGAAGGGAACGGACGCTCGGTTGTGGCGGGTCGTTCGAAACGTCGGGGCGCAGTGGACCAGGCCACAGGACCTGGGGATGAGGCCGATGGACGGGCCACCGCACGCGATCGGGCTGCCGGACGGCGAGACAGACATCTTCTGGCGCGGCCTGGCGCCGCATCAGATCTGGTCGGCGGTGATCACCAGCGGCCAGCGGGTCCTGGGGCCGCGCGATCTCGGCGGCAGGATTGTCGGCTCGCCGTGGCCCGTGGTTGCCGCGGGCTCGGGCGCGGTGCTCTTCCGCGGCCCGCGCGGTCAGCTCTGGGAGTTGCGGCTCCGCGCGGGCCGGTGGAGCGGCGCGGTTCGCGTCGGCGGCGTGCACGGGCTTGGCTCGGAGCCCTACGCGGCCAGCGGCGGCGCAGGATCGCCGCTCCAGCTGTTCTGGACCGGATCCAATGGGGCGCTGTGGTCCGAGCGCTACACGCCGCAGGCGGGGTGGGGGCGGCCGGTGGATCTCGGCGGGCAGGTGCGGTGATGGCAGGCACTTGGCTGAGAGATCCATGAATAGTTGCGCCACCTTGACCCGGTTTCACGGACGGTGACCTATCCTGGTGGGCAGCCTGCGCTCGCGCGGCCGCCGTATCGCCCCGTCGGCGCGGCAGCCCCGGGGCATAGGGGTTTCCCGGAACCCCGTCGCGGGTTCCCGTACTGTTGTACCTGATCTGGCCAGCTGAAGCCGCCCTTCGAGCTAGAAACTGCGAGCTAGGAATCTGATGACCGTCGAACCGGAGAAGCCCGCCCCCGCCGTACCTCATTCCGTCAGCAGCCGGCTAGGCCGGGCGGGCACCGCGATCGGCGGCGCCGTGCTCCGGGTGCTGCCCGCGCCGATCAGGAGGCGGCTGGAGACCGAGGCGGGCAAGCGGTTCAGCCGGTTCGTGCCGGTAGCCATCGCTTCCCTGGCCGCGAGCCAGATCACCCTGGCCCTGCTGATCAGCCTCGACATGACGGCAGGAAAGGCCGCCCTGATCGCATCGATCGTGGGCGCGCTGGTCAGCTACCTGCTCAGCCGCTGGGCCTGGGAGCGCAAGGGCAGGCCGGACCTGCTGCGGGAGACGGTGCCGTTCTGGCTTGTCTCCTTCGCCGTCTGGGGCGTGCTGTCCCTGACCAGCCACTACGCCGGGGCGTTCGCCAACCACGAGCACATGCACCACCTGGAGAGGATCGCGGTTGTCAACGGCGCCTACCTGGCGGCGAACTGCGTGACCTTCGTTACCAGGTTCCTCATCTTCCATTACGTGCTGTTTGCCGACCGGCGCAAGGGTAGCGGTGCGCCCGTCACCGAAATGGTCCAGTCATCGGCGGGCGCCCCGTCCGAGGAGGCGCGTCAGATGGCCCTGACCGCGGACCAGGCCCAGCGCCAGCCGAAGAACTAGCGCCAGCCCAAGCACAGCGAGCCCGGTCCCTCCGGCCTCGCCCCCGTTCTCGGTCAACACTGTGCCATGCTGGGATGCCACCCGGCAGCGCCGGGAAACCCGCAGGAGGCAGCCAGCATCGAGGTCTGAGGAGGTGGGGGCGTCGTGACCTGGACCGATGGAGACTCGGTCAGCCGGTCGCCAGTGATGGTCAATCCGGAGGTCGAGGAGTCCTACCGCATCCTGCGCAGCCGCATCGACCTCACCCGCCTGCCCAAGTACAGCAGGGATGTCACCGAGCGCGTGATCTACGCCAGCGCCGACTTCGACTATCTGACCGATCTCGTCTGCGATGAGGACGCCTTGGGAGAGGGCGTTACGGCGCTCGCCGCGGGTGCTCTGGTGATCGCGGACACACCGATGGTCGCGGCCGGCATCACCGGCTGCCCGGTGCTGTGCAAGATCGGCGAGCCGCTGACCCGGCGGCTGGCCAGGACCGCAGGGATCTCACGGGCCGCAGCCGCGGTCCGGCTGGCATTCGGCGACGCGGGTCCGGGCGCGGTCTGGGTAGTCGGCGGCGGCCCAGCCGCGCTCCTGGAGATCATGAACCGCGATGTAGAGCCGGCCTTTGTCGTGGGCATGCCTGCGGGGTTCGTCGGCGCGGCCGAGGCCAAGGACGCGCTGCGGGCCAGCGACCTGCGCGCGGTCTCCAACGTGTCGGAGAAAGGCGGCCCGGCCGTGGCCGTGGCGGCCTTCAACGCGCTCCTGCGAGCCGCGCGTGATCTGGCCGGCTCGAGGGCAGGCTGGGGCCCGGACCGCCCGGACGCGGAGGCGGACGATGACGGCGCCGGCTGGTAACTGGGACGGCCGGCCAACATGACGCCTGACTCCACGGGGCAGCACCGCGTGCCCGCGGCCGCGCGCGGCGATGCCGCATTCCCCGACGACCAGCGCGCGGCGGTCTACCGGGTGATCGAGGAGCGGCGGGACGTACGGCGCGGGTTTCTGCCTGACCCGATCCCGGCGGACGTGCTCGAGCGGGTGCTGGCCGCCGCCCACCGGGCGCCGTCGGTGGGCTTCTCCCAGCCGTGGGACTTCATCATCATCGCCGACCGCGAGCGCAGGCAGCGGATCAAGGATCTGGCCGAGCAGAGCCGGCAGGGGTTCGCCGCATCGCTGCCCGGCGCCAGGGCCCGTGCGTTCGACCGGCTGAAGACCGAGGCGATCCTGCAGACGCCGGTCAACGTCGTCGTTACCTGCGATCCGACCAGGGGCGGGCGGCACACCCTGGGCCGGCATGCCCAGCCGCAGACCGCGATGTACTCCAGCGTGCTTGCCGTCGCCAACTTCTGGCTGGCGGCACGGGCCGAGGGACTAGGCGTCGGCTGGGTGAGTTTCTTCGGCGAGCGTGAGCTTGCCGCCGAGCTCGGCCTGCCCCCGCACCTGGAGGTAGCCGCCTACCTGTGCGTCGGCTACGTCTCCGAATTCGGGCCCGAGCCGGAGCTGGCAGTGGCGGGCTGGGCCCGGCGCAGGCCGCTGGGCTGGGCGGTGCACAGCGAGCAATACGGCCGCCGGGAGCTGCCGGGCCGGGATGCGGTGAGCCTGCTGGACGAGGTGCGAGCCGACGTCAGGCCGCTCGACCGTGAGGCCATGACCGCGGCCAGGCAGCGCCAGGGGCTGATGACCAAGCCAGCCGGCTCGCTCGGCCAGCTGGAGGACATCTCGGTCCAGCTTGCCGGGCTGGCCGGGGCCTGTCCGCCGCCGATGCCCGAGCCGGCCGCGGTCGCGGTGTTCGCCGCCGATCACGGCGTGCACGCGCAGGCAGTCACGCCCTGGCCGCAGGAGGTCACGGCGCAGATGGTGTCGAACTTCCTGGATGGCGGCGCGGTTGTCAACGCCTTCGCCACTCAGGCCGGGGCCGAGGTGGTTGTCGTCGACGTGGGCGTCAATGCTGGCCTTGGCCAGATGCCGGGACTGCTGCCTCGCAAGATCGGCATGGGCACCTCCGATTTCACCACCGGACCGGCGATGACCGGGTCCGATGCGATCGCCGCGGTCGGTGTCGGCATCGAGGTAGCCAGAGACCTGGTCATAGCCGGCAACCGGTGCCTGCTCACCGGCGACATGGGCATTGCCAACACCACTGCGTCGGCGGCCCTGATCGCCGCATTCACCGGCCAGGATCCGGCGGCCGTCACCGGTCTGGGAACGGGGATCGACAATGCGACCCTGGCCAGGAAGGTCGATGTGGTCCGGGCCGGCCTTGCCCTGCACCGGCCCGATCCGGCCGATCCGCTCGGCGTTCTCGCCGCCTTCGGCGGCTACGAGCACGCGGCGCTGGCCGGGTTCATCGTCGCCGCGGCGGCCCTGCGGATCCCGGTAATCCTGGACGGAGTCATCGCCGGAGCCGCGGCCCTGGCCGCCTGCGCGATCGCCCCGGAGGCGGTCGGCTGCCTGGTCGCGGGGCATCGGTCGGTCGAGCCCGGTCACACGATTGCCCTCGAGCACCTGGGCCTGCGCCCGCTGGTGGATCTCGAGCTCAGGCTGGGCGAGGGTACCGGCGCGCTGCTGGCCCTGCCGATCGTGCAGAGTGCCTGCCGGGCACTGCGTGAAGTGGCCACCTTCGACTCCGCCGGAGTCACGGAGAAGTCATAGAGAGCTAAAGTAGCCCGGCTGCCGATTCCCCTCTTGCCTGACGCAGACGGTAATCTGCCCTAGCAGCGCAGAATTGCCCCAAGCCCGGATACTCTCGGCGCGTGAGCTGCAAAACTTGAGGTGGCGGCGTCCGAAGGTCGTGGTGAGTGAGTGTGTGCGCAGCCTCGCAAGCACGGGACAAATGGAGCACTAGCCTCTGGGTAGTGATAACTAGGACTAACCTGCGATGACCGACTCGCCCTGGGCGGGAGACCCGCGCGTATGACCGAGCGTCAGGATGTGGCCGCCGCGCCAGCGCCGTGGACCGGCGCCGGCGGGCCGTTCCCGCCTGCGCCGGACCAGCCGGCCCAGGGCGCTGCGGCCTCCCCGCAGTCGCCCGCCGAGGAGGGCCGGACCGGGACGCAGGGCGGCGA
>JASHOV010000590.1 GCA_030038495.1 Streptosporangiaceae bacterium
AGGCTCGCCATTGCCGGGTTCATCCCCGCCGCCAGGCAGTCCAGGACCGCCCGCTGCAAATCCGGCGCAACAACCTTGCCGCCCATCGCACGCCATCCCCTCACGGGTCAGGCGTTGCGACAATCCCTTGAGCCCGGGGTTCTGGGACAAACGGCAGCTTCCGCGATATCCGGAGATGTGCCCCGCGGTGGATCAGCGCACTAGGGCCTCGACCTGATCCAAGGCCCAGTCGAGGTCGTCCTCGCCGATCACCAGCGGCGGGGCGAGCCTGATGGTGGAGCCGTGGGTGTCCTTGGCGAGCACACCGCGCTCGGCCAGCAGCTCGCAGGCTTGCCGGCCGCCGAGCTCGGTGAACTCGATCCCGGCCCACAGCCCGCGACCGCGTACCTCGCGCACCCTGCTCTCCGGCAGCGCGCTCAGCCGATCGTTCATGTGCGCGCCGAGCTTGGCCGACCGCTCCTGGTATTCGCCGGTGGCCAGCATGGCGATGACCTCACGTGCGACCGCGCACGCCAGCGGATTGCCGCCGAACGTGGAACCGTGCTGGCCGGGCTTGAAGACACCGAGGACGTCGGCCGAGGAGACGACCGCGGAGACGGGCACGATTCCGCCGCCGAGCGCCTTGCCGAGGATGTACATGTCCGGGACGACGTCCTCGTGCTCGCACGCGAACGTGGCGCCGGTCCGCCCCAGCCCGGACTGGATCTCATCGGCGATGAACAGCGCGCCGTGCTCGGTGCACAGTCGGCGCACCGCGGCCAGGAACCCGGGCGGCGGCACGAGCACGCCGGCCTCGCCCTGGATCGGCTCGGCCAGGACCGCGACGACCTTGTCGTCCATGGCTGCGGCGAGCGCGTCCAGGTCGCCGTAGCCGACGATGCGGAAGCCGGGCGTATACGGCCCGAAGCCGTCGCGGGCGTCAGGGTCGGTGGAGAAACTGACGATCGTCGTGGTGCGGCCGTGGAAGTTCCCGTCGAAGACCACGATCACGGCCTCGCCATCGGGCACGCCCTTGACCTCGTAGCCCCATTTGCGCGCGGTCTTGATCGCCGTCTCGACGGCCTCCGCGCCCGTGTTCATCGGCAGCACCATCTCCATGCCGGCCAGCGCCGCCAGCTCGGCGCAGAACGGCCCGAACTGGTCATGCTCGAACGCGCGGCTGACGAGCGTGACGCGCTCCAGCTGACGCTGCGCGGCGGCGACCAGCCGCGGATGGCGGTGACCGAAATTGATCGCCGAGTAGGCGGCCAGCAGGTCAAGGTAACGGCGTCCGTCGACGTCGGTCACCCACGCGCCGTCCGCCTCCGAAATCACCACGGGGAGCGGGTGGTAATTGTGCGCGCTATGCGCCGCGGACTGCGCTCGCAGCCGCGATGAGGTGTCTGACATAACGGCCTCCAGTTACTCGCGGCCAGTTGGTTAGCGCAGTTCCAGCGTGCAGCACTTCGGTCCGCCGCCCGCCTTGAGCAGCTCGGAGAGATCGACGGTAACCGGGTTGAAGCCCGCCGCCGCGAGCTGGCCGATGAAACCGGTCGCCTGCTCCGGCAGGACGACATTGTGGCCGTCGCTGATGGCGTTCAGGCCGAGGACCTCGGCATCCTCGTCCTTGACCTCGACCAGCTCGGTGAAGTGGGAGGCCAGTGCCGCCTTGCTCGCGTCGTCGAACGCGGCCGGGTAGTACGCCGCGGTGTCGTCGTCCAACACCACGAGCGCGGTGTCCAGGTGGTAGAAGCGCGGGTCCGTCAGCCGCAGGCTGATCACCGGCAGGCCGTAAAGCGCGGTCAGCTCGTCCCGCACCGCCTCGTCGCTGCGGAAACCGTGTCCCGCCAGGATGGCCCGCCCGGCAAACACGAGGTCGCCTTCGCCCTCGTTAGTCACGGCGGACTCCACGATCTGGGCGTATCCCTGCTGTCGGAACCAGGCCAGGTAGGCCGCCGACTCCGGCTGCCGCTCCGGGTACGTGAACTGTGCGCTGAGGACCTTGCCGTCGATGACGGTAGCGCCGTTCGCCGCGAACACCATGTCGGGCAGGCCCGGCTCGGGCGCGATCGTGCGGACCGTGTGGCCCAGGCTCCGGTACACCTCGCCCAGCCGCCGCCACTGGGTGAGGGCGAGCTGCACGTCGACCGGCTGGTCGGGGTTCATCCACGGATTGATGGCATATTCCACCGCGAAATACTCGGGCGGGCACATCAGGTACGTCCTGGCGTGGGTGCACTCTCGGCGTGCTGTCACGGCCATCGCAGCCTCCGTCATGTCGGGCGGCTCCCAGTAGGTCGGTAATGATCTAGGTTTCTGACCAGCCTAGGAGCGCGGCGCAGCCGGCGGGACTGGCAGATCATGCGTCTGTCCGGCGATTCATTGCGTAGTCGGTCCGTGATACGGCGATCTGTTGCGCACTGTGTAGCTGCGCTTGCCGCCGGGGCCGCTACCTGCGCCTGCCCGCGCAGAGTGCTAGTTCGCGGTGCTGGTCGTGCCTATCTGGCCAGCGACCAGGACTGGCCCTCGGGCGTGTCCACGACGGCCACGCCCAGCTCGGCGAGCCCGGCCCGGAGCCGGTCAGAGGCGTCAAAGTCCTTCCGTGCGCGTGCGGTTGCCCGCTCGGCCAGCAGGTCCTCGGCCCCGGCGGGCAGCTCAGCCTGGATCGGCGTCCGGCCGATATCGCGAGCCAGATCCAGGGCGAGTACCTGGTCCACCGCGGCGAAGGTCTCGAACTTCGAACCGGCGGGGATCCGCGCATCGCGCTCAAGCTCCCGCAGCGCCCGCAGTGCCGTCGGCGTGTCCAGGTCCTCGTCGAGTGCGCCGAAGATCCGCGCCGCGTAGTCGGCGCACATCGGCTTGCTGGGCTCGGTGGCCCAGGTCGCCACGCGCTCGCGCCAGCGCCGGATTGTCGCGTCGGCGGCCTCGAGCGTCGGCCAGGTGAGGTTGAGCTGCTGCCGGTAGCGATGTTCGAGGAACGCCAGCCGGGCGGACAGCGGGTCGAGCCCGCGGGCGGCGAGGTCGGCGAGCAGCACGACGTTCCCCGTGGACTTGGCCATTTTGCGGCCCTCGAACAGCACGTGCTCGCCGTGTACCCAGTGCCGGACGACATCGCGCCCGGCCAGCGAATTGGACTGCGCGCGCTCGTCCTCATGGTGCGGGAAACGCAGGTCGATACCGCCGGTGTGGATGTCGATGACCTGGCCGAGGTAACGGAGTGACATCGCCGAGCACTCGGTGTGCCAGCCGGGGAAGCCGGTGCCCCAGGGGGTGTCCCAGGTCAGCTCGCGCCCGGACGGTGCGCCCTTCCACAGTGCCCAGTCGGCATGGAACCGCTTGTGCTCGTCGACATTGCCCTCGAACCGGTGGCCGGGGCGCAGGCTGTCCAGCCGGTTGCCGGAAATCGCACCGTAGTCGTCGAAGCTGGTTGCATCGAAGTAGACCGAGCCGGTGTCCGCCACGTAGGCGTGCCCGGATTCGATCAGCTTGCCGATCATCTCGATCATCAGGTCGATCGACTCGGAGGCACGCGGCGAGTAGTCCGCGGGCGAGATATTCAGCGCGAGGCAGTCGGCGCGGAATGCCTCCTCGTAGAACTGCGCGATCTCAAGCGCGGTCTTGCCCTCCGCCCTGGCCTGGGCGAGGATCTTGTCCTCTCCCTCCGGGTCGATCTCCGCGTCGTCGGCGAGGTGCCCCACGTCGGTGATGTTCTGGCAGACGATGACCGACAGGCCGTGCCGTTCGGCGTTGCGCCGGATCAGGTCCGACAGCAGGTAGGAACGCAGGTTGCCGACGTGGGCGAACCGGTACACGGTCGGCCCGCACGTGTACATCCGCAGCTCGCCGCGGCGGGCCGGGGTGATCTCGGTGACGCTGCGCAGCCTGGTGTCGTAGAGCCGGAACATGACACAAGCTTAGTTTTCTGGGAACGTCGGCCGTTGCGGGTCGGCGTCACGGCAAGGACGGCCACTCCTCAGCCGACCCTGGCCGGTCACTTGGCATCGCCGAGCCGCAGCGACTCGACTCGCTCCGCGTGCCGGTCCAGGGTCTGCGTCGCGATCTGCATGAATTCCTCGATCAGCCGGAGCTGATCGTCGCTGTACTTCTCGAGCTGGCTCATCTCCCCGGTCAGCGGCCCGTAGACGTCGGCGGCGAGGTGCCGAGCCTTCTCGGTCAGCTGCACCAGGACCCGGCGCCGGTCGGATGGATCGGGGAGGCGCTGCACCAGATCGTCTCGTTCAAGCCGGTCCAGCATCGCGGTCACGGCACCGCTGGTGAGGCCGGTGCGCACGGCGATCTCGCCCGCGGTCAGCCGGCCGAGCCGGTCGAGCACCTCCATGCATCGCATCGCGGTGCGGTTCACGCCGAAGTAGGCAGCCGCCGCGTCCTCGAACCGGTCGTAGGCGTTCTGGTGCAGCCGGGCCTCAAGCGCGGCCGCGTTGATCAGCTCGGCCCGGCTGCGCGAATCCCCGTCTCCAGCAGCAGACACGTGACGATCTTGCCACGTAGTCGGACGGTCGGCATCTCGTAGGCGTCGGTGGGGGCCGGGGCCTGCCCGCCGTGGTGCGGACACAAAGAACGTCCGCCCCACGGCGGGCAGGCCCCGGCCCCCATGGGTGACCGTCGATGCCGGCGTCCGGCCCCGTCAGGGCCTGGACAAACGCAGACCATCGCGTCGGCCCGTCGCGCCGGCCCGTCGCGCCGGCCCGTCACTCCATCCCACCGCCCCGGCCCCACGGTCCCGGCCCCACGGCCCCGGACCACGGCCCCGGCCC
>JASHOV010000591.1 GCA_030038495.1 Streptosporangiaceae bacterium
TCAGATCGTCGCTGCGGTCTGCGCCGACAGGGAAGAGAGCGACCTGATCGATCGGCTCCTCCACGAGCGCGTGGCCGATGTCGGCACGGTCGAGTACCGGCAGGCAGTGTTCCGGGATCTGGAAGATCCCCGTGTCTTCGCGGCGGCCACCGAGTTCGCAGGAACGATGCGCGAGGTGCGCGTGCACCTGCGCCAGCTGGCCAAGATGCAGTCCGTCCACCAGCGAGGGGGCTGGTTTCTCGACGCCGCGGCGATCTACTGCGACGCGGTCCGCGCGCTAGCGAGCAAGCTCGAGGCGACAGCGATCACGTCAGCCGGGCTGCTGGCCTTCCGCGGTTACCTTGCCCGCTACGCCGCCTCCGACGACTTCGCCCGGCTGTGCTCGGACACCGCGGCGCGCAAGGCCGACCTGCGTCGCGTGACCTATCAGGTCCGGATCAAGGGCGGCCGCGTGGAGGTGGGCCGGTACGCCGGCGAGGCTGACTACAGCGCCGAGGTCACAAGCACGTTTGAGCGGTTTCAGCAGGGCGCGGTCAAGGACTACCGGGTGCAGTACCGGATCTGGCCCGGCATGACCCACGTCGGCGCGCGGATCCTCGACCTGGTCGCCCGCCTGTTCCGTAACGAGTTCTCCGCGCTGGCCGAGTACTGCCGCCGGCACGCAGGGTTCGCCGACCCGGTGATCCGCCAGTTCGACCGCGAGGTCCAGTTCTACCTTGCCTACCTGGAGTACATCGCGCCCCTGCGCTCCGCCGGGCTCGGCTTCTGCTACCCGGACCTGATCACGGACGCTAAGGACATCTTCGCCCGCGAGACGTTCGACCTGGCGCTCGCGGCCAGGCTCGTCCCGGCAAGGAAAGCCGTCATCAGCAACGAGTTCCAGCTCACCGGGCCGGAACGGGTGATCGTCGTATCCGGGCCGAACCAGGGTGGCAAGACCACGTTTGCCCGCACGTTCGGCCAGCTGCACCACCTGGCCGGGACGGGCTGCCCGGTGCCGGGCACCGCGGCCCGGCTGTTCGTCCCCGACCGCATCTTCACGCACTTTGAGCGGGAAGAGGACATTGCCAACCTGACCGGGAAGCTGGAGGACGATCTGCTCCGGATTCAGAAGGCGCTGCTGACCGCAACCCCGAGCAGCATCGTGATCATGAACGAGATCTTCACGTCGACGACCGTCCGCGATGCCCGGTTCCTGGGCGAGAAGGTGCTGGCGAAGGTTATCGAGCTGGACCTGCTGTGCGTCTACGTGACCTTCGTCGATGAGCTCGCGTCGCTTGGCCCGACGATCGTCAGCATGGCCAGCACGATCGTTCCAGACAATCCGGCCGAGCGTACCTACAAGGTGGTGCGCAAGCCCGCGGACGGTCTCGCCTACGCGCTGGCCATCGCAGAAAAGCACCGCGTCACCTACCGCCAGCTGACGGAACGGCTCGGCTCATGAAGGCCCATCTGCTGTACCCCGACCAGGACTTCGATTTCGACGCCGGGCTCCCGGCGAACACCGATGACCTCGTCCAGGACCTGGAGCTGAGGACGGTACTGAGCGCCATGGCGAACCAGGATGACTTCCTGTTCGACATCTCGGCCAAGGTGGTGCTCACCGGCCTCACCGACGTGGAGACCATCCGCTACCGCCAGGACATCCTCGCCGACTGCATCGCCGAGCCCGACATCATCCGCCAGATGTACGGCATCGCCGTCGGCGCGCTCAAGGACAAGCGCGCGCTGTGGGGGTTCTTCGGATCTAAGCAGCCCACCTCGATCCTGGCCACGGCGATCAGTCAGCTCGAGGTCCTGACGGCGCGGCTGCGGGAGCTACGGCAGCTAGCCGACAGCGAGGCAGGGAAGTTCGCTGCCCAGGGCGTGGCCACGCTGCTGAAGGCGCTCCAGCACGAGCTTGACGACGAGTATCTCGAGCGACTGAGCGACCACCTGAAGCAGCTGCGATTCCGCAGCGGCGAGGTGGTGAGCGCGGAGCTCGACCGGGACAACAGCGGGATCAACTATGTCCTGCGGTCGGGCGACACCCGGCGTGGCTGGAGAGAGCGGATCGGGATCGAGCCGCGCGCCTCCTACTCCTTCACGATCCCGCCCCGCGACGAAGCCGGATTTCAGGCCCTGCAGGATATCGCCGACCGCGGGATCAACCTGGTGGCCAATGCGGCGGCGCAGTCCGCCGACCATGTCAGCAGCTTCTTCGCGATGCTGCGGGCCGAACTCGGGTTCTACGTCGGCTGCCTGAACCTCCGCGATCGGCTCACGGCCCGCGGGCAGCCGCTGGCCTTCCCGGTGCCGTGTCCGAGTGACTCATCGGAGTTCTCCTGCAGCGATCTCCGCGATGCCAGTCTCGCGCTGCTCAGCGAGAGCGTTGTCGGCAACGACGTGGACGCCGACGGCAAGTCGCTCGTGATCATCACCGGCGCGAACTCCGGCGGGAAGTCTACGTTCCTGCGCAGCGTCGGCCTGGCCCAGCTGATGATGCAGTGCGGAATGTTCGTGACCGCGCAGTCCCTGCGGGCTACCGTCGCTCGGCAGATCTTCACTCACTTCGTCCGCGAGGAGGACCCGGATATGGTCAGCGGGCGCCTCGACGAAGAGCTCAAGCGCATGAGCACGGTCGCAGACCAGATCAGTGCGCGCTGCCTCATGCTGTTCAACGAGTCGTTCGCGGCGACTAACGAACTGGAAGGATCGGAGATCGGGCGTCAGGTCGTGGGGGCCCTGCTGGAGGCCGGCATCAGGGTCTTCTTCGTCACTCACCAGTTCGCCTTCGCCGACAGCTTCTACCGGCAGCGCCCCGAGGAGACCCTGTTCCTGCGGGCGCCGCGGGAGCGGACCTTCAAGCTCGCCACCGCCGAGCCGCTGCCAACCAGCTTCGGGCAGGACATCTACCACCGCATCGGCGGATGGCTGGGCGAGCAGCCCCAATAAGCCAGGCCGTCGGCCGGGTCAGCGCGAAGGAGGCGGGACAGTGTCAGCATCGGCGTCACGGCCGCTGCGGAGGTCCGAGCGGTTCGGACGGCTCTGGTGGCTGCCGTCGGGCGGGCGCGACAACGGTCTCACCGACACCGCCTGGGCACCGATCGCGGTTGTCGACGAGGCCATCGTTCCCGCCCTGCTGGCGGACCTGCGGGAGGTAGGCGTGCCGGCGTACGCGGCGCCGGTAACCCGGCGTCCCGCACGGCCGCGGGCCAGGGGCGCAGCCGTGCGCCATCACCTCTGGGTCGGCACCAGCCGGTACGGCCAGGCCGAGGAAACGCTGCGCATCAGTCTCGCGGCGCTCACAGCGCAGCGACCAGGTACGCGACCAGGACAGCCACGAACACGTACAGCAGGTAGAGATTGACGTCCCCGGACTGCACCGGCCGGACGAGATCGGCCAGCCACTCGACGGACCGCACGACCGGCCGGTACAGGTACCGCTCGAACACCGGCGTGGCCTGCGACTCGTAGTGCACCGGGCCGGACCGGCCGGCTGGGTCGTCGGACGCGCGGCGCAGCGACACCGACGGCCGGTACAGCGCCTCGAAGGTCACCCTGGTCGGCGCGGAGAACGTCATCGCCGAGTACTGCATGCGCGGCTTGAATGCCAGCATGCCCCCGTCCCACACCGGGGCGACGACCGCGCCCGCGCGCGGCCGCCCGGCCCGGTAGATCAGCCCCGGCACCACCAGCACCGCCAGCAGGAACACCGTCAGGTAGGTCGGCGAGAACCCGGAGAAGTCGGTGTGGGCCGGGATGACGGTCAGCTTGCCCGGCAGCAGGATCGGGCGCAGCACGACCCCGGTCGCGGTGCGGACCGCGGTGGCCAGCCCGGCCAGGACGACCGGCGCGCCGACGGCCAGGGCCACGCAGACGACGGCAAGCAGCGCCGGCCCGGCGATCGGCTGATCACCCTCGGTCGCGGCGGCGGCCTGCCGGGTGCGCGGCATGCCCAGGTAGGGAATACCGTAGCCGCGCACGAACGCGAAGATGGCCAGGCCCCCGGTGAGGCCGAGGGTAGCCGCCGCCAGCACGATCAGGATCGCGACCAGGTGGCTTCCGGTCCGGAATCCCTGGAACAGTCCCTGGAAAATCAGCCACTCGCTGACGAAGCCGTTCAGCGGCGGCAGCGCCGCGATGCCGAGCGTGCCGACGAACGCGACGATCCCGGCCCGCGGCATCCGCCGGGCCAGACCGCCGAGCCGGTCCATGTCCCTGGTCCCGGTGGCGTGCTCGGTCACCCCGGCCTCCAGGAACAGCAGCGTCTTGTAGCAGCCGTGATTGAGCACGTGGTACAGGCCCGCGAGCAGCAGGAACGCCCAGAGCGCTCGCTGCCCGTAGGCGAGGAACGTCATCGCCGCGCCGAACGCGGTCACGATAATCCCGATGTTCTCGATCGTGGAGTAGGCGAGGAAGCGCTTAATGTCCCGCTCGCCGAGCGCGTACAGGATTCCGATCGCGGCGGTCAGCGCCCCGATGGCCATCGTGACAATGCCGCGCCAGGGCGGACCCGCGGCCAGCAGGCGGAAGGCGAACAGCGCGATGCCGTAGACGCCGAGCTTCACGATCAGGCCGGACAGGAAGGCCGACCCGTCGGCCGGAGCGACCGGATGGGCGGCCGGCAGCCACACGTGCAGCGGCACCAGGCCCGCCTTGAACCCGAACCCGGTCAGCGCCAGCAGGTAGGCGGTGTCCCGCCATTCCGTCGAGATCAGATGTGCGCGGGCGGCGATCACATCGAACTGCATCGATCCGGTCTTGGCCGCCAGGATCACGAACGCCGCGACTATCAGCACGAACCCGGCCTCGGACAGGGCCAGGAACCAGAAGGCGCCCTCGGCGACCTCGCCGCTGCGGGGCCGGTGCACGATCAGCAGGTAGCACAGCAGCGCCATCGTTTCCCACGCGACCAGGAACGTCACCACGTTGCCCGCGGCGAGCACGACCACGCTCGCGATGAGGGCCAGGTTGTAGGCAGACAGGTAGACCGCCGTCCCCGCGGACGGTTCTTTACCGGAACGCGGCAGGTACAGGGCGATCGCCGCGGCCACGATTCCGAGCAGTATGCCGAAGACCCCGGCGAGGCTGGTCGCCTGCAGTTGCATTGAGCCGACGACGGCGGACCCGCCCGCCGAGACAACACGCGAGTCGCCGGACAGCAGCGCGCAGGCGCCGCCGACCACCGCCGCCGCGCCGCCCGCGGCCGACACCACGCTAGTGGCCCGCAGCCCGGTACCGGCCCGGCCGGT
>JASHOV010000592.1 GCA_030038495.1 Streptosporangiaceae bacterium
CCCGCAAGGGCCCAGGATCGCGCGCGCCCAGCTGCCGGTCGGTCAGACCAGCTTCATCGGCCGCGAACGCGAGCTGGCCGAGCTGGCCCTCGTCCTGTCCGGATCGCGGTTAGTCAGCCTCATCGGGCCGGGCGGCGCCGGCAAGACCAGGCTGGCGGTCGAGGTCATCGGCCGCACCGTGCCGCAGCCTGATGTGGTGTTCCTGCCGCTCGAGTCGGTCCGGCTGCCGCACTCGCTGACGCCCGCCCTCGCCTCCCGGCTCGGCGTGCACGACCAGCCCGGTGTCTCGCTCACCGATTCCCTGCAGGCCGCGCTGGCCGATGCCGACCGCCTGCTCGTGCTGGACGGTGCGGAATCGCTGCGCGCCGAGACGGCGGCTCTCGTCCGGGATCTGCTGGCTGCGCTCCCCCGGCTGCGCGTCGTCGTGACCAGCCGGATGCTGCTCGGCGTGCCGGGCGAAGTCTGCTGGACCGTGCCGCCGCTCGACTGTCCTTCGCTCGCGGCCGACGCGGCCGACATCGCCGCCTCCGACGCGGTCCAGCTGTTCAACGCGCGGGCCCGCGACCGGCTGCCCGGATTCCAGCCCGCGGAGGTCGCCCCGCATGCGATCGCCGAGCTGTGCCGACGGCTGGACGGCCTGCCGCTGGCCATCGAGCTCATCGCCAGCTGGGTCGGCACGCTGTCGATACGCGAGATACTGCAGCAGCGCGCCGTGCTCCTGGATACCGATCCGGCGGCCGCAGGCCAGCAGGAGGCGCGCAGGCTCGCGGACGTGCTGCAGGTCAGCTACGACCTGCTCGACCCCGCCGCGCAGCGGACGCTTTCGATGCTGAGCTGCTTCGCCGGCCGCTTCGCGCTGGCGGATGCGCAGGCGATCCTGGACTCCGGCGGGCCGGCGACGGCAGTCACGCTGCGCACGCTCGTCGACTCGTCCTGGCTCGTCGTGAGCCAGGGCACCGAGCAGAACCGGTTCGGCATGCTGGAGACCATCAGGACGTTCGCGGCCGGGCAGCTGGAGAAGACGGGCGATGGCCCGGCTACCCGCAGCCGTCACGCCCGGTATTTCGCTGACCTCGCGGCCCGCAGCGAGGCCGGCCTGACCGGCCAGGACGCGGCGGACTGGACGGACCGCATGCGGATTGCCGACCCCGACTTGCAGGTCGCCCTGCAGTGGGCTGCCGACAACGGTGATGTGGACATGGGCCTGGAGGCGGCCGGCGGGCTCTGGCGATGGTGGCTGATCAGCGGGCGGCTCGCCCAGGGTCGCGGCTGGCTCGCGCGGATGCTCGCCGCCGCGGCGAACCGGCACGACGAGACAACGGCCAGGGCGCTGTGCGCCACTGCCGTGCTGGCGACAGAGAACGGCGACTATCGCGAGGCGATCGGTTACGCCGACCGGGCGCAGCAGATCTTCGCTGCGCTCGGGCTGCGCGAGCGCACCGCGTTCGCCGCGACAGTGCTCGCGTCCGCGCACCGCTATCTCGGCAACAACCCGGCGGCGCGGCGCAACTTCCAGGTCGCGATGGACCTGCGCCTGGCCCTGGGAGACCGCCGCGGCGTATCGGTAGCGATCAACAACATGGCCCTCCTCGAGCTGGACGACGGCAACCTGGACCGGGCGCGGGAGCTGTTCGAGCAGGCGCTGGACATCAAACGTGAGCTCGGCGAACGTCGCTCGATCGCGATAGGCCTCGCCAATCTCGCCGACGTGCTGATCCGCACGCACCAGTGGGAGGACGCCGATCGCGTCCTGGCCGAGGCGGCCAGCCTGGGCGCCGGGATACCGCAGATCGTCGGCACGATCCGCTGCAACCAGGGGAACCTGGCGGCGCACCGCGAGGACTGGGCCGCCGCGGCCGAGCATTTCCAGGCCGCAATCGCCGCGTCGCAGGCCGGCGGCCATCCCTACGATGCGATCGAGGCGATGATCGGCCTGGCCAAGGTTCTGCATCGCACCGGGGAGCCGGACGAGGCCCTCGCGCAGCTCAAGTCCGCGCGCACGCTGGCCGCGGGCCTGAGCAGCCCGCAGCGGATCGCCGAGGTCGAGGCCGCGCTGGCCGTGCTTGCATCGGGCGGGCTCACTTCGCCGGGTTTGACGGCTACAGGGCTGCCATCGACACCGGAGCCGCCGCCCGAAACCGGCTCCGGCGGCTCCGGTCCGCCCGGTGATCTCACCGCGCGTCAGGTCGAGGTGCTCGGCCTGCTCGCCGCCGGACTGAGCAACAGGCAGATCGCCGCGACCCTGTTCCTCAGTCCGGCGACGGTCGAGCGCCATCTGGCGACCATTTACCGGAATCTGGGCCTGAGCGGCCGGGTAGAGGCGGCCCGATTTGCCATCGAGAACGGGCTTGCGGCGCCCCGGTAGGCGAAGTCAAACGGCGCCTGCCCGCGCGCCGCTATGTTATAGCGAGCCATGGCCCGTCATATAGCCCCGCACCGCCGCAAGAGGTATTGCCGGTATATGCCCGTTTTATCGGAACGCGCCATTACATGGTTACCGTGATTCGCCCGGCGCCGCCCATTGGCTAGAAAGTCTTCAGGGCTTATGCGCCCGGCACCCGCGCCGGGCCGGCAATCGCGGCGAGAGGAATGGCGATGCACGATCAGCTGCTCGGAGCGACGCAGCCCGTGCTGTCGATCTCACTCGAGCCGGGCGAGAGCATCGTCGCGGGCGCGGGCGGATTCGCCTGGATGACCGAGTCGATCGGGATGTCCTCCGGGCCCGAGCACCTGGCGCCCGGCTCTGCGCTGCACCGGACGATCTCCGCGTCGTCACTTCAGCTCAGCGTCTACACCGCCAGGGAGATTGCCGGAACGATCGCGTTCGCATCGAGGCTGCCGGGCCGCATCGTCGGCATCGAACTCGCGCCCGGCGTCGAGTACCTGGTGCACCGGCGCGGCTTCGTCGCGTGTACCCCCGGCATCGAGATCACCACTGGCTATCAGCAGCCCTACGCCGCGGCCGCCGCCGACGAGGAAGAGTTCCTGCTACGCCGGATATCCGGGCACGGTCGTGCCTGGGTCGAGCTGTCGGGCGACGTCGTCCGGCGGGAACTCGCGGCCGGCGCGTCACTGCGCACGCATCCCTGGCACATCGGCATGTCCGATGGCTCCGTCGCGGTGCAGATCGCCGAGATCCGCGGCATCCAGACAGGCGATCAGGAATGGGGCGACCTGGCCCCCGACGCGTCGCGTTTCGCGGTCCTGTCTGGGCCCGGGGCGGTCTGGCTCCAGTCCATGCCCCTGCTGGCTTCACCCCGCGCCCAGTTAGGCCAGCACCGACCCGCACCTGTCCGGGTACCGGCGCCCGAGGGGGGCGCCGGTACTCGTACCAGGCAATCAACCCGTAATCGAGGTTAGGAACATGAATCATCTCGCACACTCTGCTTCCGGCCGGGCCTGCCTGCTCGCAGCCTGCTGCGCCGCAACCGGCCTGCTGCTCGCCGCCTGCGGCAACTCACCCTCCAGCAGCAACTCGGGCGGCTCCAGCGGCTCCACCAAGACGCCGAGCACGAAGAGCACGACATCAAGCTCGAACAATTCCGGCGGGTCGACGTCCGTGGTGTCGTCGAACTCCGAGCCGTTCCCGATCGCGGTCGGCAACACCTGGGTGTATCAGGCCAAGACCGGGGTCACCGGCAGCGTAACTTCCACGGTGACGAACAAGGTGGTCTCGGTCACCCCGGTGTCCGGCGGCAATTCGGTAACCATGTCCGATAATGACTCCCTCGTTCCCGGCACGACCACCGACGAGACCTTCATCTTCCACTCCGACGGCTCCATCTCTCTTCCGTCGAACCAGCTGGGAACCTCGGCGACGATCATCAAGGGCGGCTTGTACTGGCCGTCGGCCGCGGTCGTCAACTCCGGTCAGGCGACCAGCGAGAGCATCGAGATCGCGCTGAACAACAGCACCCTGCACGGCACGGTGACCGACGACATCACCGTCAAGGGCGACGGCAGCGCCACCGTGACCGAGCCCGCGGGCACCTACACGGCCAACATCGTCCAGATGACCGAGAACTTCAAGATCGACGGCTACAACGAGACGATCGTGGTCAAGACCTGGGTGGCCAACGGGGTCGGGCCGGTCCAGTCCGAGGCGGTGTTCACTGCGGCGGGCCACACCGAGATCGCGTCGGAGCAGAAGCTCGAGTCGTTCACTCAGGGTTAGCCCGGCGGCCCAGTGGGGGGCCCGGCGGGGATCGCCGCAAAGCTGCCGCGATCCCCGCCGACGCCGGCTTGTTCCGCCCGACGCGCCTTACCCCTGCAGTCAGGTCACCTAGGAGAGTGGATCATGACGAGACGCCTGAGCGTCAGACCCGGCCGCTTCACCGCGGTCACCAGGCCGCGCGCGACCGCGCTGACCGCGGTCGCGGTACTGGCCCTGTCGGCCGCCGCGTTCACGCCGGCCGAGGCGGGGACGGTGACCGTTACCTCGCATTTCGTGTGGGCGCCGACCAGCGCCAGCCTCAGCGGCGACTCGACGTTCATCAACAACGGCGCCACCAACGGCAACCGCAAGGACCTGCTATTCATCACCCCGAACCTGACGCCCGGCGGTATCTCTCCCTGTCCGTGCCTGCTCAGCCCGCAGCCGCCAGCCGGGGTCTGGTACTACGGCAGCAGGCAGCAGTGGGCGATCTTCAATGAGAACGGCGCCACGATGGGAACCTTGTTCGCCTACAACGTTCTGGTCGTGCCCAAGGCGAGCAGGTCAGCGTTCGTACACACGGCAACCCCCGCCAGCATCAGCGGCAACCGCACCCTCCTCAGCTCGCCGCTCCTGAACGGCAGGCCCAAGGCCATCGTCCTGGTTACCCAGAACTTCGATCCCAATGGCATCGGCGGTACCTACAACGATCACCAGGTCGGTGTCCGGTATTACCCGTCCATCAAGAGGTGGGGCATCGTAAACGAAGACGGCAGCGCCATGACTAAGGGCGCGTCGTTCAACGTGCTGGTCGGCTCGGCTGCCAGCAACGGCGGCACGATGATCGTGCTGAAGGTCACGACCTCCAACCGCAACGGCGACGCCGTGGCCATCAGCAATCGCGAAACCAACGGCAACCCCAACGCCGTCGTCCTCGCCACTCCGGACTTCGACCCCGGCGGCAAGGGTCACATCGCGGACCCGAACCCGGTGGATGTGGGCTACAACGGCAGCAGGGAATTTGTCTTCCACTGGGGCGGCGCTGCGCAAAAGCTCGGCAATTCGTTCAACGTGCTGATCTTTTCCAGCTAGGCGTAAGTCCTTCTCGCAC
>JASHOV010000593.1 GCA_030038495.1 Streptosporangiaceae bacterium
TACCGGCCCGCTCGCCGCGCGGCCCGAGGCCGGCCGGCCGCAGGCACGCCGCCCTGAGGACCGGCGCCCGCTGGCGGCGAGTCGAGAACCGAGACCGAGGCCTGCGATCCGGTCCGGCCAGGCGGCCGCCGCGGCGAGGGCCTGCGCGTGCCGTTGCCTAGCATGACGAGATCAGGCCCCGGCCGAGCTTGCCGGAGCTAGGTCGTCGCGGACGCCCAGCTTGAACGAGATGGCCGCTGACTGGCTGTCTTCGATCCGCCAGTCCTGGTGGAGGATTCCGTCGTGCTGGTCGACGTCGAACCACACCAGCCCCAGCGTCTTCGCCGCGACCACGCCCTGAAACAGGTTCTGAATCTTGAGGTACTGTCCCGCCTCGGGCCCGACGGCCGTCTCAGCCAGCAGGACGGGCTTGATACTGAAGGTCCGAATCTGCGCGATGGTCGGGCCGAACACCGCGTTGAAGGTGTCCGACGGGCGGTAATAGAACCCGTCGACGCCTACCCAGGTCACATACTGTGCTCCTGGCCACCAGGACTCGATCGGCCCGGTCCCCTTGCCATCGGCCTGGACCGTCCACAGCCACGTGACGTTGTCCGCGCCCTCCTGCCGGAAGACAGTGACCAGATGCCGCCACGCGGCCACGAACGTCGCCGGGGCAACGTGCGTGTAACCCCAGGGATACCAGCTCGCGTTCATCTCGTGCGCGAACCCGATCACGACCGGGTGGCCGAAGTCAGCTATCGCGTCGGCGTAAGAGCGCAGGTAATCGTCGTAATCCCCGGCCGCTATGGCCACCATCGAGGCGTCGGTCGGGTCTATCTCGACGAACGGAGTGATGCCGTGGCTATGCAGGGTGCTCGCGAACGAGGTGTCGAACTGCTCGGCCCAGCCGCTGAAGTACTCCGCGATGTTGGGCTCCCGCCCCGCGGCCGCGGCGAACTCCGCGATCGGCTGGAAGTCGGCCGGCGATCCCGGCTCATACACGCCCAGGTAGGAGCCCAGGACTGGCCGGAGGGAGGCGTGTACTACCGGCTTGGGTGGTACCACGATCAGGGTGAACCGGCCGGCCGCGATCACCACCGAGAGAGTTGCGATCGCGACGGACATGAGCATCACGAGGCGGGATTTCATGCGGCATTGGCCCCCGGAAAGACAACGCGGCCGACGACTGCGACGTTAAGCAGGCCGAACAGCAGCAGGACTCCGAATCGCGGCGAGCCCATCGTGACTGTCCGCCAGACGGCCAGCATCAGCCACAGCAGGGCCGCGGTCCCGCTCCACCAGCGGACACCGAGCCGGAAGCGCAGCAGCGAACTCCCTGGCGTCCGGGACGGCTGCCAGCTCATGCTCGTGCCGCGGGCCCCGTCCCAGATCGCGAAGACGTGTGCCCAGCCGCGGGCAACTCCCAGCGACCACGTCGACGGACCGTACCTCGCCCGGTGCCATAGCGGGTAGAGCACGAGCCCGGTGAACATCGACGGGACGAGGATGATGAAGTTTCGCAGCTGGACCTGGCCGGGCAAGAAGGCGAGCATCACGATCGGGATGGTCGGGCCGAAGAACGTGAGCAAGGCGGTGTAGGCGTAGTAGCAGAAGCCCGAGATGTAGGTGAGCCGGGCCGGAACGGACATCGGCGTCGACCACAGCCGCCAGGAGAACACGATCCCCGCGTTCCCCGAGCACCAGCGATACTGCTGGCGCACGAAGGCGTCGAGATTGTCCGGGCAGATGCCGGTGGAGAGCACCACCGGCAGGTAGACGAGGGACCAGCCGGCCCGGCGCACGTCGAGTCCGGTGTGCACGTCCTCGGCGTAGGGGATGAGCGTCGGCCCGCCGAATGGTTCGAGCGCGGCCCGGCGGTAGACGGCCGACGTGCCGACGCAGATCGCCGCGTCGAATCGGTTGCGCGCCACCTGGATCGACCGGTAGAAGACCTCCTGAACGGCGCCGGCGGCATTCTCGATCCAGCCCTGCCTGCTGCTCGCCCGGAAGAACTGCGGGGTCTGCACGATCGCGACCGCCGGCTCGTCCAGGTAGGGAAGGGTCTCATCGAGGAAGTCGGGGCGCGGAGCGAAGTCGGCGTCCAGGATCACGAGGTACTCGCCTGCCGTGCGCGCGAACGCGTACCGCAGATTGCCCGCCTTCTTGTAGACCCGCAGGTCGGGTCGGCGCAGGTAGCGGAAGCCAAAGGACTCGGCCATGGATCGGGTCTCGTCCGAGGCGCCATCGTCGAGGACGTGCGGCTGGGCGATGCCCTGATAGCGGCCGACGAGCTCCGCGACCGCCGTCCAGGTGTTCCGCAGCACCTCGAGCGGCTCGCCGCACACGGGAAGCAGAATGTCCACCACGGGGTACGAGCCAGGACGCCAGGCGGCGATGTACTCCTTGTGCCTCGTCAGGTCGAATCCCGCCCCGGTGAAGTTCACCGGCAGGCTGATCGCCTGATACGCGATATACGTCGCGGTGAAGAGGATGAACGGCCACAGCACCAGGTCGTGCAGCTCGAACCTGAGCTGGCTGACGATCAGGCAGCTTGCGCCGATCACAAGGATCGTCGCCAGGTAGCCGAGGTTCCTGTCGACGTAGCTGTACTTCTCGGTGTCATCCGGAGGCCACGGCAGGACGAGGCGCGACTCCCCGGAATGACCATCGGCGGCGGCGAACGCCCCGACCCCATCCCCCTCTAGCGGAACGGCGCCTGGTCGCGGCTCAACGGTATGGCTCATATTGCCAGATCACGTAGGTGCCAGGAGCCGGGCCGTACGGCACGACCAGGATTTTCTTGTAATGCGGGTTCAGCGCCAGGTCGGCGGCAATTCGCTCGTCGAGCGATGTCGTATCCGCGAAGTTCAGCGCGACCAGGGAGAAGTAGCCTTCCTGGATCTTGGTGCCGAAGGTGCCGGCATTGCCAGGACCGACGATGCCCGCGCTGCTACTGGGCCCGCCACTGCTGGCACCGGACGGGAGCACGATGTTCCTGGTACTCGACCACCGCATCCACTGGTTCTCGGCGTGCAGGTAGTACTCGGCGATCGACGGGTCCTCCACGAGCAGGCGCCCGGTCCCGTGCTCGACCAGCGGGCGGATGATCGCGACAAAGTCCGTGGACTCCGGCCAGCCGGTGGAGAACTGCCGCGACTGGCTGACTCCCAGCGACACGGGCAGGGCCATCGCGACTACGCACGCCCCGCAGGTGACCGTCCTGGCGCTCCCCGCGCCTGCTGCGGCGATGAGTCTGTCGACGGCGTAGCCGGCTGCGATTGCGGCGAACCAGGCGCCGAGTCCGACGTGCTTGTCGAGCGAAGCCGCGGTGTGCAGGTATGCCTGCTCGACCGGCCCGAGAAAGGCCGCGAAGGCCAGGACTGCCAGCAGGACGGTTCGCGTGCGCTGCTCACGCCTCAGCGCGCTGATGACGAGGCCGCACGCGGCGGCAACGACAATCACGCCCGTCCACGACCAGGCATCGGCCAGCACGGCCGACACGGAGGCGGAGCCCTGGGCCCGTTCCAGCGTCGTGATCTCGAAGCCGTTGACGTAAGAACTGCCGCCGGCCAGGCAGCCGAGGCCAAGCAGGACGACGATCACGATCAGAACGGTCAGACAGCGCGCTGCGGCCAGCTTCCCGCCAAGCTCGGGCAGCGCAATCAAGAGCGCCAGCAGAATGACGACGAGGTCGCCGAAAATCGAGGAATACGCCGTGGCGTTCGCGACGGCCAGCACGACTCCCGCAGCAACCAGCCAGCGAGTCGCGTCGTCACGCGCCCCGGCGCGGACCACGAGCCAGGCGGCCAGGCTAACGAGAAGCACCGACATGGCGTCGTACGTGGCGAACGCGCCCAGGTGCAGGGTCGGCCCGAGTACCGCGAACAGCGCCGCGGCGAAGAACGCGGCCTGGCGCCCGAACAGCTGCCGCGTGACGCTCCACAGCAAAGTTGTGGCGCCGAGCATGAAGGCCAGCGACAAGATCCGGGCCGCGGTCAGCCCGCCAATGCTGTCGGCCAGGGCTCCGATGGGTGGATAGATCACCGGTGCACCGGAAAAGTACGATGCGAACGGGGGAATCGGCGTCCCGTGCAGCCAGTGGGCCCATTCGAGGTGCCCAGCCCACAGATATGACGCTTCATCCTCAAATGCGGTATCCGCGCGCATCAGGCGGGCCGATAGCACGGTCTGGACGACCAGCACGGCAAGAAGCGGCCAGCTGGCCGGTACGCGAAATCCTCCGGCTGACTCGTGCGCGGAACCAGTCCCGGCCTGATCGCCCGGGGCAAGCGTCGAGGCTGTCGCCCGCTGCTGGGGGGCCAAGCCGTTGTCCATGTCACACCTGCCTGCGTCCCAGGGCGCGCCAAGCAGCCGGACCCGCCCCCACGCTGCCAGTACGCGCAGCGTCACGTTACGTAGTCGTACCTCGCGGAAAGGTAAACTACGTACCAGAAGGTACTATCCCGCCGCGTGCCGGGTACGGAATTCGGTAATTTTCCGAGGTTAGGGCCGCGCGGCCACCGTCTGAACGCATATTTACATAACTAGCCGACGACAGTAGGTCAAGTTGTCTTGAATACATATTGATCTTGTGGTGCCCTTAGCTAGGGGAGCGCACCTGGAATTTTGGCGTGCCCCTTGGGGGGTTGGGAAATGGAAGACGAGAGTCTGCCGCTGCGGCGACGTGTACCCGGTGCGGCCCGAGTCGCGCCCTCGGCGTCGGCACCAGTGCTGTCGGGCTCACAACTAGAGCGCATGCAGGCTGCGGTCGAAGCAGCCAGAGTCGAGTCGGAACGGGACGACGAGCCGGCGTCCTCGCCCACCGCACAGTCCGACCGGCCGACGCGAAAGCGGGGACGAAGCGGCCGGGCTCCAGACGGCGCGACGCGCTCGGAGCGGCCGCAACCCTCGCCGATCGCCAGGGCGCGCAAACCGGCATCGGCTCGGCGCGCCGATCCCCCGCCGCCGGCCGCGGCCGCCAACGCGCCCGTGCTCCCGCACCGGATCAAGTCC
>JASHOV010000594.1 GCA_030038495.1 Streptosporangiaceae bacterium
CTAGACCCGGCGGGAGCCAAATAGAGCCATCAGCCCAGAGCCAAATCCAGAGCCAATACACTCCGCTCTGGGCCTACGCGAGACAACGCCGCGCGACAGAAGCCCCAGGTCAAAGCCACGTCGAGCCATATTGAGCCTCAACCGCCTGACAGCAGGACTTCCCTGAGACGGAAGAGGCCACTGGTTCAATCCCAGTACCGCCCACCAAGGTCACACCGGGTCCTCCGCCCGCAATGACTAAGCCGCTGACCCCGTTGTCCGTGGATGGCGGCGCCTGGCGCGTTCAGAATGCTCAGCGGAACCAGTACGTGACGTCTTGGCCATCAGGCAGGACATCGGTGAGGCCGATGAGAGGACCGCGCCGGGTTACTTCAGTGCCCTGGCCGAACGAACTAATCGTTCCGCGCCTGGTGCGTCCGGCGATCTCGTCGCGATACAGGCGCTTGAGGGCTGTCTCGGCCAGGACGACATGCGCGAATGGGGCCCGGAGGACCTGGATTACCTCGGCACCGCCACGCTGATGACGCTGGACCCGGCGGTAGTCACCGATTCCGAACTTCTGCCAGCCCCGGTGGACAACCAGGTAGAGCAGATACGGGTCGTCGCGGCGAGCCAGGTGAGTTCGTGATTCTTTGGCCGGCCCGCAAGCCGGGCAATCGATGCTCCCGAGGCGCAATTTCGCGATCGTTCCGCAGGCCTGGTGCGTTGCCCAGGTTCCATGCGAAGTGGCGGCGGTCCTGCTGCCAGTCCACGGCAGGCCGTGCACGTCGGTAGCAACGACATCCCAGCCGGGCAGCTCCGCGCGGCGGACCGCTGTGGCCAGCACGAGCGCCGCGCTGGCCTCGACGACAGCCCGGTCAGTGTCGCGGCCGAGCGCCCAGTTGAGCAATGGAGTTGACGCCAGGCGCTCGGCATCGCCGGAATGCACGGAGCGGAACCGCTGCGCGGCATCGGTGATCAGCGGACCGTGGCTGCGCTCATCGAGGCATAGGTGACAGCGGGTCAGCCAGCCCGGCCGACAAGACCGCTGGTTCCCGCAGACCCGACACCTGAAGATCCGAATCGGGCTGCCGCCGGGCTGATCCGCAACGAGTTCGAGCTCCTCAGCTGCCAGCTGAGAGCAGGCACGGCAATGCCAATACCAGGCGACTGCATCGCTATGAGCTGTGGTTCCAGACTCGCGCAGACTGCGGCCACAATTGACGCACCTACGTACTGCGTGCGCTGAACCGCCGCTATTTCGCACCACCTTAGTAGGACGTAGCCCGACAACATCCGGATGACAATGCCTGAACGGCACACGAATCTGCGCCGCGCCCGTCCGCCCTCGGCTACCGCCAGACAGGGGGTCGTACTGCTCTGCCGGTGTGGGGCTTCGGCAGATGGCTGGTCGCGGCGGGCTGTCGTCAGCCGAACCGTCGCGTCGGCGGGCGGTAAGCGGCCAGCCAGCTTGTGGCCGTTGGCGACAACCGCGGGGGTCAGTTGCCTGCGCCTCTCGACAGCTGGTCTGCTGTCGAGAAGATCGCGGTCACGTGAGCGGGTTACTGCAATGAACGGCTTCGGTGCTTCAGGCTCCGTCTTGACTGGCGCTCTAAGCGGTCTCGCCGGACCAGGGTCAGTAGAGCTTCCGCCGAGTCAGCCCTCAGGGTCTCCGCCGGAGCGTCCACCGGATGAGCGGACCAGGTTCCGTGGCTGTAGCTGAACTCGTACGCGCTTCCCCAGTGCCAGCGAAGGTCGGCCAGCGAGGTTGTCATGGGTTCGCCTCCTAGATGGGATCCCTCGCTGACGCTGCCTTCGCGCACCGTCGCGGCAAGCTTGGCCAAGCTGGATGTCGCCCCTGCCAGCGAGTGGTCACTGTGCGCAGCGCACCGGCCCAGTGCCGGGCACCCGCTGCGGGACGGTTGCCTGGCCGGGCTGGGCCTTGGTCCGAAGTGGTCATCGGGCTGGAGGTCCTCCCGCAACGCACGGTGCTACTGCCTGTGCCCACGCTATTAACCATTCGGCGTTTGCCGCATCGCCAGGAATGTGTACGGCGACATGTAGTCGCAATTCGCGGGCCCGCAGGACTCGCGGGCACGGACTACGCGGATTTCTGGGTATCTGCCATAAAATGCGGGCTCGGATAGTATGTAGTTGCGGCCCAGGCGGCGCGCGGAAAGCGGCGCGCGGAAAGCGGCGTATGGAAATAGGTGGGTGGACCGCCAGTGAAACCTCATCACCTGCCGCGGCCGGCACGGCTTTCTCGTTAGGGCAGCGGCTCGCGGTCTTCCAGGGCCTCCGGGTCGCGTTCTGCGTAGAGCCGGTGCTCCCACTCCTCGTGCAGGACGTGCAACGGTAGGTTACGCATGCGGTAGCTGCGGGACTCCGGCCTCCCGGAGCCTGCACTGGCCCGGCGTCGGCGCGGAACCCGGCGGCATCAGCCGGCCGCATCGCGGCCCGCCCGGGATAGCGCCGGTCAAGCTCGGCTTCCGCCAGTGGCCCGACCTCGATCCCGTTGATCGTCAGGTTGCCGATTTCTCCAGATATATCGACGTTGTTCAGCTCCACCCCCGCGCATCGTGACGCCGTTCATCTCGATGATGCGGAACGTGGTGCCCGTGATCTCGCAGCCACGCGAACTCAACGCCGACCAGATGAGCCAGTAACGAGCCCGGGACGTCGCCCGGACCCCGACGCAGAGGCGGTGCGAACATGGGCAGAATAGCTCGCATGACGCAGAACGCATCTGGACCCTCCGCATCCCCTGCCAGCACCCGGCCGGTCCGCGACGTGGCGGACGAGTTCGTGCGGGAGTCGGCCAGGCTCAACCCGCTGCAAGCGACCATGCTGGGCTTGCCGTTCGGCCAGGACGAGCTGCCCGACCTGTCACCGGACGGACTCGCTGCGGTCGACAGCCTGCAGCGCGCGACGCTGGCCACTCTCGGCGAGGTGGAACTGGCTGACGGGTTCGCGGACGCGGATGAGCGCCGGTGCGCGCGGCTACTCCGCGAACGGCTCGAGACCGACCTGGCGGTCAGGGCGGCGGGCGAGCCGCTGCGCACGATCTCCATCATCTTCGGGCCACCGCAGGGCGTCAGGGGCACATTCTTGCTGATGCCCACGGCTGGCGTAGAAGACTGGGCGGTGATCGGCCGCCGCCTGCGCCGGGTGCCGGACGCGATGGCGGGCTATCGGGAGACCCTGGCCGAGGGTGCTCGCCGTGGCCTGTTCGCGGCGCCGCGGCAAGTGGAGGCGGTCGCGGATCAGTTCACCGCCTGGCTGGCGACGGGGGGCCGCGGCTGGTTCAGCGACTTCGCCTCGGGTGCGCCGGCTGACGCCGGCGCGCTGCCCGCCGAACTCGAAGCGGCGGGTACGGCCGCCGACGCCGCGGTCGCCGGGCTGCGGGACTGGCTGCTGGCGGAATACCTGCCCGACGCGGCCGGGACGCCAGATGGTGCTGGCGAGCAGCGCTACCTCCTCGGCTCGAAGCGCTGGAACGGAGCCAGCCTCGATCTCGCGGAGGTCTACGCGTGGGGCTGGTCGCAGTACCGGCAGATTCTGGCGGAGATGCGGGCCGAGGCTGAGCAGATCCTGCCCGGTTCGACGCCCACGGAGGCGATGCGATACCTGGACTCCCACGGCGAGGTGGTCGAGGGTGTTGAGGCCATCAGGGAGCGACTGCAGCAGCTAATGGACGAGGCCATGGTCAGCCTGGCCGCATCGCACTTCGACCTGGCGGACCCGATCAGGGTGGTAGAGGCCCGGATCGCGCCGCCGGGGAGCGCGGCGGCGCCCTACTACACCGGGCCATCACAGGACTTCTCGCGGCCGGGCCGTACCTGGCTGCCGACGCTGGGAAGGACCACGTTCCCGCTCTGGAATCTGTTTTCTACCTGGTACCACGAAGGCGTGCCCGGCCATCACCTGCAAATTGCCCAGTGGCGGTACCTGGGCGAGCGGCTGTCGCTGTACCAGACGAGCCTCGGCGCCGTGAGCGCGTGTTCCGAGGGCTGGGCGCTGTACGCCGAGCGGCTGATGGACGAGCTCGGCTACCTGACCTCGGCCGGCGCGCGGATGGGCTACCTGGACGCGCAGCTGATGCGCGCGATCCGGGTGATCATCGACATCGGGATGCACCTGGAGCTGCCAGTTGCCAGCGACTGGGCGCCTGGCGCTGGCCAGCGGTGGACGCCGGAGCTGGCGCTGGAGTTCTTCGTGTCGCACAGCGGACGCGAGCGCGAGTTCCTGGCCAGCGAGATCGTCCGGTATCTCGGCGCGCCGGGCCAGGCGATCAGCTACAAGCTAGGAGAGCGGGCGTGGCTCGCCGGACGGGAGGCAGCGAAAGCTGCGCACGCCGCGCGCGGCGAGCGCTTCGACCTGAAGTCCTGGCACATGGCCGCGCTGTCGCTCGGCTCGCTCGGCCTCGACGACCTGGCCGACGAGCTGGCTCAGCTGTAACTGGCG
>JASHOV010000595.1 GCA_030038495.1 Streptosporangiaceae bacterium
CTTGTCGACCCTGACCGCGAGGTCGCCAGACAGCAGCACGCTGATCCTGGTCATCGCGCCGAGGAACGTGCGGTCCGTCACAATGCCGTTGCCGCCCTCGGCCGCCTCGATCGTCAGGCCCTCGGGCCGGACCAGGATGTCAACGTCCCCGGCCAGGTCGGCCGGCCGCTCGCCGTGCACGGGAACGACAGCCCCGAGCACGCTGGCCTCGTCATGTCCCTGGTAGCTACCCGGGATCCGGTTCATCGTGCCGACGAACTCGGCGACGAACGCGGTGGCCGGCCGCGAGTAGAGCTCGCTCGGGACGGCAACCTGCTCCAGCCTGCCGTCCTTCATGACACCGACGCGATCAGCCATGGACAGCGCCTCCTCCTGGTCGTGAGTCACGAACAGGGTGGTTGTACCCAGCCGCTGCTGGAGGGCGCGGATCTGCTCCCGCAGCTGAAGGCGGACCTTGGCGTCGAGCGCGGACAGTGGCTCGTCGAGCAGCAGCACGCGGGGCTCGATCGCCAGCGCGCGGGCCAGCGCCACCCGCTGCTGCTGGCCGCCGGACAGCTGATGCGGGTACTGCCTGGCCTGCGGTGAGAGGCCGACCATGTCGAGCAGGGCCGCGGCACGCCGGCGCCGGTCGGCCGTGGCATGCTTGCGCATCCGCAGCCCGAAGCCCACGTTCTCCAGCGCGGTCATGTTCGGGAACAGGCTGTAGCTCTGGAACACCATGCCCATGTCCCGCTTCGACGCGGGCACCGGGGACATGTCCCTGCCGTCGACCGTTACCGTGCCGGAGTCGGCGAACTCGAATCCCGCCACGATGCGCAGGGCTGTGGTCTTACCGCACCCGGACGGCCCGAGCAGCGCGACGAGCTCGCCCGGCGCGATGTCGAGCGACAGCCCGTCAAGCGCGCGTACGCCGCCGAACGAGCGGCTCAGGGCCTGCAGCGCGACCGGCGCACCCGCGCCCTTTCCTGGCTGGCCGACCATGCCGACCGTGGTACCTGCCGCGGCGTTCGTAGTCATTCGGGCTCTCCGAAGGTCTTGCTGAAGTCCTGACGTGCGACTGTAAAGAGCGCGACCTCACTGCCGCCGCGCTTGCGTGAGTTCCAGCTGCCGACGGTCACGATCACCATCAGCAGCAGCCAGGTGACGAAAAGCGCCAGCAGGGAGGCGGCCTCCGAGACCGGGCCGGCGTTCTGCTCGAACTGCACGATCCAGACAGGGAACGTCACCCATTCGAGCAAGCTGGCCATCGTGAACTCGCCGAGCACCAGGGCAACCGTCAGGACAGTTGCCGACAGCATGGCGGTGCGGATGCTCGGCAGCACCACCCGCCACAGGGTGGTCGGCAAGCCCGCGCCGAGCGAGTTGGACGCCTCGACCATGGTCTTGAGGTCGAATGCACGCAGGCCGGCATCGAGCGCGCGATAGGCGAACGGCATCGCCAGGACGACGTAGAGCAGCGCCAGCAGGTACGGCGTGCCAAGCAGCGCGCTCGGCGCCACCTTCAGCACCCCCACGATGAGCACGATCGGCGGGATCACGATCGGCAAGATCGTGATCGCTTCCATGACGCGCCGGACCCGCGGCAGCCGCAGGTGCACGTAGACGGTGGTCGGCACCATGAGGACCAGCGTGAGGACGGTGGCGACCAGGGCGAGCCGCAGTGACAAGCCGAACGCGGCGCCGAAGCCTTGGTAGCTCACAACCTGGCTGAAGGCCTTCAGCCCGGCGAAACGCAGCCCCGACCACAGCGGGATCAGGAAGTAGGCGGCCGCGACCAGCAGAATGGCCCATCGCCAGACCGGGTAGCTGTGCCTGCGAGCCGCCGGCCTGGCGGCTGGTGTGGGCGCCGGCGAGCCCGGCTGGTCAACGCTCGCTACCGCAGCCATCGGGCCGCCCTCCGCTGCAGGAGTACGTAGCCGATCATCACGATGGCGATGATCACCACCATGAACAGTCCCAGCGCATAGCCGACGTTCTGCTGGCCAGCCACTACGTTGCCATTCTCCAGCGCCCCGATCTGGATGGAGGTGATGGCGAGGGTGCCGCCGGTGAGCGCCTCCGCGGTGGCGTAGGCGGAGAACGCGCTGCCGAACAGCAGCAGCATGCAGCCGAGGACAGCAGGGAACAACACCGGACCGCCGATGAAGCGCCAGTAGTGCCAGCTCCGTGCGCCCAGGTTCTGCGCCGCCTCCCGCCAGGCGGGCCGCAGTCCCTCCAGCGCCGGCAGGATGACGAGGACCATGAGCGGGATCTGAAAGTACATGTAGGCGAAGAAGACACCGAACGGGGTGAACAACGAGAATCCGTGGTTCCAGATATCGATGCCGGACAGGCTCTTGATCCACCCGGTGACGACCCCCGTGGTGCTGAGGGCCGCGATGAACAGGAGCGCTAGCGGCACGCCGCCGAAGTTAGCGAACACGCCCGATGCGGTGATCACTATCTGGCGCAACAGCTTGCCGCGCTTAGCCGTGTGGATCGCGTAGGCGATCAGCAGGCCGAAGACGCCGGGCACGATGGCGGAGGCGATGGCGAGCAGTACGCCGTTGCGCAGCCCGGGCAGGTAAGAGCCGCTGACCGCGGCCTTGATGCTGCTCAGCCCGTACGCGCCAGTGGTGGAGTTCTGGAAGGACGCGATCGCGATCCCGATCATGGGCACGATCAGGCCGAGGCTGATGTACGCGGCGAACGGCAGGAGGCCTAGCCAGCGGATGATGCCACGCAGCCTGCGGTTCGCCGCCAGGCCCGGCCGGGCCCCGGAGGTGACAACCTCCGGGGCCGCGACCTGGGTAGCGCTGTCTGCCATCGGCTAGCCGACATCCTTCGGCCAGTTGGCGGTGACCACGGCCTCCGCCGCGGCCTGCTGCGTCTGGGTCGGGAACGTCAGCGCTCCGGCCGGGGCGGGCGGCAGCGCCGCGTACGCGGTGTGGTTCACGGTCCCGCTCGCCACCAGGGTGGACAGCTCGATCGGGCGTGCGTAGCCCTCGAGCCACAGGTTCTGGCCCTCGGTGGAGTAGAGGAACTCCTCCCACAGCCGGGCCGCGGCCGGGTCCGGTGCGGTCGCGCTGATCGCCTGGTCGTAGTAGGCGGCGTAGGACGAGTCGGACGGGATCACGATCTTGAAGCCCTTGACCACCGGGGAGACCTCGGAGGCCAGCAGGTAGTCCCACCAGATCAGGATCGGCGTAGTGCCGTTCTGGACGGTGCTGGGGCCGCCGATCGCGGTCGGCACGAAGTTGCCGATCGCCTTCAGGTGCGCGAAGTAGTTGATCCCCGGCTGGATGTTGCTGAACGACCCGCCGTTGGCCAGTGCCGCCGCGTACACGGCCGCGAATGCCGCGCCCGCCGTCGTCGGGCTGTTGTTGAGCCCGATCATGTTCTTGTACGCCGGGTTGTCCAGGCTTGCGAACGAGGTCGGCGCGACCTTGACCTTGGACGGGTCGTAGCCGATAGCCACGTAACCGCCGTAGTCGGCGTACCAGTCACCGTTGGCGTCCTTGGCGTTGGCCGGAATGTCGTTCCAGGTCTGCACCTCGTACGGGGCCCAAAGGTGGTCGGTGGCACCCTCGACCGCGAAAGGAGTGCCCACGTCGACGACGTCTGGCGCGCGGCTCTGGCCCTTGAGCGTCTCGACGGCGGTGATCTCCTGGCCGCTGGAGCCCTCGGGGTTCGCGTCGTTGATCTTGATGTGGTACTTGGCGGTGAAGTCCTTCATGATCGTGCCGTAGTTGGCCCAGTTGCTCGGCAGTGTGATGACGTTGAGCGTGCCTTCCTTCTCCGCGGCCTTCACCAGCGCGGCCATGCTGGTGCTGCCGCTAGCGGTCAGGTGCGTTACCTTCGCCCAGTTAACCGAGCCTCCGGCGCTGCCGCCGCCGTTTGAGCTGCCGCAGCCTGCCGCGAGCACGACAGCTGTGCCCGAAGCCAGAATGGCGATTATTGCCTTGCTTTTCACTTTATCTCTCCGACCTGTCGGAACGCGGGGGCAGGACGCGAGCATCGTCGCCGGGAGAGGTGAATGGTCGCTGGCTCACAGGTAATACCGCAGGTCACGGATGGTGAACGATGGACAACCAGCTCATTACGTTGGCGCATCGGCCGGATATTTGCGCGCGCAAGCGTGGCGGCTAATTCTTTGTTGAGAATGCCGCCATCAATTCGCAACCCGCAGTAGGGCCGGAATTCACCTCACGGCAAGGCGGGCCGACCAGGGCCGAGCTAGATGCGCCATGATGCGGCCCGGAGCGCCGCGATGTCCGCGTCGCTGCCGTCCAGCCGCACCCGGGCCGCGCCCGTGCGGCCCATTGCCCACAGCGTGAGCTCGGCGGGCGCGCCGATCACGGTCACCACCGGAGTCCGGGCCTTCGCCGTGATCCTGACCCGTCCGCTCGACGGCTGGCCGCCCTCGCGCACAAGCTCCACTCCGACGGGTGCCTTGCGCAGCAGCAGCCGGGCCACGCCGAGCCGTCGCCAGAAGATGTCGGACAAGGCCGGCTCGATCTCGCGTGGCTCGAACGTCGGCTGGGCCCGGCGCACGTCCTCGTGGTGGACGAAGAACTCCACCACGTTGATCCGCTCGTCCGCACCCGGCAGCCCCATCGGGGAAAAGCGCGGCGGCCCGGTTCTGATCAGCTTGATTAGCTCGGAGTACGGCGTGCGCCGCGCGATCCGGGACTGGACCAGGCGGGTGTAGTGGGCCAGCGGCCCGCCGAGGATGCCCACGCTGGCGTCGGGCCGCCGTTCCCTGAGCACCAGGTGCGCGGCCAGATCGGCGGTCTGCCAGCCCTCGCAGAGCGTCGGCTGATCTGGACCAAGGTCGGCAAGCAGGGCGCATAGGGCAAGTCGCTCATCCCTGGCGTAACTCATGACGCTGATCGTAGGGTATGGGGCTGCCGGCGGTGCGGCCCGTGGACCAGGTCCGCGTACCGGCCAGGCGGCGCTAGCCTTACTGCTTGTGACGACAAGCAGCAGCAGCGGCGGCGGTCCAGGTCGGGCGCGGTCTGCCGGCCGCGCCTTGGCGCTGACGCTGCTGCTAGGCGCGGCGGGCGCCGCGATAGCTTTCCTGGCCACCCGCCAGGGCTGGGCGCAGGTGCGGACAACCCCGCCGAAGCCACTGCCGCCAAGCCTGGTCGGCGTCACCGGATCCGCGCTCGTGCCATACGCGGAGGCGCTTGTGGTCGCCGGCCTCGCCAGCCTGGCTGCCGTGGTCGCTACCCGTAACCTCTGGCGCCGGATCAGCGGGCTGATACTCGCGCTGATCGGGGCAGGCCTGGCCGCGTCCGCGTTCACGATCTCGGCCGCAGGCGCGGTCGCCGCCGCGGCCGCCTCGGTCGGCCCGGCCAGCAACCCGGGCGCCGGCTCGGTGACGCAGGGCACCGACGCCGGCTCGTCAACGGTTCCCGATGTCGTGGGCGCGACGCCGCACGTGGTCATGACCGCGGCCGGCTGGCAGGCACTGGTGGTGGTCGGGGCGCTAGGGATGATCGCCGCGGGAGTCATCGTCTGCTGGAAGCCGAGCCGGCTGGCGGTCATGTCCAGCCGGTATGACGCACCGACCGTCCCGGGGCGGCAGCCGGGCCAGCTCGACCGCGCCATCGAGGGCGGGAACCGTCCGCACCGGATCAGCCAGGCCGGGGCGAGCCAGGACGGGGCCAGCAGCCCCCACGCGGACTCGGCCTCCATGTGGGAGGCGCTGAGCCGCGGCGAGGATCCGACCGGCGGGAGCAGGCAGGCTGCGGGCGCGTGACCGTCGCCTGCGCTCCCGTGCCCTGATCACGCTGGCCGTGCGGGGGGCCGGAGCCCGCAGGGCAGGGGGCCCGCGTGGGCGGGACGTGGGCGTCGCTACGATTTTGAGCCATGGCATCCCACCCGAGGGGGACGGCGTAACCGCGTGAGCGTGCTTGACGACATTCTGGACGGAGTGCGCGCAGATCTAGCCGCCCGGCAAGAGCTGGAACCGCTGGACCGGCTCAAGGAGGCGGCAGCAGGCGCACCGTCGCCGCGCGATGTGATGGCCGCCTTCAGCGGCAGCGAGGTCGCGGTGATCGCGGAGGTTAAGCGCGCGAGCCCGTCGAAGGGCGCGCTCGCCGCGATCGCGGATCCGGCCGCACTCGCGGCCGACTATGAGGCGGGAGGCGCGCGCGTCATCAGCGTGCTGACCGAGAAGCGCAGGTTCGGCGGCAGCATCGAGGACCTCGCGGCGGTGCGCGAGGCAGTCGATGTGCCCATCCTGCGCAAGGACTTCATCATCAGCTCCTACCAGCTGTGGCAGGCACGCGCATACGGTGCCGATCTCGTCCTGCTTATCGTCGCGGCGCTGGAGCAGAACGCGCTCGTCTCACTGGTGGAACGGGCGGTGTCCATCGGGCTGGTGCCGCTGGTCGAGGTTCACACCGCAGACGAGCTGGACCGTGCGCTGGATGCGGGTCCCAGGGTCATCGGCATCAACGCCAGGAACCTGCGGACGCTCGAGGTAGACCGCGCCGTCTTCGCCCAGATCGCGCCGCGCGTGCCGGAGGGCATTATCAAGATCGCCGAGTCGGGCGTGCGCGGCCCGCATGACCTGCTGGCCTATGCCGCCGCCGGGGCCGATGCCGTGCTGGTGGGCGAGAGCCTGGTGACCGGCAAGGACCCGCGCACCGCGGTTGCGGACCTCGTCACAGCCGGCTCGCATCCCGCGCTCCGGTCCGATCGCGGGTCCGAGCACGGCGGTGAACCTGGCGGGAGGCAGCCGTGACCCACTCTTCGGCCAAGGCCAGCCCGATCCCGGACGCGACCGGGCACTTCGGGCCCTTCGGCGGCCGCCTCGCGCCTGAGGCGCTCATGGCGGCTCTGGAGGAGCTGACCAGCGCGTATCTCGCGGCTAAGGCCGATCCCAGGTTCCAGTCCGACCTCTCGGCCCTGCTGCGCGGCTACGCGGGCCGGCCCACGCTGGTCACCGAGGTACCCAGGTTCGCCGCGCACGCAGGCGGCTGCCGGGTGTTCCTCAAGCGCGAGGATCTCGCCCATACGGGCTCGCACAAGATCAACAACGTGCTCGGCCAGGCGCTGCTGACCAGGCGCCTCGGCAAGACCAGGATCATCGCAGAGACCGGAGCCGGGCAGCATGGCGTCGCCACGGCGACCGCGGCTGCGCTGCTCGACCTGGAGTGCGTCGTCTTCATGGGCGAGGAGGACACCAGGCGCCAGGCCCTGAACGTGGCCCGGATGCGCATGCTCGGCGCCGAGGTGGTCCCGGTCACGACCGGCAGCAGGACGCTCAAGGACGCGATGAACGAGGCGTTCAGGAACTGGGTGTCCACGGTCGAGACCACTCACTACTGCATCGGCTCGGTGGGCGGTCCGCATCCGTTCCCGATGATGGTGCGGGACTTCCAGCGCGTCATCGGGCTGGAAGCCAGGGACCAGATGCTCAAGGCGGCCGGCCGGCTGCCCGACGCGGTCCTGGCGTGCGTGGGCGGTGGCTCGAACGCGATCGGTATCTTCCACGCGTTCATCCCGGACGCGGGGGTGGCGCTGATCGGGTGCGAGGCGGGCGGCGACGGGCAGGAGACCGGGAGGAACGCGGCCACGCTGACGTTCGGCTCGACCGGCGTGCTGCACGGCATGCGCACGTACCTGCTGCAGGACGGCGACGGGCAGACGCTGGAGACCCACTCGATCTCGGCGGGACTGGACTACCCCGGCGTTGGGCCCGAGCATGCCTGGCTGAAGGAGACCGGCCGGGCCAGCTACCGCGCTGTCACCGACACGCAGGCCATGGACGCGTTCTCGGTGCTGTGCCGGACCGAAGGCATCATCCCGGCGATCGAGTCGGCGCACGCGCTCGCCGGGGCGCTCCAGATCGGCCGCGAGCTCGGGCCGGGCGCCGTGCTGCTGGTCAGCCTGTCTGGCCGCGGCGACAAGGACGTGGACATCGCGGCAAGGTGGTTCGGCCATCTGGGCGGTAACGGGGCGGGCCAGTGAGCCCGGTCAGCGCCGCGTTCGAGAAGGCCGCCGCGGAGAACAGGGCAGCACTGGTCGGTTACCTGCCCGCCGGATACCCGTCCGCCGACGGCGCGATCGCGGCGGCGATGGTCATGGCCGAGTCCGGCGCGGATGTCATCGAGATCGGGCTGCCGTATTCCGACCCGCTGATAGACGGCCTGGTCATCCAGGAAGCGGTGCACCGGGCGCTGAGCGCCGGCACACGCGTCTCCGACGTGCTGCGAACCGTGGAGGCGGTGGCCGACGCCGGCGTGCCGGTGCTGGTCATGACCTACTGGAATCCCGTGGACCACTACGGTGTGGACGCGTTCGCCCGCGACCTGGCCGCCGCGGGCGGCAGCGGGCTCATCACGCCGGACCTGACCCCCGAGGAGGCCGGACCCTGGCTGGCGGCGGCGGCGGAGCATGACCTGGACAAGGTGTTCCTGGTGGCGCCGAGTTCGCCCCGCCAGCGCATCGAGCTGATCACGTCGGTCTGCAGCGGTTTCGTCTACGCGGCGTCGCTGATGGGTGTCACCGGCGCCAGGGAGTCGCTGGACTCGCACGCGGCGGGTCTGGTCAGCCGGACCAGGGAGGCTACGAAGCTGCCCGTGGCGGTCGGGCTGGGCGTCCGCGACGGTCGGCAGGCGGCGGAGGTCGCCAGCTTCGCCGACGGCGTGATCGTCGGCTCCGCGTTCGTCCAGCGACTGCTCGGGGCGGACGACGAGAAGGCCGGGCTGGCTGCCGTGGGCGAGCTTGCCGCGGAGCTGGCCGCCGGCGTCCGGGCCCGCCCTTAGGACATGAACCCGGCCCACCACAATGATCTTGGAAAGAAAGTGGCCGGAATCCGCGACTTTCTCTCCAAGATTTATTATGCGTGACCGTTATGAGCGATTTTGCGTTATGCGATGGGGACGGGGCGCGTGGCGGCGGGTGCATGGCGTCGTGAGATTATGGGGATATGCCCCGGACTATCCCTCATGTTGTCCCGGCCGGCCGGATGCGGGACTCCGAGCAGCCCGTCCTCGCCGGCGACGGCGGTCTCATCCTGCGGCCCTGGCGGCCCGACGACGCCCTGGCGCTGATCGCGGCCCACGCGGACCCGGACGTCCAGCGCTGGCACCGGCGCAGGCTGGACTCGGTGGAGGAAGCTCGCGAGCTGATCGGGTCCTGGGCCGACGAGTGGACGGCCGAGACCAGGGCCTGCTGGGCCGTCACGGACGACTCCGACATGCTGCTCGGACGGCTGTCCCTCCGGCCGCAGCTTGCGCTGGGCACCGGGGAGTTCGGCTACTGGGTGCGCCCGGCCGCCCGCGGTGCGGGCGTGGCGCCCAGGGCGCTGCAGGCGGGTACCTCGTGGGCGCTGGGCGACCTCGGGCTGCACCGGGTCGAGCTAGTCCACTCCACCGTCAACCAGGCCTCCTGCCGGGTGGCCGCCAAGGCCGGGTACGAGCTCGAGGGCACCAAGCGCAGTGCTCTCCTGCACGCCGACGGCTGGCATGACATGCACCTGCATGCCAAGATCGCCGGACCGCCCGCCGGTACCTGATCATCCCCGGCGCCTTCGTTATACTGCTGATGGCGCGCCTGGCAGTGACTGCCGGAGCGTACTGCAGGGCCAGAGCCGTCCCGATCTGTAGGACAGGGCCAACGTCGTCCCGTTCCCCTTTACCGCTATTGAGCGACAAGCGGACGAGACGACAGGAGAGCCGATGGCATCTGCCCACCGCCAGTCCCATGCCCGCGCCGGCCTGTACGACAGCAGTCATGAGCACGACGCCTGCGGCGTCGGCTTTATCGCTGACCTGAGCGGCAACCGTCGCCACGACACCGTGGCCAAGGCCCTGACTGTGCTGAGGAACCTGGAGCATCGCGGCGCTCAGGGGGCCGATCCCGAGACCGGGGACGGCGCGGGCATCCTGACGCAGATGCCCGATGACTTCCTGCGGGCAGTAGCCGGATTCGACCTGCCGCCCGCGGGCAGTTACGCCGCTGGCCTGGCGTTCCTACCGCCCGAGGCCGATCCGCAGGCGCTGCGCGCAGCCGTCAGCCAGCTGGCAGCCGACGAGGGACTGACCGTCCTGGGCTGGCGGGACGTGCCGCACGACCCGGCCCGCTGCGGCGCGGGAGCGCGGGAGGTGCTGCCCGGGCTCAGCCAGCTGTTCGTGGCGGGCCTGCAGGGCCAGTCTGGCCTTGACCTCAATCGCAAGGCCTACTGCCTGCGCAAGCGGGCCGAGCATGACACCGGCATCTACCTGGCCAGCCTGTCGGCCGCGACGATCGTGTACAAGGGCATGCTGACCGCGCTGCAGCTGGCGGATTTCTTCCCCGACCTCGCCGACGAGCGGTACATGTCGGCGGTCGCCCTGGTGCACTCCCGGTTCTCTACCAACACGTTCCCATCGTGGCCGCTGGCGCATCCCTACCGGCTGATCTCGCACAACGGTGAGATCAACACGATCCGCGGCAACAGGAACTGGATGCGGGCCAGGGAGGCGATGCTGGCCTCGGATGCGTTCGGCACCGACGCAGCGGGTCGCGGCATCGAGCGGCTGCTCCCGATTCTCGACGGCACGGTCAGCGATTCGGCCAGCTTCGACTCCTGCCTGGAGCTGCTGTACCTGGGCGGGCGCTCGCTGCCGCACGCGGTGCTGATGATGATTCCCGAGCCCTGGGAACGGCACCGTGAGATGGACGCGGACCGGCACGCGTTCTACCGCTTTCATGCCTCGCTCATGGAGCCCTGGGACGGGCCGGCCCTGATCGCGTTCACCGACGGCACCGTGGTCGGCGCCGTGCTCGACCGCAACGGTCTGCGGCCCGGCCGGTACTGGGTGACCAGCGACGGGCTGGTCGTCCTGGCGAGCGAGGTCGGCGTGCTCGATCTGGATCCCGCGACGATTGTGCGCAAGGGCCGGCTGCAGCCCGGCCGGATCTTCCTGGCCGACACCGCGGCCGGGCGGATCATCGAGGACGAGGAGGTCAAGGCGCAGCTTGCCGCCGAGCAGCCGTACGCGGACTGGCTGCACGCCGGGATGCTGCACCTGAACCGGCTGCCGCAGCGCTACCGCGAGCTGCCCGACAGCCAGGTGCTGCTGGTCCAGCAGCAGCAGTTCGGCTACACCGAGGAGGAACTGCGCGTGCTGCTCGCGCCGATGGCGCGTACCGGCGCCGAGCCGCTCGGCTCGATGGGCACCGACACACCGCTGGCCGTGCTCTCGGACCGGCCGCGGCTTGCGTACGACTACTTCACTCAGCTGTTCGCCCAGGTCACCAATCCGCCGCTGGACGCGATCAGGGAAGAGCTGGTTACCGCACTCGGCACCTCGACCGGGCCGGAGCACAACCTGCTAGAACCTGGCCCCGCGTCCTGCCGTCAGGTCGTGCTGCCGTTCCCCGTGATCGATGACAGCGACCTGGCCAAGATCGTGCACATCAACGACGACGGCGACCTGCCCGGATTCGCCGCGCACGTGGTCGATGGCCGGTACGAGGTGGCCGGCGGCGGACCGGCGCTGCGGGCACGGCTGGCGGAGATTAACGCCGACGTGTCCGCGGCGATCGCGGCGGGCGCGCACATCATCGTTCTTTCTGATCGGGGGAGTCAGGCGGGCGGCGGCGAGCAGACGGCAGTGACGGCGCGCGGCGACGCCCTGCAGGCGCCGATCCCGTCGCTGCTGCTGACCGGCTCGGTGCACCATCACCTGATTGCCGAGCGGACCAGGACCAGGGTCGGCCTGGTGGTCGAGTCGGGCGACGCGCGCGAGTGCCACCACATCGCGCTGCTGCTCGGCTACGGCGCCGCGGCGGTGTGCCCGTACCTGGCGATCGAGTCGGTCGAGGAACTGGTCCGCCGCGGCGTGCTCCGCGACGTCAGCGAGGCGCAAGCCGGCGCGAACCTGCTCAAGGCGCTCGGCAAGGGCGTACTCAAGATCATGTCGAAGATGGGCGTGTCGACGGTCGCGTCCTACACCGGCGCGCAGCTGTTCGAGGCCGTGGGGCTGGGGCCTGAGGTCATCGACGGCTGCTTCGCCGGCACCTCCTCGCCGCTCGGCGGCGTGGGCTTCGACGAGCTGGCGGCCGAGATCGGGTACCGGCACTACCGGGCCTACCCGGCCCGGGGCGGCCGGCCGCATCGCCGGCTGGAGACCGGCGGCGACTACCAGTGGCGGCGCGAGGGCGAGCCGCACCTGTTCGACCCCGAGACCGTGTTCAAGCTCCAGCACGCGACCAGGACCGGGCAGGAAGGCGTATTCCGCGAGTACACCAGGCTGGTCGACGATCAGTCCGCCCGGCTGATGACGCTGCGCGGGCTGCTGCGCATCCGCGGCGTCGAGGGCGACAGCGGTGCCGCCGCCCGTGCCCCCGTTCCGCTCGAAGAGGTAGAGCCGGTCGCGAGCATCGTGCGCAAGTTCAGCACGGGCGCGATGTCGTACGGATCGATCTCCGCGGAGGCGCACGAGACCCTCGCGATCGCGATGAACCGCATCGGCGCGCGCTCCAACACCGGCGAGGGCGGCGAGGACGCCCGGCGCTTTGTGCCGGACCAGAACGGCGACTGGCGGCGCTCGGCGGTCAAGCAGGTGGCCAGCGGGCGGTTCGGCGTCACCAGCGAATACCTGGTCAACGCCGACGACCTGCAGATCAAGATGGCGCAGGGGGCCAAGCCGGGGGAGGGTGGTCAGCTGCCCGGCCACAAGGTGTACCCGTGGATCGCGCGGACCCGGCACTCGACGCCAGGCGTCGGCCTGATCTCACCACCGCCGCACCACGACATCTACTCGATCGAGGATCTCAAGCAGCTCATCCATGACCTGAAGAACGCCAACCCGCGGGCGCGCGTGCACGTCAAGCTGGTCGCGGAGATGGGCGTGGGCACCGTGGCCGCGGGCGTGGCCAAGGCCCACGCCGACGTGGTGCTGATCTCCGGGCACGACGGCGGCACCGGCGCGGCGCCGCTGACCAGCATCAAGCATGCGGGCGGGCCGTGGGAGATCGGCCTGGCGCAGACGCAGCAGACGCTGCTGCGCAACGGCCTGCGGGACCGGATCGTGGTGCAGACCGACGGCCAGCTCAAGACCGGCAGGGACGTGATCGTGGCCGCGCTGCTCGGGGCGGAGGAGTTCGGGTTCGCCACCGCGCCGCTGGTCGTTGCCGGCTGCGTGCTCATGCGCGTCTGCCACCTCGACACCTGCCCGGTCGGCGTGGCGACGCAGAACCCCGAGCTGCGGCAGCGGTTCACCGGCAAGCCCGAGTTCGTTGTCAACTTCTTCGAATTCATCGCCCAGGAGGTGCGCGAGTACCTGGCCGAGCTCGGATTCCGGACGCTGGACGAGGCCGTCGGGCACGCGGAGCTGCTCGACCCGCGCGCGGCGATCGAGCACTGGAAGGCGGCAGGCCTGGACCTGACGCCCGTGCTCTACGTGCCGGAACTGGACGACGACGCGGCGCGGCATTGCGTCACCGGCCAGGACCACGGGCTGGACCGGGCGCTCGACAATACGCTGATCCTGCTGGCCGAGGGCGCGCTGGCCGAGGGCACGGCGGTACGGCTCGAACTGCCTATCCGCAACGTCAACCGGGCGGTCGGCACGATGCTGGGCAGCGAGCTCACCCGGCGATGGGGCGGCGAGGGACTGCCCGACAACACCATCGACATCTCCCTGACCGGCTCGGCCGGCCAGTCGCTCGGTGCGTTCCTCCCGCGCGGCATCACGCTGCGGCTGCGCGGCGACGCGAACGACTATCTGGGCAAGGGCCTGTCCGGCGGGCGGATCATCGCGACCCCGGATCCGGCCGCCCCGTTCCCGGCCGAGCAGCACGTCATTGCCGGGAACGTGATCGGATATGGCGCGACCGGCGGGGAGATGCTGATCCGCGGGGTGGTCGGGGAGAGATTCTGCGTGCGGAATTCGGGCGCCACGGCGGTCGCGGAGGGCACGGGGGACCACGGCTGCGAGTACATGACCGGCGGGCGAGTCGCGATCCTGGGGCCGGTCGGGCGCAACTTCGCCGCCGGCATGTCCGGCGGTATCGCTTACCTGCTCGATCCCGACCCGCGCCGGGTCAACACCGAGATGGCCGACCTGGAGCCGCTCACCGAGGAGGACGGGCTGGTCTTGCTCGACCTGCTCCGGCGCCATCACGGCGAGACCGGCTCGGCGGTCGCGGCCCGCCTGCTGGCGCAGTGGCCGGAGGCGCTGGCCCGGTTCGGCCGGGTGATGCCGACCGACTACAAGCGGGTGCTGGCCGCGCAGGAACGCGCCGCGCGGGACGGCACCGACGTCAGCGAGGCGGTCATGGCCGCGGCGAGCGGCTGAGGAGCGAGCGAATGGCGAACCCGAGGGGATTCCTGAACACGCCGCGGCGCCTGCCGACGCGGCGGCCGGTCGACGTGCGGATTGCGGACTGGAAGGAGGTGTACACCGAGTTCCCGTCCCGTGACCTGGAGCGGCAGGCGGGCCGGTGCATGGACTGCGGCATCCCGTTCTGCCACCAGGGCTGCCCGCTGGGCAACCTGATCCCCGAGTGGAACGATCTGATCTCGGCCGGGGACTGGCGCGCGGCCGTCGAGCGCCTGCATGCGACCAACAACTTCCCCGAGTTCACCGGCCGGCTGTGCCCGGCGCCGTGCGAGTCGGCCTGCGTGCTCGGCATCAGCCCGGATTCAGTCAGCACCGGTCCGGTGACGATCAAGCAGGTCGAGGTGTCGATCATCGACCGGGCCTGGGACGAGGGCTGGGTGCCGCCGCGCCGCCCGTCTCCTGCGGCCGTGGCGGCGGGCCAGAAGGTCGCGGTGATCGGCTCGGGCCCGGCCGGCCTCGCGGCCGCGCAGCAGCTCACCAGGGCCGGGCACGCGGTGACAGTGTTCGAGCGGGCGGACGCGCCGGGCGGACTGCTGCGGTACGGCATACCCGAGTTCAAGATGGAGAAGCGGCACCTGGACCGGCGTCTGGTGCAGATGCTGGCCGAGGGCACCGAGTTCCGCTGCGGCGTGGAGGCGGGCGGCGACATCACCGCCGCGCGGCTGCGCCGCGACCATGCCGCGATCGTGCTGGCCTGCGGCGCCACGCACGCCCGCGGGCTGCCGGTGCCGGGCGCCGACCTGGACGGCATCCACCAGGCGATGGACTACCTGCCGCTGGCGAACCGAGCCGTCCGCGCGGCCGCGGTCCCTGGCGATCGGCCGGAGCCGGCCATCTCGGCCCGCGGCCGCCACGTCGTGATCATCGGCGGCGGCGACACGGGCGCGGACTGCCTGGGCACCGCGCTGCGGCAGGACGCGGCTTCGGTCACCCAGCTGGAGATCCTGCCGAGGCCACCGGACTCGCGGCCCGCGCAGCAGCCCTGGCCGACGTACCCGGCGATCTACCGGGTTTCCAGCGCGCACGAGGAGGGCGGCGACCGCGTGTACGCGGTGTCGACCCAGCGGTTCCTTGCCGACGAGTCCGGCCGGGTGCGGGCGCTCGAGCTCATTGAGGTCGAGATGGCGGACGGATCGTTCCGGCCGGTGCCGGGGACCTCGCGGGAACTGCGCACGGACCTGGTCCTGCTTGCGATGGGGTTCACCGGCGCGGAGCAGGGCCGCCTGACCTGCGGGCTTGGCGTGGCCTTCGACGAGCGCGGCAACGTGGCCAGGGACCGGTCGTTCGCTACGTCAGTGCCCGGCGTGTTCGTGGCCGGCGACATGGGCCGCGGGCAGTCGCTGATCGTGTGGGCGATCGCAGAGGGACGGTCCGCCGCGGCAGCGGCCGATGCCTATCTGTGCGGTGACAGTTCCCTGCCAGCGCCGATCGGGGCGCGGACCGTGCCGTTGCGGTAGCCGCCCGTCCCGGATCACCGACGGCAACGGCATGATCACCGAGCAGTAAAGATGACCGGATCACCGGGGCGGTGCGGGTAGCGTCCTGTCCATGCCGGCGGCATTCCTCCCGAGCCCGGCCAGCGATATCTGGCACCTGGGCCCAGTCCCGGTGCAGGCGTTCGCGATGTGCATGGTGGCCGGCGTCCTCGCTGGCCTGTGGCTTACCGACTGGCGTTACCGGCGGGCGGGCGGGGAACGGGGCATCGTGCTCACCGTCGCGACGGTCGCCGTGCCGGTCGGAATCGCCGGCGCGCGCATCTACAGCGTGGTGACCAACTACAGCCTGTACTTCGGCCGCGGCCGGGACTGGACCAACACGCTGCGGATCTGGCAAGGCGGCCTGGGCATGGCCGGCGCGGTCGCCGCCGGAGCGCTCGCCACCTGGGTGTACTGCCGCAGGCACGACATCGACCTGGGCCCGCTCGCGCTGGCCGCAGCACCCGCGCTCCCGGTCGCGCAGGCCATCGCCGTCTGGGGCAACTGGTTCAGTCAGGGCCTCTACGGTCGCCCCTCCGGGCTGCCCTGGGCGGTAGCGATCGCACCGTCGCACCGGGCGACCGGCTTTCAGGCATCGGCTACCTTCCAGCCGATCTTCCTGTACGAGTCGCTGCTGTACTTGCTGGTCGCGGGCGCGGTGGCGTACGCGATCCGGCGCTACCGGCTGCCCGGCGACCGGGCTTTCGCGCTCTACGCGGGCCTGTACGCGACGGCCAGGTTGTTCGTCGAAGCGCAGCGCGTCGGGTACACGCCGCGGATGTTCCACCTGCGGACCAACGAGGTCGCGATGCTCGTGATCTTGATCCCGGCCTGGTGCTACCTCGTGGCCGTGCGCAGGCGCGGACGTCCGCCGTTCGCAACGCTGCCCAGGCGGGCCGTTCCGGTGCCGGGCCCAGTCCCGGCCCGGCCGCTGCGGCCCCGGTCGCGCACCGCGTCGTCCGAAGTGGCGCCAGGTCGTCCACGGCTGCCAGCGCTGAACTATCGGGCGGACGGGGAAGCATCGGCGCCGCCCGACGCAGCGGCGGGGGATGCACCACCCGGGGATGCGCCGGCCGGGGATGCGCCGGCCGGGGATGCGCCGGCCGGGGATGCGCCGGCGGGAGGAGACGAGGCGGCGCCGCAGCGCCGGGCCGAACTGCCGGGCGGGCCCTCGGAGCAGCCGGGCCCGCCTGCGCCGGCCGCGCTCTAGGAGCCGCGGCCGAACGGTCGCGGCCCGATGGCCGAGGCTCCTATGCGGGCGGCGTAACGTCGGCCAGGAAGCTGATCGCGGCCGTGGCATTTGCGCGTCGCCAGGCCAGCAGCGTGGCCTCGAACCCCTCCGGCGCTGGCCGTTCCGCGGCCATCGCCGCGGCGATCGGGGCAAGCACGTCGCGCTGACGCCGCAGCAGCCCGGTCGGGTCGGTTCCCCGCCTCTGCAGCAGTGCCAGCTTCATCAGCAGGCGCGAGCGGACGTCCCTGAAGTGATCAACGGGCGTGTCGAGCCAGCCGTCGACGGCGTCCTGCCCTGCTGCCGTCACCGCGTAGATGGTGCGCTGCGGCCCACGGCCAGCCTCGTTCCCGTCCTCGGCGATCAGATGCGACTCGGCCAGCCGTGATATCGCGCGGTAGACGATCGGCCTGGGGACCTGCCAGATCCGGCCCAGCTCGCCGTCGCCGGCCAGCAGGCGGGCTATTGGGAACCCGTGCGTCGGCTTCTCGGCCACGACTGCGAGCACGACCCACTCCGCCAGCGACAGTGACGGCTCGGCGGTCATGGTGACGAGGTTAGTGGCTTGCCTGCCTGGCACGCTCCCGGCTCCCGGCTCAGCAGCGGATCGGTAGTGACGGAAGCCCGGCAACTAAGTAGTCTCGTTGTTACTACCGTGATGCTTCTGGGAAGGGGGGCGGCGTTGGCGCATACCACCGGCGATGCTCGGCCCGATGCGGTGGGAACGCTGCCCGATGGCACTCCGCACTACGTGCCCCTCGGCGAGGTCGCGGCGGACGGGGATCTGGTCTGCTGCCACCTGTGCGGGTGCTGGCGCCGATCGGTGACCGCTCATCTGCGGGCACATGGGTGGACCAAGGACACGTACTGCGCCGCGTTCGGCCTTGAGCGCGGTCAGTCGCTCGAAGGCGAGGCCACCAGAAAGCTGCGGGCGGCGTCGTTCTCGGCCCGCCTGGTCTTCGAGGCCGCGCTGCGTGAGGGCAGTGCCCGCGGCCGGGCCAGGGCGCGGTCCGGCGAACTGGCCGCAGATGCCGCCGCGGTCGCGCGGGGCCGCCCGATGCCCGAGCAGCGCCGCCGCAAGGCCAGGGAGGTGATGACCGGGCGGCGGCACCTGGCGAGCGTCAGAGCCAGTCAGGAGAATGCCCGGCACCACCTGCGCCAGGTGGCCGCGCGGGCGGCATCGGAACGAGGTTATGCCGACATTGGCTCGCTGGTGCGGGCGCGGACCGCCCAGGGAGTCAGCCTCGCGGCCATCAGCCGGGAGGCAGGGCTGCACAAGGACTGGCTATCTCGCCATCTTGCCGGCCTGGACCCGGAGACGGCAGCGGCCGTCCGGGCTCGGCCCGTCGCCGCCGCCGCGGACGCTCGGTGGATAGCGGTGATCGGCGCGCTTGGCTTCGATGACGTGGCCGGCTACCTGCGGGACCGGCATCTGCTGCGCCACCAGACCGTCAACCAGATCGCGGTCGAGGTCGGACTCAGCTACCACGGGGTGGAGTCGGCGCTGCGCCGGCACGGCCTGGCCAAGGTTGCGCACGCCGGCAAGAGGCACGCGGCCAGCGCCCGGGCGGCCGAGGTGGCCGGCGCGCTGGGATTCGCCACGATGGCCGAGTACGTGGCGGAGCGGCGAAGGGAAGGCTGGACCTGGTCGGCGCTGGCGGCCGAGTCCGGCCAGCCGCAGTCCTGGCTGCGCCGCCACAGCCGAGCGCGGGGTCCGGGAACCCGGTCGGGCCGGGGAGCTAATCGGCGAGGCTCAGAACCAGCAGGCTGACTGTCGGTATCAGCTGGCAGCCTGGCCGCATGTCGAAGACGCAGTACTTCACCGCCACCAGCCTCGACGGCTTCATCGCGGATGCGGGCAACTCGCTGGACTGGCTGTTCGAGGCCGAAGCCGCGGCGAACGCTGACTCCGCATCCGGTGATCTCTACAGCGAGTTCTACGCCCATGTGGGCGCGCTGGCCATGGGCGCGACCACCTACGAGTGGGTACTCGGGCACGAGAAGCTGCTGGATAAGCCAGAAAGCTGGCCCTACAGGGGCCGGCGCTGCTGGGTCTTCAGCCACCGGCAGCTGCCGGCCGTTCCCGGTGCCGACATCAGGTTCGCATCGGGCGACGTCCGCCCCGTGCACCGGGAGATGCTGGCTGCGGCGGGCGAGCGCAACATCTGGCTGGTCGGTGGCGGTGATCTTGTCGGTCAGTTCGCCGATCACGGGCTGCTGGACGAGATGATCATAAGTATCGCCCCGGCCACGCTGGGCAGTGGCGCGCCGCTGCTTCCCCGCAGGCTGATGCCGGGAGAGCTGGCGCTGACCAGATGTGCGGACGACGGCACGTTCGTACACCTCAGCTATGCGGTCAGCCGGTCTTCCGGCTAGCGCGGCATAAGCGGTCAGTACTTCGGCCCGACGGGTCCGTACATAGCCGGACCATGGCGGCCGACACCGACATTTCGCGTTAGTGACGCAGACGAGGGGTGCCCCGGGTGGGATTCGAACCCACACTGTGCGGTGTTTGAGGCCGCTCCCTGCTGCCAGTTGGGGTACCGGGGCGAGGCTATTTGG
>JASHOV010000059.1 GCA_030038495.1 Streptosporangiaceae bacterium
CGCGGCGGATCAACGTGTGGAACGGCCACAACTACGCCTGGGAGCTGACCGGCGTACTCGGGATCAGGGACGCCGGCAGTGCCGTCCGTGCCGGACTCGTGCATTACAACGATGCTTCCGATGTGGAACGGCTGCTCGCGGCCGTCGCGGAGCTCGGCCGGTAGGAAAAGCCGGCCGGCCGGAGTTCGCGCAGCCGGAGGCCCGGCGCCGACCACCGGCACCACTCCTCCGGGAGCTGATCCTGGCGCTCACCGAGCACCGAGCTCAGCTCTGCCCGGCCCGGGTTCTCTCTCGGCTGACCTCCCAACTGGTCAGTAACCAGCCTGGACGGGTAGCTAAGACGCGCAGGGGAAAGAACGGGACCATGCGGTGACGCAATGCCATGATCATGTGGCGATATGTCACCTTACAGGGGGGAGAGCGATGGGAATCCTCGATCAGGTCACTTCGAAGCTGGGCGGCCAGGACGGCCAGGATGGCGGCCTCGCCTCGCTGCAGAAGCTGTTCAGTAGCAACGGCGGACTCCAGGGCATGACCACGAAGCTCACCAACAGTGGCATGGGCAAGCAGGTCCAGTCCTGGATCGGCACCGGGGAGAACAAGCCCGTCACCGGCCCGCAGGTCCAGCAGGCGATGGACCCGAACGAGCTGCATCACGTGGCGAAGCGGGCGGGCATGTCCGATGAGGAGGCCAGCGAGCAGATCGCGAAGGCCATGCCCGAGATGGTGAACCAGGCCACGCCGCAGGGTCAGATCCCGCAGCAGGACCCGTTCGCCAAGGGCATCGACTCGCTCAAGAAGATGCTCAAGATCTAGCTCGTCACGAACTCCGCGGCGGCGCCTCGCCCCAGGGGCGGGGCGCCCGCCCGTGACGGAAAGATAGCGTCGCGGCCGGTTAACCGAGCCGGAGCGCGTGCGAGCGTGCCCGCGCCTACTCGAGCCCGTACCGGTAGACCCGCGAGTCCCGCTGCTGGAACCCGGTCCGCTCATACAGTCGGCCGGCGGCCGCACGGGAGGGTCGCGAGGTCAAGTCGACGGTCCGCGCCCCTGCCGCCTGGGCGATGCGGATGGCGGCCTTGGTGAGCTCCTCTCCGGCGCCCCGGCCGCGGAACTTCTCGTCGACGACCACGTCCTCGATCCAGGCACGCTGTCCGGTCGGCAGCGGGAACATCACCAGCGTCAGCATGCCGGCGATCGTGCCCTCGCACCGGGCAACCAGCAGCGTGATCGCCTCGGCGGAATGGATCCTCGCGATGTCCGCGCGCGTCAGCGGCGTCGCCGACTTGGAGAGCTGCGGCAGCAGCCGGCCGAACGCCGCCTCGGTTTCGTCGTTGACCTCGCCGAGTACCTCGACTTCCACCGGTTCCCCGCTCATCCCGATCCGTCCTCCTGTCCGCCGAACGCAGGTGACCTGCGGATCGTCTGCCGCGGGCCAGCGCCACAGCGTGCATTCGCCCTGCCGTGGCCCGGGTGGAGATCCACGCCGAGCCTAGCTGAGCTCAGCTCAGGCCGGCCGCATGCGCCGCGGCCGCGGCGGCGGCAGCTACCACGATCACGACCAGGAACGGCGCTCGCAGCAGCAGCGCGACCATGGCGGCGGCCATCCCGGCCAGTCGGGCGGGTGCCAGCACCAGCGACTGCCCGGCGGTGACGGTCTGCACCCCGGACAGCGCGGCGAGCAGCGCGACCGGCACGAGTTCGGCGAACCGGCGCATGCGGGGATTGGCCAGCACGCGCCGCGGCACTGTCAGCCCGGCCAGCTTCAGCAGGTAGCAGCCCCCGGACGTGGCGAGTACGGCGATCCATACCGCACTCACGACGAGCCCGGTTCCCGGCCGCTGCCAGGTGCTGCCAGCGCGCCGGCCAGGGCGGCCACGGCGGCGAGGATGACCGGCACGCCCGCGGGCAGGAAGGTCGTGGTGCCCAGCGCGATCCCCACTCCGCCCAGCGCCACCCACCGCTCGACGCGGCCGGCGCGAATACGCGGCCAGATCAATGCGAGGAACGCGGCCGGTCCGATCACGTCGAGCCCGAATGCCTGCGGTGATCCGACCCGGCCCGCGCCGATCGCGCCGGTGAGCGTGCTCAGGTTCCAGGTCAGGTACAGGCAGCAGAACGTCACCCAGAAGCCCTTGCGCAGGGAGACAGGATCCGGCTGCGCCAGCGAGATCGCGGTTGTCTCGTCGATCACTCCGACAGCGGCAAGTGGCCTGCGCCAGCCCCGAGGCTGGAGCGTCCCGGCCAGGCGCAGGCCGTACAGCGTGTTCCGGCTGCCGAGCAGGATCGCGCCCGCGGTTCCCGCCAGCAGGCTGCCGCCGCCGGCGATCACCCCGGCCAGCGCGAACTGCGAGGCACCGGTGAAGGCGAGCAGGCTGAGCGCACACGCCTGCCAGGCGGACAGCCCGGAGCTGACCGCGGCCGCGCCGAACGCGACGCCGGAGACGCCGACCGCGAGGCCCAGCCCGACCCCGTCCCGCACAGGACGCGCCTGGACGGGGGCGGTCGGCGTCTGGACTTGCACGCACAGCACGCTATGGATCCAGCCCGCGGCCGGTCTTGTACGTTCTTGCCCGCGACGCAGCAGGGCTGGGCCAGCCGGCTGAGGTCAGGCGACCAGGAGGCGCTCGCGCTGATAGGCGCCGGGCGGCACGCCGACGACGCGCTTGAAGTGGCGGGTGAGATGCGCCTGGTCGGCGAACCCGGTCTCGAACGCCACCCCGGCCGGCGTGACCCCCTGGTCGAGCAGCGTCCTGGCGCGCCGTACCCGCAGCTGGTTCAGGTAGGCGTGCGGGGGCAGGCCAGTCTCGGCGCGGAAGGCGCGCAGCAGCGCAAACTGGCTCAGTCCGGTCATCGCCGCGAGCTCAGCCAGCGCCGGGGGATCGACCAGCCGGTCCTCGAGCAGATCGGCGACCGCGCGCACGCTCGCCGGTCCGCGGCGCGCGGCGGGCAGCCCGGCCACGCCACCGGACTGTGCGTGCGCGGTCAGCAGGCCCGCCAGCGCCGTGGTCAGCAGGCTGGAGGA
>JASHOV010000060.1 GCA_030038495.1 Streptosporangiaceae bacterium
GAGATGGCGCACATGTGGTTCGGCGACATGGTGACCATGAAATGGTGGGACGACCTGTGGCTGAACGAGTCATTCGCCACCTGGGCCAGCATGGTCGCGATGACGCAGGCCACCCGCTTCACCGACGGCTGGACCACGTTCGCGAACGGATCGAAGGCCTACGCCTACTGGCAGGACCAGCTACCGTCCACCCATCCGATCGTCGCCGACATCCCCGACATCGAGGCGGTCGAGGTGAACTTCGACGGGATCACCTACGAGAAGGGCGCGTCGGTGCTCAAGCAGCTGGTCGCCTATGTCGGCCAGGAGAACTTCCTGGCCGGCGTGCGCGACTATTTCGGCAGGCACGCCTGGCGGAACGCGACCCTCACTGACCTGCTGGGCTCGCTTGAGCGCGCCTCGGGTCGTGATCTCGGCGCCTGGTCGAAGTCCTGGCTGGAGACCGCGGGCGTCAACACGCTGCAGGCCGACTATGCGGTCGGATCCGGCGGGACGTTCGCCAGCTTCGCGGTGCATCAGCGCGCAGCGGCCAGCCATCCGGAGCTGCGCATGCACCGGATCGCGATCGGCCTGTATGACCGGGCCGATGACCGGCTGACCCGCCGCAGCCGGGTCGAGCTGGACATCGCGGGACCCGTCACCCAGGTCCCGGAGCTGGTCGGCCAGGCCAGGCCCGACCTGGTGCTGGTCAACGACGACGACCTCACCTACGCCAAGATCCGGCTGGACGAGCACTCGCTGCGCACCGCGATAACGAGCATCGGCGAGTTCGCCGAGTCGCTGCCGGCCACGCTGTGCTGGGCAGCCGCCTGGGACATGACCCGCGACGCGGAGCTGAGCACGCAGCACTTCCTGGCCCTGGTCCTGGCGGGTGCCCCCTCCATCAGCCAGATCACCGTGCTCGAGCGGGTCCTGGCGCAGGCCAGCATGGCCGTCCGCCGGTTCGCCGACCCGGCGTGGCGTCCCGTCGCCGTCAGCGAGCTGGAAGACGCACTGCGCGGCTGGCTGCTGCTGGCCGAGCCGGGCTCGGACAAGCAGCTCGCGTACGCACAGGCGCTGGCCGGCGTGGCCACGTCGGCGGCCAGCCTGGCGCTGCTGACCGGCCTGCTGGCCGGTTCCGCCACGGTCGAAGGTCTCGCGGTAGACACCGAACTGCGCTGGCAGTTCCTGCACCGGCTGGTCAGCCGGGGTGGCGCCGGGCCGGACGTGGTCGAGGCCGAGCTGGCCGGGGACTCGACCGACGCGGGCGAGCGCCACGCGCAGACCTGCCTGGCCTCGATCCCGACGCCCGAGGCTAAGGCGGGCGCGTGGTCGGCGATCACCGGCGGCCAGCTGACGAACGCCACGTTCCGCGCGGTCCTGCGCGGCTTCGCCGACCTCGACCAGGACGACCTGCTCGCGCCGTTCGCGGGGAGGTTCTTCGCGGCGCTGGCGGGGATGTGGAGCGACGGCGCGTCCGACATGGCGCAGTTCTTCACCAGGGTCGGTTACCCGCTGAGCGTCATCAGCCAGCAGGCCATCGACTCGGCCGATGAGTACATCGCCAGGGAGAGGCCGGCCCCGGCCCTGGCGCGGCTGCTGGCCGAGGGCCGGGACGACGTGGCCAGGGCACTGCGCTGCCGGGACCGCTCGATCCGGGCCAGCCAGGCCGGGTCGGCCCAGCTTTAGCTCGCGCCGCTGGACTGCCCCCCGGCGGCCTGCGCCCTGACTGCAGCAACCGTGTCGGCCAGCAGTCGGCTCTTCCCGAGGTCCTCGAGCAGCACCGCCGACCCGGCCGCGTCGCAGAGCGGGATCTGCCAGTTCGGGTACTCGGCGGAAGTACCGGGGATGTTCTGAGTCCTGACGTCCCCGACGGCGTCCGCGAGCGAGACCCCGGCGAGCAGGGACGGCGTCCGGCTGAGGAAGCCGTACAGCGCCACGGTGAACTCGGCCGGACCTGGCGGCGGGCCGTCGGGCCGCAGCAGCCCCTCGGCCACCAGGGCCGCGCGCCAGCGATCCAGGGTCAGCCGCGAGTCTGCCCGTTCCCGTTCCAGTGGCTTGTTCAGCAGCCCCAGCTCGGCGCGAACGGTCACCTGGTCGCCGGTGACAAAGCCGGCCACGGGCGGCACGTCGTGCGTGCCGACCGTGGCCATGCAGGCGCGCCGCCACCGGGACGGGGGCAGCGGCGTGCCATCGGGCCGGCTGGCGAACCACAGCATCATCGTGCCGAGGATGTGGTGGTCGGCCAGGAGGGTGCGGATCCACGGGTCGACCGTGCCGAGGTCCTCGCCGATCGCGATTGCCCCGGCCCGCGCGGCGGTGCCCGCCAGCGCGCCGACCGCCGCCTCGTGGTCGTAGCTGACGTATGCGCCCTGATCGGGCCGCCGCCCGGCCGGCACCCACCACAGCCGGGTCAGGCCCATCACGTGGTCCACGCGCAGCCCGCCGGCGTTGCGCAGCGACGCGCCGAACAGGTCCGCGAGCGGCCGGTATCCCGCGGCCGCGAGCTGCTGCGGATGCCACGGCGGCATGCCCCAGTCCTGCCCGAGCTGGTTGAAGCCGTCCGGCGGTGCGCCCATGCTGACGCCCGCGACCAGCAGCTCGGGGTGCGCCCATGCGTCGCCGCCGCCCGCCTGCACGCCGACGGCCAGGTCGTGGATGATGCCGTGCCGCATGCCTGCCTGCCGAGAGCGCCGCTGCGCCTGCGCCAGCTGCTGCTCGCACTGCCACTGCAGCCAGCAGTGGAACGCGGCCCGCTCGCGCAACTGTGGCTCGGCGCTCACGGCGGCCAGACCCTGAGCCGGGGAAGAGTACTTGGCCGGCCAGCTTCGCCAGTCCGGGCCGTGTTCCTCGGCCAGCGCGCACCAGGCCGACCAGCGCCGAAGCTCGGGGCCGCGCTCGGCGCGGTAGCGATCGAACTGGGCCTGGCGCCGCGGGCTCAGGGCGACCTTGCTGACCAGGTCGAGCGCCGCCCGCTTCGCCCGCCAGACCGCGTCCCTGTCGATGAGCACGGGACTGGCGCTGCGGTCTTGCAGCGGCTTGGCGAGCACCTCGACGGTGGCCAGATCGACGGGATCCAGCTGCCGGTACTCCTCGATGTCCTCCACCCGCAGGTAGAGCGGGCTGGTGAACATCCTGGTCGTCGGCAGGTACGGCGACGGGTTGAGCGGCGCGGCGGGCTCGGCCGCGTGCAGCGGATTGACCAGGACGAACCCGGCGCCGTGCTCGCGGGCGCTCCAGGCGGCGAGGTCGCCGAGATCGTGCAGGTCGCCGTGACCCCAGGACTGGCGGGACCTGATCGAGTACAGCTGGACCGTGAAGCCCCAGGTCCGTTTCTCCGGCAGGGCGGGCATGCGCGGCTCCGCATTCACGGCCGCGCGGGCGGGAACGGCGGCCGGAGCGCCCGTGGGCGGCGTCCGGTCCAGCGCGGCCAGCAGTGCCTCGAGGGTGTCGGGCGCGACCTCGACGCGCTCGTGCCGCCAGTTCTCGTACGCGGGCGCTATCCCGGCCGCCCTGGCCCGCCCGAGCAGCTCCCCGTTGGTCACCTCACCAATGATCGGCCTGGCCGGGCCCGCGCAAACCCCCGGCCCCCGCTCACCCCGCACCCCGCACACCCCGCCCGCCCCCGCGAACCCTCACGGCGAAGGGCAGCAAAGCTCCTACGTTGCCCATAGAAGGGCAGCAAGGGACCTACGTTGCCCTTCGGCCAGCGAGGATCAGCGCGGATCAGCGCGGATCAGCGGGCAGGCTTGCGCCGGTGCCGGGACCTGGCCATGCTCATGAGTTCCTGAGCGACCCGGCGGGCGGCCCGGTGGTAGTCGCGGTCGGCCGCGACGACCTTGCTCGCGGCGTCTGCCGCCGGGATCAGGCCGACGCAGGCATCAGCCAGCCCGGCCGTGAGATGCTCGTCGTCCGGCAGGACCACGCAGCTGTGGGTCCGCGCGAACGACTCCGCGTTCACGATCTGGTCGCCGCGGCTGACGCTCAGCGGCAGCGGGACGAGCACGGCCGGCGTGCCGAGCGCGTCCAGTTCGGCCAGCGTCGTGGCGCCCGAGCGGCCGACGATGATGTCGGCCAGCCGCAGCGCATCCACCATGTCGTCGGTGAGGTACTCGAACTGGTAGTAGCCGGGGATTCCGGTCAGCTTCTCCTCGATGTTGCCGGGGCCGGC
>JASHOV010000596.1 GCA_030038495.1 Streptosporangiaceae bacterium
CGACATGCTGTCCGATATCGAGATCCCGCTGCTCGACCTGGACGGCCCGGATCCGGCGGGGCAGTACCGCGCCGGTCTTGAGCTGCTGGCCGGTGCCGAAGGTGTGCGGGTGATCGTTCCGGGGCACGGGCATATTGGCGACCGCGCTGAGCTGCGCCGGAGGGTGCAGGCGGACCTGGATTACCTCGACGCGCTCGAACGTGGTGGCTCGGCTGCCGGCCGAGATGAGCGGATCGGCGGGTCGTGGCTGCGGGCCGAGCACGAGCGGCAACTCGCGCATCTCGAACCCTAAATCCGCCCACGTAACCCGGTACTTACGCGACACCAATACAATTCGGCGAGGCTTCAACTCGCTCGGCGAGGCTCCAACTCGCGCCGCGGGGCAGGACCTGCCGGGCACAGGGCCCGGCAAGGGGAGGAAAGGGACGCAGTGGCTCGTCGTCTGTTCACATCGGAGTCCGTCACCGAGGGTCATCCGGACAAAATGGCCGACCAGATCAGTGACGCGATCCTCGACGCCATGATCAAGGGCGATACTCGCAGCCGGGTGGCGGTTGAGACTCTCATCACGACCGGTCAGGTACATGTCGCGGGCGAGGTGACTACCGACACCTACGTCGACATCCCCGGGATCATCAGGGAGAAGATCCTGGAGATCGGGTACGACTCCTCGGCCAAGGGGTTCGACGGCGCGTCCTGCGGCGTTCAGGTCTCGATCGGCTCGCAGTCGCCGGACATCGCGCTCGGGGTGCAGGAAGCGGTCGAGCACCGCGAGGGCGAGGGCGCCGACGAGCTTGACCGTCAGGGCGCCGGTGACCAGGGCCTGATGTTCGGCTACGCCTGCAGGGACACGCCCGAGCTGATGCCGCTGCCGATCACGCTCGCGCACCGCCTCGCGCGGCGCCTGGCGCTGGTCCGGCAGGATGGGACCGTTCCTTACATCAGGCCGGACGGCAAGACCCAGGTCACGATCGAGTACGCGGGCGACCGGGCGGTGCGGCTGGACACGGTCGTCGTTTCGACCCAGCACGCCCCGTCGATCGACCTGGACGGCCTGCTGGCTCCGGACATCCGCGAGCACGTGGTGGAGCCGGAACTGGCCAGCCTGGGCGTGGAACTGGACACGGCCGGCTACCGGCTGCTGGTGAACCCCACCGGCCGGTTCGAGATCGGCGGCCCGATGGGCGACGCTGGCCTGACTGGTCGCAAGATCATCATTGACACCTACGGCGGCATGGCCAGGCACGGCGGCGGCGCGTTCTCCGGCAAGGACCCGTCCAAGGTGGACCGCAGCGCGGCCTACGCGATGCGGTGGGTCGCCAAGAACGTGGTGGCCGCCGGACTTGCCGACCGGTGTGAGGCTCAGGTCGCTTACGCGATCGGCAAGGCGAAGCCCGTCGGCCTGTTCGTCGAGTGCTTCGGCACCGAGCATGCGCCGGTCGAGCGGATACAGGATGCCGTCCTGCAGGTCTTCGACCTGCGTCCGGCCGCCATCATCCGCGACCTGGACCTGCTGCGGCCGATCTACTCGCAGACGGCCGCCTACGGGCATTTCGGCCGTGAGGAGCCGGACTTCTCCTGGGAGCGCACCGACCGGGCCGAGGCGCTCAGGTCGGCGATCTGAAGCTGACTGGATGCCGTACGCGGCCCCGGCTCTGGCCGGGGTCGCACAGGGTAGTACGGGCCGAATTCGATATCGGCCAGTTCGTCGATGTCCAGACATCGATCATGCGTAGCTTTTACGATCATTAGCTATGTCTGTCCATTCAACGCTGGTCTGGTGACTGATGTCGGAAACTGACGGCCTGGGCAGAGAGGCCGCGGTCGCCAACGGTCACCTGCCGGAACTCCCGGCCGACGACCAGGCAGCCGGGAATGGCGGCGGGAGCGCGGGCGGCGCTGACGCCGAGGAGTCGGCCGCCGAGTCGTGGTTCCGGCCCGCACGTGCCGACGGGGCGCTATCGGCGAATGGGACAGACGGTACCGGATATCACGGGGGCGCCGGGTCCGCGGCGGCGCAGGCAGACTGGTTCCTGCGCACGGGGCGAGCCGGCCTGCAGCCTGATTCGATGACCGAATCCTGGGATGAGAGCCGCCAGGCCGAGTTGCGGGCCGCCACGGCCGGAGCGCCGCCGTGGGCCGGTGACGCACCCGCGCACGGCCAGGACGCTCCGCCGCCGTGGGAATCCGGTCCGTGGCCCGGGCCGGGTGAGGCCCGCCCGGAGTCTCCGCGTTCGGCGGGCCGGGCGCTGCCGTCGCCCGCGGTCGCCGACACGGGCAACTGGCAGTCGACGACGGCGGTGGTCGCTGGCCTGATCCCTGTGGTCGTGCCGGGCCTGGTGCTCGGCCTACTCGGCCTGCGCCGCGCGCGGGTAACGGGTACCGGTCGGACCGCGTCATGGCTGGCGATCGCGTGCTCCACGATCTGGGCAGTCGTCCTGGTGATCTGGATCGCGAGTGCGGGCAGCACCACGGCCGGTGCTTGCGGCGGCTATCAGAACGGCGTCAGCTATGCCGTGTCCCAGGTGCTGCACGACCTGGCCAGCGGAGCGCCGCGCTCTGTCGTGACCGCCGACCTGCGTCAGGCCATCAGCCAGGCCAACACGGCGGCGGCCGGCGCGCAGCAGGTAGCTGGCCGCAACGCCATGGCCACGCTGACCGCCAGCCTGCAGCAGGTCGCGACCGAGGCGGCCGGCAGCACGTCCGCCGGCGCCCTGCACCAGCAGGTCGCGTCGGCCGAGGCCGCTGTGGTGAGCGCCTGCAGGGCCTGACCCGCGCTCGCGCGCTGCGCCTGATCGTCGCAGCCGTCTGGTAGGACAGGAATGTGGCAGGGCAGGCGCAGCGGGCACAGGGCCGGCCAGCACAGGGCCGGCCAGCACAGGGCCGGCCAGTGCGGGGCCGGCCAGCACAGGGCCGGCCCGTGCGGGCCGAACGCCCGCCTGCTGCGAGCCTGCCGGTTGCCAGGGTCGCGGTCGAGATTTCGCTGCCGAACCTGGACCGGCCGTTCGAGTACCTGGTGCCAGCGGCGCTCGACGGAGTTGCCGTTCCAGGCTGCCGGGTGCGGGTACGGTTCGCCGGCCGCCTCACGGGCGGGTTCCTGCTTGAGCGAACCGACGCCAGCGAGCATGAGGGCAA
>JASHOV010000597.1 GCA_030038495.1 Streptosporangiaceae bacterium
GCAGGGCTACCTGACTACGATCGGCATCCGTCCCGGCCACGCCGATGTCAGGTTCGGCTACCTCAGGACCGGCCCGCCGCTGGCACCGGAGGCGCGCGCGCCCGAGGCCCGGACGGTGGCCGAGTTCCGGGAGAAGCCGACGCTGGCCGTGGCCAGGGAGTACCTGGAGTCCGGCCAGTATCTGTGGAACGCCGGGATCTTCGTGTTCGCGGTGCAGGCCTTCCTCGGCGAGCTGGCCCGGCAGAAGCCGGAGCTGCACGCCGGGATCGACGAGATCGCCGCGGCCTGGGACACGCCCGAGCGTGAGCGTGTCCTCGAGCAGATCTGGCCGGGCCTGGAGAAGATCTCCGTCGACTACGGCGTGATGGAGGGCGCGGCCGCGGTCGGGCGCGTCGCCACCGTGCCCGCCGACATGCCGTGGAGTGACATCGGCGACTTCCACTCCCTGGGCGAGTCGCTGCCCTCCGACGAATCGGGCAACCTGCTCATCGGGACCGCGGCCCAGCTGATCACCAGGGACGTCAAGGACGCGGTGATCGTGTCCACCACCGGCCGGGTGGTGGCCATGGTCGGCCTGGAGAACGTCGTCGTGGTGGACACCCCGGACGCCATCCTGGTCTGTGACAGGGATCGCGCCCAGGAAGTGAAGCAGATCGTCGACGAGCTGCGCGACCGGGGCGCGACCGACTGCATCTGAACCAGGCCGCTTCTCAACCACGGGGCGACCTCGGCGGCCTCGTTCCCGGTTCCTAGGACTGACCCGCCGCGCGCTGGTAACTGATCATGTGCGCCTCGGCCGACGCGGCCCAGCTGAATTCCATAGCCCGGGTGTATCCGGCATCGCCGAGCGCAGTGCGCCGTTCCGGATCCTCGAGCAGCGCCTGCAGCGCGACCCGGATGCTCTCGGCGTCAGGCTCGGTGTAGGCCACGGCGTCCCCGCCGACCTCGGGCAGTGCGGTGCGGTGCGTAGTCAGCACCGGCGCGGCGCAGGCCATCGCCTCCAGGGCGGGCAGGCCGAAGCCCTCGCCGGTGCTGGGGAACGCCACCACCAGGGCGCCGCCGAAGAAGCCGGGCAGGTCGTTGAAGTGCAGGTAGCCGGGCCGGACCAGGTGCAGGTGCGAGGGCACCGCGGCGACGGCGTCGTCGACTTCCTCGCTCCATCCGCTGCCGCCCGCCAGAACCAGCGCGGGCGGGTCGGCCATGTCGGCGACGGCGGCCGCCCAGCCGGCGATCAGGGCCGGCACGTTCTTGCGCGGCTCTAGCGTGCCCAGGTAGGCCACGTACCGGCGGCCGTGCAGTCCGAGACGTCCGGACACCTGCCGCAGTTGCTGCTGCGACGGCCGGTGGAACAGGCTGTGATCGACGCCGTGATAGGCGACGTCGATCATCGTGGGATCGGCCGCCAGCACCCGGACGAGCTCGTCCCTGGTCGCCTTGGACGGCACGATCAGCCGCGTGGCCTGCCGCGCCGACGTCCGGATGGCGGCCTTGTAGAAGGCGGCCGTAACCGGGCTGTGCGCGTCCGGCTCGGTGAAAAACGTCAGGTCGTGGACCGTGACTACGACGGGTTTGCCTGGCCGCAGTGGCATCGAGTAGTGCGGCGAGTGGATGACGTCGGCCCCGACCTGCTGCGCGACAAGCGGCAGGCCGCTCTGCTCCCAAGCCAGGCGCGCCGGGCGGTGCGCGATCGCAGGCGGACCGGCCACCACGGTCGCGTGCGGGACCAGCCGGCCGTAGCGCTCCTCGTCAGCGCGCTGGCACGCCACGGCCAGGTCCGCTCCGGCCGCATCCAGCGCGCCGACCAGGCCGTCCACGTAACGGCCGAGCGCACCGCGGTCCGCAGGCACCGCTGTCGCGTCAACGAGCACACGAGGCGCCACGACCAGTACCGCTCCCTTCCGGCCCGAACCCGAGACGTCAGCACTCCCGGATCTACCCGAGCCAGGACATGCCTCAAAGCTCGTTGGCCGAGCCCTGGGTCTCCCGTCAGATCCGAGCGTACGCCCTCAGCCTGTGTTGCGTGCCGCCGCGGCGGCTGGGGCCGGCGGCAGTATCGTCACGGTCGCATCGATCTGGTAAACAGAGCCGTTGGCGGGCCGGTCAGCAGGCCAGCGCTCAGCAGGCCAGCGCTCAGCAGGACGGCACCGGCCGGCCGGCCTTGATGTCCTGCAGGTCCTGCACCGCTCCGGCCAGCGTGCTCACCCTCACCACCCGCAGCCCGCCCGGCACCGCGCCCGCCGTGTCGGAACAGTTGCCCGCCGGGGCGAGGAAAATCGTCGCGCCTGCGTCCCGCGCACCGGCCATCTTCTGCTGTATCCCGCCGATCGGCTGTACCTGACCGGCCGGGGTGATCTCGCCGGTCCCGGCGATGAACCTGCCGTCGGCAAGGTTGTCCTTGGTCAGCTTGTCGATGATTCCCAGCGCGAACATCATGCCTGCACTGGGCCCGCCGATGTCCGAGATATTGATCTTGATCGTGAACGGGAGCACGTAGGACGTTGCCAGCTGCACGCCGACCACGGGCTCGCCGTCCTCGTCCTTGGTGGCCACCGTGATCGTCTTGACCGTGCCATCACGGTCGATGGTCAGGGTGACCGGCGCACCGGGTTTGCGGTCCCGGATCATGGCAACCAGCCCGTTGTCGCAGTTCACCTGCTTGCCGCTGGCCGGCTTGCCGTCCACGGCAGTAATGACATCGCCTTTACGCAGCACCCCGGCTGCGGGCATGCCCGCGACCGTGGCCTGCACGGTGTTGACCGTCTTGAACGGGATGTTCAGGTAGCACAGCGCCGCCGCGGTCGCGTCCTGCTGCGAGCCGACCATCTCCTGCGTATCCTGCGCCACGACCTGCTGCTGGGACTGGCCAGGGCTGAATATCTCGCTCTGCGGAACGACCGCATCGTCGGGCGTGAGCCACGCGTTCAGCGCGTTGAAGATGTTGAAGTTGACGCCCGGCCCGCCCATGTAGGAAATCGTCACCATGTTCAGGTTGCCGCTCGTGGGATAGGTCTTGCGCCCGCTGATCTGGATGAGCTGCTGCCCGTCCGGGCTGCCGAGGGTGTTCAGCGTCGGACCGGGGGTCAGCGCGACGTAGGGCACGGAGGTCACCGCGGCCACGACCAGGCCGGCGAGCACGCAGGCGCCGGCCACGATGAGCGTGATGAGCCGGTGCGACATGGCGGGAAACCTAAGCACTATTAACCCACTCGCTTTCGCCGCCGTCGAAAAATTGATGCTTCCAGATTGGCACCGTCGCCTTGAGCTCGTCGATCAGCGCCTCGCAGGCAGCGAAGGCCTCGCCGCGGTGCGCTGCCGACACCGCGGCAACGACGGCGAGGTCGCCGAGCCGCAGGTCGCCGACCCTGTGCGTGACGGCGATCGCGCAGACCCGATGGCTGGCAGCGATCTTCTCCGCGACCCGGCTGAGCTCGGCTGCGGCCGAGGTATGGGCGGAGTAGGACAGGCCGGTCACGCCGCGTCCGTGGTCATGGTCGCGGACCGTGCCCAGGAACAGCACGATCGCCCCGGCCGCCGGGTCGGCCGCGGCCGCGCGCACTTCATCGATGGATAGCGGTTCGGCGCGCATCTCCGCCAGCCTGATCACGCTCACGATGCCAAGTTACCGTGCCCGTTGCGATCAGGAACCCTTGCGTCGCCGCCGGACCTGGCGCACGATCGCCGCCGTGCCGATGACCGCCACCGTGGCCCCGGCCGCCGTGATTGTCGCCTCTTTCTTGGCCAGCCGCCGGCCCGCGACCGCGTGATGCCCGGCCCGCTGGGCCAGCAGCACCTCCAGGGCCGTGGCGTTGTCGTAGCCAGGCTTCCAGCCCGCCTGCCGCAGCGTCTTGCAGTCCACGACCCACGGGTACACGACGTAGTGCAGATCCGCCACGGGCGCCGGGATAATCCCGGCCCGGTGGAGCCGCTGAGCCGTCGCGAACGTGACGCCCGCGGGCACCTCTAGTCGGTGCAGCCCCGACAGCTCCTCGAGTTCATCCTGCTCAAGCCAGCCGTCGCAGCCGACAGCCAGCTCTCCGGTCACACGGCCGTCGGCGGCCAGTTCCAGCGCGGATACCAGATCGTCGACGTGACAGAACTGCCACCGGGCTGCGGTGCCCTTGACCGCGAGCAGCCGTGGCGCCTCGAAGTGCCTGGTGACGAGGGTGTCGACGCCAGCACCGACCAGCGCGGCCGGCCGCACCACGGTGACCTCCAGGCCGGGGTGGGTGCGCGCGGAGCGGCGGGCGAGGTGCTCGATCTCCAGCAGATCCCCCACCACGCTGCCGTCGGAATCGGCCCCGAGCGGATAGTCCTCCGGTAGCGGGACTGGATTATCCGGATTTGCCCCATACACCATCGCGCTGGTCACCAGCACGACCCGACCGACTCCCCCGGCGGCTGCGGCGGTAAGCACCGTCTGCGCGCCCCGCACGTTGAACGCGCGCCTGGCCCTGGAGTCTGAGTCCGGCGTCAGGTCGAGGTCGGTGTGCACGATCACGTCCACACCCGCCAGCCGTGCTGCCAGCGCCGGATCACGGACGTCGACCACGCGCCAGGTAACCCCGGTTACATCGCCCCTGTGGTCATCGATCGCCACGACCCGCCCAACGTGCGCGGATTCGGCCAGCCGGGCGGTGAGGGCCAGGCCGAGGCCGCGAGCCGCGCCCGTTACCGCGACGACAGGCCCGTGCCGACGGCCGGCCAGTTGGGCGAGGTCCTGGTCCGACTCGGCGCTGACCGCGATCGGCGCCGCCTCGCGAGCCGGTGCGCGACGATGTCCGCCGTCCGACCGCCCCCCGGCAGCCTGACCATTAGATTCGCTGCCCGGACTGCGCTCATGGCGAACCTGGGCTACTCGGTTGCTCACAGGGGTCCGCTCCCGGGATAGCTTGGCCAGTGTGGACCCTTCCATCCTGCCCGACGGGCCTGGCAAATGACTGAGCCTCCCTTCGGCTTCGGCCCGCAACGCGGCCGGGACAACAATCCGGACGTGCCCGGCGGCTCTGGCGGCGCGGGCTCTGGAGGCTCGGGCGGCTCCGGCGGAGGCGGCGGCTCCGGCGGTGGCGACTCAGGACCGTTCGGCGGCATGGGCCCGCTCGGGCCGATGGGCGATCCGCAGCAGTTCGCAGAGGCGCTGCGGCAGTTCGCCGACCTGATGGCCTATCAGGGCGGCCCGGTCAACTGGGACCTGGCCAAGAACATCGCGCGGCAGACGGTGGCGGCCAAGGGCGACGCGAGCGTGCTGGAGACCGACAAGAGTAAGGTCGGCGAGGCGCTGCGGCTGGCCGACCTATGGCTTGAGGACGCGACCCAGCTGCCGACGGGGATCAGGACAACCCAGGCCTGGAGCCGGGCCGAGTGGGTCGAGGCCACGCTCCCGGTCTGGTCGAAGCTGTGCGATCCGATCGCCGAGCGCGCCGTCGATGCGATGAGCGGCCTGCTCAGCGACGAGCCGGGAGAGCTTCCCGCCGACCTGCCGCCGGAGATGCGGGCGATGGTTGGCGGCCTCGGCGGCCTCGGCGGCCTCGGCGAGATGATGAAGCGCATAGGCGGCATGATGGTCGGCGGCCAGGCCGGGGCGGCGGTCGGCGCCCTCGCTGAGGAGGTCGTGAGCTCGACCGACGTAGGCCTGCCGCTGGGTCCCGAGGGGACGGCGGCGCTGCTGCCGGCCGGCGTCGCGGCCTTCGGATCCGGGCTATCGGTCGACGCGGACGAGGTGCGCCTTTTCCTCGCCCTGCGCGAGGCGGCCCACCACCGGCTGTTCGGGCATGTGCCCTGGCTGCGGGCCCGGCTGCTTGGCGCGGTGGAGGACTACGCCCGCGGCATCAAGGTGGACGCGTCGGCATTGCGCGACGCTATGCCCCAGATCGATCCCTCCAACCCCGAGGCACTCAACGAGGCGCTCTCCGGCGCGGCCCTTTTCCAGCCCGAGGACACGCCCGAGCAGAAGGCGGCCCTCGCCCGGCTGGAGACGGTTCTCGCGCTTGTCGAGGGCTGGGTCGCGACGGTTGTGGCGCAGGCCGCGAGCGGCCGGCTACCGCAGGCGGATGCGCTCGCCGAGGCCATCAGGCGGCGGCGCGCCACCGGCGGGCCGGCGGAGCGGACGTTCGCCACGCTCGTCGGCCTGGAGTTGCGCCCGCGCAGGCTGCGCGAGGCCGGCGCCATCTGGAAGGGGCTCACCGAGGCAAGGGGCGTCTCCGGCCGGGACGCCATCTGGTCCCACCCCGACCTGCTGCCCACGGCTGACGACTTCGACGATCCTGACGGTTTCGTCCGGGGCCGGCCGGAACTCGATATCTCGGCGCTCAGCGAGGGCGCCGATCAACCCGCCGACTCGTCGCCCGACGACGGCGCGCACAGGGACGACGAGCAGGGCGACGGCACCGATCCTGAAACGGACGGCTAGCCCGCAGGCGGCCCGCTGGCCCGGCGCGCCAGCCACTATGCCGGGATTGACCCAGTCAGCACGTCAGGCAATCTCCGTACACAGCACGTGGACACCATTGCCGCAGCTCACCATTGCCCGATCCGCGGGCCGACCGCTGAATTCACAGCTGCGTGCACAGTTACCCACAGGGACACACCGCGCCTTCCCCGGGATCTGCACAGCGTCGTCCACAGGGCGGTATTGACGACGAGGTCGGCCGCGCCTAGCTTCGCCTGCCAGAAGGTCCCGGTGCCAGGCCGCTGTCGCTTCTGGGGAAGGGGGGCGCAGTCGGCCTGCGCCGGGCTCTCTCGCGGCCGCACAGTCGTGTATTTGGCGGGGCCGTCACTGTCGGACCGGCGTGCGACGCTGCTGGTGTGCGACCGGCGCTCAGGGCCGGGCTGCTGCCGCTGTGGCGGGACCCGGACACCATCCAGATCGGCGTGGACCCGCGCCGCGCCGTCGCGCTGACCGGAGTGGGAGCCGCCGCCGCCATGTTCGGGCTGCTGGACGGGAGCAGAGACAGGCCGCAGTTGGTCGCCGCAGCTGGCCGGCTCGGCATTCCCGCGCCGCTCGCGGAGCAGACACTGACCCTGCTTGCCTCCGCTGGCCTGCTCATCGACTTCCCGGCCGGCCTGGTGCGCGCCCTGGCGCCCGAGGTGCGGCCCCAGCTTCTGCCCGAGCTCGCGGCGGCCTCACTGGCCCGGCAGGACGCCGACGGCGGAGCGCAGATCCTCGCCCGGCGCGCGGCCGCGAACGTTCAGATCCTTGGGGCCGGCCGGATCGCCGCCTCGATCGCAGACGTGCTCGCCGCATCCGGGGTCGCCGTCGCGCTGGCGTCGGATGGCCAGCCGGCCCCGACCAGGCGCGCGCCGCGCCCGGCACTGGTCATCC
>JASHOV010000598.1 GCA_030038495.1 Streptosporangiaceae bacterium
CGCGGTTCGAGAACCGCCGGCCTGCCAGCAGCAGCAGGCCGATCAGCAGCACAGCCGCACCCGCGATGGCCGCCAGGTCGAGCCCGGCCGGCGAGCTCCCGCCGGACGCTGGGTTGGCAGGCGGAATGCCGACGCCGCCGTGCCGGGGCGCGACTGCGGTGCTCGGCGAGGGGGCGGGAACGGGGCGCCCGGCTGCGACTCCCGCGAACCCGTTCGCGGCACCGATGCCCGCAGCGGCCCAGGACAGACCCATGGCCGGATCGGCGCTCAGCGCGTAGCCGCGATCGGCCGTGGCCACCCCGAGCAGCACATCACGGGTGCCCAGACCGTTGAGCGACGCGGTCCGGTCGACCCGGGCGGCTGGCGACAGGGCCGGGAATGAATGTACATATACGACATACAGCTTGATGCGATCCCTGTCGTACAGGTGCGTGATCGCGGCCCGCATGCCCGCGCGGCGGTTGCCGAGTGCGCCCGCGTGGTCGGTGGTGTCACCGGACAGCCGCGGCGGGGCCTCGGCCAGCGCGGGCCCGGCCAGCGCGGCCGCCCAGGCCAGCAGCGTGATTACCGCCGTCAGCGCGCCCGTGGTTCGCGCAACAGTGGTTCGCGCAACAGTGGTTCGCGAAACAGTGGTTCGCGCGGCCCTGATCCGTGTACGCACCGTCCCCCCGATGGTCCCCGGCTAGCGGACCTACCCCCTCAAAGCGGCTGCACACCAGCGGGGCCATCACGCGGGCACCGAGCCGGTGCCCGCGCTGGCCAGGGTGCCATTACCGTGGGACAGGGCCAGGGCTGGCCGCGGCGCTATTAGCGGGCGGGGAGGTAGGCGCCGCGGAACCGGATGAGCGGATCTCCCGACTCCGCGACATAGGGAACGGCGAGCACCTCGGCGACCAGCAGCACGTGGTCGCCGGCGGGCACCCGCTGCGTCACCTCGCACTCGAACGCGGCGAGTCCTCCGGCCGGGATCAGCGCGCCGGACCGCTCGCCGCGCCGGTGCGGCACGCCCTCGAGCAGCAACCGCGCGCCGGGCCTGCCCGCCGCGGCGAACCGGCCGGCGAGGATCCGCTGCCCGGACGCCAGCAGCGTCACCGCGAACAGGGCCAGCCGGCCCAGCATCTCGGCCGGGTACGACTCGGCACTCAGCGATGCGAGGACCAGCGGCGGGTCCATCGATACGGGGCAGAACGCGCTCACCGTAGTGCCGACGTCGTCCCTTCCGTCGGCGATGGTCAGCAGGGTCACCGCCCCCGGCCAGGCGGTGAGCGCCTCGGAAAGGGAACTAGGGCTTCCGGGATGGACGGGCTCGGTCACTCAAAGGTCCAGGAGCCCGGCAGCAGGAGCGGCCCGTGCATGCTCAGGCCGGCCCTGGCCGCGAGCTGTGCGACCGGACCCCACGCATCCGGGAGCAGGCTCACGGCCGCGGCGCCCCTGCCCTCGCTTGAGCCCGGCGGGCGCAGCCGGTCAAGCGGCCGGGGCCGCGGGTAAACCCGCAGTTGCGCGGTGGCGGGCAGCCCGGCCCTTGTGCGCGCTATCGCGGCGGCGCGGTCAAGCCCGCCAAGCTCGTCCACCAGACCCCGCTCGGCGGCGTCGGCGCCGGTCCACACCCGGCCGCGCGCAACCTCGTGAACCTGTGGCTGGGTCATGCCGCGACCCTGCGCCACCTTGCCGGTGAAGTCGGCGTAGATATGGTCCAGCCAGTCGTTGACCAGCGCCCATTCGTCCTCGCTGAACGGCCGCTGCTGGGAGAACATCGCCGCGTGCGCCCCCTGCTGCACCAGGTCGCTGGTGACGCCGGCGCGGCCGAGCGCCTCGCCGAGCACCGGCTTTCCTGTCAGCACGCCGATGGACCCGGTCACCGTGCCGGGCTGCGCCACGATGACGTCGGCAGCCATCGAGATGTAGTAACCGCCGGACGCGGCGACATCACCCATGGACACCACGACCGGGGTACCGCCGGCCCTGGCTCTTACGACCTCCCGCCAGATGGTGTCGGAAGCGACGTATGACCCGCCGGGGCTGTTGACCCTCAGCACAATCGCGCGGGCATGCTCGTCCTGGGCCGCAGTCCGGATGGCGGCGGAGATCGTGTCCGAGCCCATCGAGCCGCCTCCGAGAGGACTGCGGCCGCTGCGACCGCGTCGGATCGGCCCGGTCGCGAATATCAACGCGACGACCGGCTCGTGCCCCGGTCCCGGGCCGCTCAGTCCCGAGCGGCCCAGTCCGATCGGCGCGGTCGCGGCCCGGCGGGCCTTCTCGGCAAGCAGCTTGCCGCGCTGGTAGCGACCGAGGTACTGCAGCACGGCGTCCGGTCCGGCCTGCTTGCGAACTGCCGAGTAGACCTCGTCGCGATAGCCCAGATGGTCGACCAGCCCATGGGCCTGGGCCAGCCCGGCCAGGAACGGGCCCGAGTCGATCAGGCGCCGCACCTTGTCCGCGGCCAGGTTCCGCCGCTCCGCGATCGCGGCGCAGATCTGATCGGTAATCGATGCGGCGAGCCGGTCCGTCTCCTCCCTGGCCGGGCCGGAGAATCCGCGCTCGGTCAGTTGCTCGGCCGCGCTCTTGTACTCGTGCCGCTTGGCCACCTGGAAGTCGGCGCCGATCTTGTCCAGCGCGCCGCGCAGGTAGACCCGCTCCATGGCGATCCCGGTCAGGCCGAGGTCGCCGGAGGGCTGCAGCCAGATCGAGTCGAAGGCCGTGGCCAGGTAGTACTGCACGTTTCCCGCGGAGAACTCGCCGAACGAGTCGGCCCAGGCGATCGTGGCCTTGCCTGCATCCGCGAGGTCGCGAACCGCGTGCCGCAGTTCCTGGACGGCAGCCAGGCCAATGCCGCGGCCGCCCAGCCGGGCGACCAGCGCGGTGACCCGCTGGTCCTGCCGTGCCCGGCGCAGGGCATCGAGCAGGTCGGGCAGAACGGCCCTGTTCCGCGACAGGACCGCGGAGACCGGATCAGTCGGCCGTGTTTCGCTGATGCCGTCGGTGAGGTCGACCTCCAGGATCAGCGGGGCCGTGCGCTGCTGGCGGAGCCGGGCCAGCGGGGCGGGAATGAGCGAGTCTGGCATGCATTCCAGCCTAGGCTTCCTGATCGAGCGATATCGCGGCGACTGGGCAGTCCCAGGCGTCTGCTGTCCTGTTCGGGCCCCGGCGAAGTTGCCGCGCTCGGGGTGAACCCCGACGATGTCCTGATGGGGATCATCGGGGCGGGCGCCGCGGAGCCGGGATCGTGACGAGCCGCGACGGGAACGGCTGGGTCCGCTGCGATCTGGGCCACCGGCACTGGGGACGGTTCGGGGCGGCCGGGCTGCTCGCGTTCGTCTCCGATGGCGGCCCGGTGCTGCTGCAGCAGCGCACATGGTGGAGTCATCATGGCGGTACCTGGGGCCTGCCCGGCGGTGCCAGGGATAGCCACGAGACCGCCCTGGCCGCGGCCCTGCGCGAGGCCGGGGAGGAGTGCGGCGTGGCGCCGGACCTCGTCCGGCCGCGGGCCGTCTTCACTGACGATCACGGCGGCTGGTCGTACACGACGGTGCTGGCACAGGCCGAAACCGCGTTCGCGGTCGAGTCGGACTACGACGAGACCGCCGACGTCGACTGGGTCGAGGTGGCCAAGGTCACCCAGCTGAGTCTGCACCCTGGCTTCGCCGAGCACTGGCATCGGCTGCGCGACGCGCTCGAGCCGCTCACCGTCATCGTGGACGGTGCCAATGTCGTGGGCTCGCGGCCCGATGGCTGGTGGCACGACCGGGTCGGCGCGGCGCGCCGCCTGCGTGACCAGCTCGTCCCGCTCGCGGGCGGGCTGTGCTGGCCGGGATCCGGCGCCGCGGGTGCTTCCGGCGAGCCGAGCGGGAACGGCGGCTCCGGGAATGGCGGCTCAGGGAACGGTGGCTCTGGTCGGCGGCGTGTGCCGCTGCTGCGGTTGACCTGGCTGCCGGACATCGTGCTCGTGGTGGAGGGCAAGGCCCGTGCGGCGGCGGACGATGGCGCGGCCGGCCGGGTGCGGGTGATAGCTGCGTCAGGGTCGGGGGACGACGCGATCGCCGGGCTGGCCGCCGCAACGGCAGGCCGGCGGATTGTCGTCACCGCCGACCGCGAGCTGCGGCAGCGGTGCACGGCGGCCGGAGCCGAAGTCGCCGGCCCGGGCTGGCTCCTGCGGCAGCTAGAGCAGTAGCGAGCGGTACCACCGGAATCAGCCGGCGGTGAAATCCGCTGGCATGCCGCGGCCAAAGCGGGACAGACTGGGCGGCGGCAGCCGCGCCAGCACGAGCACAGCAGCAGCAAGGGAGCTACTACATGGTTCAGGATCTAGTCGACCAGCGCCGGTCCGAGCCGCCCTACCTGCTGGGCGACCGGGAGATGCTCGAGGCGTGGCTGGAGTTCCACCGCGTCACGCTGCTGCTCAAGTGCGAGGGCCTGGACGATGCCCAGCGCAAGGCCAGGCCGGTACCGACCTCGAACCTGTCCCTGCACGGGCTGATCCGGCACATGGCCGAGGTCGAGCGCAACTGGTTCAGCCGGGTGCTGCCAGCCGCCCCTGACACGCCGCCGATCTGGTTCGACCCTGCGGTCCAGGACAGCGAGCTTGTGCCGCTGGACGAGGCCGACTGGGCGGAGGATCTCGCGGCCTGGCAGGCGGAGTGCGAGCAGAGCCGCATCAACGCGGCCGGCAAGGAGCTCGACTACGCGGGGGTGCGCCGGGGCGAGCCGGTGTCGCTGCGCTGGATCTACGTGCACATGATCGAGGAATACGCCCGGCACAACGGCCACGCCGACCTGATCCGCGAGCTGATCGACGGCGCGGTCGGCTGGTAGGAACAGGCGGCAGGATGAGGCCATGAGGGTGGTCGTAGTGTCCGACACGCACGCGCCGCGGCGGTGGAAGTCCTGCCCGCCCGCGGTGGCCGGTCAGCTGCGCGGCGCCGACCTGATCCTGCACGCCGGTGATGTCTGCACGGCCGGCGTGCTCGACGAGCTTCGCCAGTACGCCCCGGTACAGGCGGTGATCGGCAACAACGACGGTCCCGACGTCGCGGCCTGGGGCGCGGAGCCCACGCTGGAGGACGACCTGGCCGGGCTGCGGGTCGCGATGCTGCACGACAGTGGTCCGGCGGCGGGCCGGCTGGCGCGGATGCGCCGGGCGTTCCCTGCTGCCCGGCTGGTCGTCTTCGGCCACTCCCACATCCCGCTCGACGAGCACGACGAACGGCTGCGGATCTTCAACCCCGGCTCGCCCACGGACCGGCGGCGGCAGCCGCACGGGACCGTCGGCGTGCTGCGGATCGAGTCGGCCGAGCTGGTCGAGGCCCGGATAGTCGAGGTCAGCTAGCCCTTGACTGCGAGCCGCGCTAGCTGTCGGCTGGCAGCAGCGTGAAGGCGTCCGCGTGCAGCGGCTTGATCGCGCGGAAATGCCGCTCGTCCAGCGTCAGTATCCGCGTGGTGCCATACCGTTCCGCGAGCACGACCAGCGAGGCGTCAGCAAGGCCGATCCGCATGTCGCGGTACTTCGTCAGCACCGACAGGGCCCGGGCAACGTCGTTCGTGCTGAACGTCGCGAGCTCGAACACGCCGGCGGCCACGTCGGCCAGGAGATGCAGCTCAGCGTCGACGCCGCGCCGCTTCATAAGGTGGTAATCAAGCTCGGCCAGAACATAGGGCGACATCACGATCGGGCCCGGGTCAGATTCGAACGCCGCCCGCGCGCGAGCGTAATCGGGCTGGTCGCGGCCGAAGGCGGCCAGCAGCCCGCTTGCGTCGGCGATTATCAAGTCTCACCGAATCCTTCGAGGAAGTCATCGGCGTTCCGGGCAAAGTCGGGATCACCGAAGTCCAGACTGCCGAGCATGGTCGAACGCGGGCGGAGCATGCTGGCCAGCCAGTGCTCCA
>JASHOV010000599.1 GCA_030038495.1 Streptosporangiaceae bacterium
GTGGTCTACCTGGCGGTCACCAAGCGGCTCTTCGGCATCCGCGGCGGCAAGCGCGCCTACGACGCCCGCCTGCGGGAGGAATCGGTGATCGAAGCCGCCGCCGAGGCGGCCGGGAAGGGCAGCAAAGCTCCTACGTTGCCCATAGAAGGGCAGCAAAGGTCCAACGATGCCCCTCGGGCGGGTGGGGCGACCGCCGATGCAGCGGCAGAGCTGCCGGACGAGGCCCCGCGGGCGGGGCGCTAGCCGGAGATCAGCTCGTCGGCGGCGGCGTACGGGTCGAGGTCGCCGACCGCCACGCGGTCGGCCAGCTCGGCCAGCCTCGACTCGCCCGGCATGCCGCCCATCCGCTGCCGCAGCTCGGCCAGGGCGATGGCAGTGACCTCCTCGCGCGCGCGGGCGCGCCGCCGGTTCGCGAGCTCGGCCGAACTCGCGAGCCACGCACCGTGGGCGTCGATCGAGAGGACGAGATCGCCGATGCCTTCGCCGGTTGCGGCCGTGGTGCTGACGATGGGCGGCTTCCAGCGGCCCTCGCCGTAGCTGGCCATGGCCAGCATCGTGCGCAGGTCCCTGACGACCTCCTGCGCTCCGGGCCTGTCGTTCTTGTTCACGACGAAGATGTCGGCGATCTCGAGGATTCCTGCCTTCGCGGCCTGGATTGAGTCGCCGAGGCCCGGCGCGACGATGACCAGCGAGGTATCTGCGAGCGAGGCGATCTCCACCTCGGCCTGGCCGACGCCGACGGTCTCGACCAGCACCACGTCGAACCCGGCCGCGTCGAGGACCCGCAGCGCCTGCGGCGTGGCCTGGGCGAGGCCGCCCAGATGCCCGCGGCTCGCCATCGACCGGATGAAGACCTGATTGTCGGTGGCGTGATCCTGCATGCGCACCCGGTCGCCAAGCAGGGCGCCGCCGCTGAAGGGGGACGTCGGGTCGACGGCGAGGACCCCGACGCGCAGCCCCGCCTCCCGGAAGCAGCGGATGAGCGCGGCGGTGACAGTGGACTTGCCGACGCCGGGCGCGCCGGTCAGGCCGATCACGCGCGCACGACCCGTCATCGGGGCGATGACCTTCATGACCCGGCGCAGCTCGGGTGCGGCGTTCTCCACGAGCGAGACCAGCCTGCCGAGCGCGCGAGTGTCCCCGGCCCTGGCCGCGCTGATCAGCAATTCCGGGTCGACGGCTGACCCGCGCCGACCGGCCGACCCGGGCCGACGCGGTTGCGTGTGGTGCTCGGCCACTAGCAGCTCAGTCGCTGGCGGACGCGGGAACCCGCAGCAGCAGGGCGTCGCCCTGGCCGCCGCCACCGCACAGCGCGGCGGCGCCGAGCCCGCCGCCCCTGCGGCCCAGCTCATAGATCAGGTGCAGCGCGATCCTGGCGCCGGAGGCGCCGAGCGGATGGCCGATCGCGATCGCGCCGCCGTTGACGTTTACCCTGCCGGAGTCGATGCCGAGCTCGCGCATGGACTGGATGGCGACGGCCGCGAACGCCTCGTTGATCTCGACCAGGTCCAGGTCGGCCACGGTCAGGCCGGCCTTGTCCAGGGCACGGTAGATCGCGTTAGCGGGCTGGGACTGCAGCGAGTTGTCCGGTCCGGCGACCACGCCGTGAGCGCCGATCTCGGCCAGCACCTTCCGGCCCGCACCCTTGCTGGCCAGCTTTGCCGCGGCCTCGGCCGACATCACGACGACCGCGCAGGCGCCGTCGCTGATCTGCGACGCGGAGCCGGCCGTGATCGTGCCGTCCTTGGCGAACGCCGGCTTCAGCCCGGCCAGCGACTCGGCCGTCGTGTCCGCGCGCACTCCCTCGTCGGTGTCGACGAGGAGCGGCTCGCCGCGGCGCTGCGGCAGGCTGACCGGCGTGATCTCCTGGGCCAGCACGCCATTCTTGATCGCGGCCGCGGCCAGCTGATGGGACCGGGCGGCGAACTCATCCTGCTCCTGGCGGGAGATGCCGAGCCTGCCGTTGTGCCGCTCGGTCGACTCGCCCATGGATACCTGGTCGAACGCGTCGGTCAGGCCGTCGTGTGCCATCGAGTCGATGAGCTGCGTGTCGCCGTACTTGAAGCCGCGGCGTGACCCAGCCAGCAGGTGCGGCGCCTGCGACATGGACTCCATCCCGCCGGCCACCACGACGTCGAACTCGCCCGCCCGGATGAGCTGCGCGGCCAGCGCGATTGCGTCCAGCCCGGACAGGCAGACCTTGTTGATGCCGAGGGCCGGGACGGTCATCGGGATGCCGCCCTTGACCGCCGCCTGGCGGGCCGGGATCTGGCCCTCGCCGGCCTGCAGCACCTGGCCCATGATGACGTAGTCGACCTGATCGCCGGAGATGCCCGCGCGGTCCAGCGCCGCCTTGATGGCGATGCCGCCAAGCTCAGCACCGCTGAGCCCGCTCAGCGAGCCCAGCAGGCGGCCTATCGGCGTTCTGGCCCCGCCCACGATTACCGCTTCACGCATACCTGAAACCATACAGGCCAGGAATCAGACAGCCGGAAGGGCAGAAGCCGTGCTCACTCGAATTGATCATGTGGGGATCGCGTGCCGCGACCTGGATGCGAAGATCGCGTTCTACGAGTCGGCGTTCGGCCTCACGGTGGCCAGCATCGAGGTCAACGAGGCGCAGGGCGTGCGCGAGGCAATGATGCACGTCGCCGACGGCCCGGCCGGGTCCTCTTACGTCCAGCTGCTGGAGCCGACCGGGCCGGATACGCCGGTCGGCCGGTTCCTGGAGCGGCGCGGCGAAGGAGTTCACCACGTGGGCTACGGGGTGACGAACGTCACAGCCGCGCTGGCGGCGATGGGCGCCGCCGGAATCCGGCTGATCGACGAGCGGCCGCGGCATGGCTCCATGGGTGCCTCGATCGCGTTCCTGCATCCCGCCGACATCGGCGGCGTCCTTACCGAGCTCGTCCAGGCCCCCGTTACTCCTGAGTCACGGTGAGAGCCGTACCCGGATTTAGGCCCCTGTACTGGACGATCTGGACCGGCCGACAGAAAAAACGGTATCTCCGACGCTAGCGACCCCGAACGTGCCGCCAAGGGCCCACCGGGAGAGTACGCTGCCAGGCACCGGGCGAGCGCAATTGCGCCTACCTGCCAGATGGCAGCAGCTGCAGCGCTGCCAAGCCGGGCCGGACTGGCTCAGCAGACACTCGGACCGGTGCGTGAACCTCCCGTCTACACAGGATTAGGCCGACATGCAGCCCGACATTGATGCTCAGCTCAGCACTTTCTTCGTCGACGTGCCCGACTTCTCCAGGGTCATGCGCGGCTACGACCCGCAGCAGGTGACGGCGCACCTGGAGAAGCTTGACAGCGAGGTGCGCAAGCACCAGGAAACCGCTCAGGCCCTGCAGCGCGAGCTCACCGACGCGCACCGGCAGATCCAGGAGCAGGAGCGGCCGACCTACTCCGGCCTTGGCTCCCGGATCGAGCAGCTGCTGCGGCTGGCCGAGGAGCAGGCCACCGAGATTGTCCAGGAGGCCAGGACCGCGGCCAACGAGCTGACCGCCGCGGCAAAGGTCGCCGGCGCCGAGGCCAGGGCCTCGGCCGAGAACGAGGCCGCCGAGATGCGCGCGATTGCCAAGCGCGAAACCGACGACCAGCGGTCCAGCGCCGAGCGCGAAGCCGAGGCGGTCCGCACCAAGGCGGGCCGCGAGGCGGACGAGCTCAAGGCCACTACCGACCGCGAGGT
>JASHOV010000600.1 GCA_030038495.1 Streptosporangiaceae bacterium
CGCCGACGCCGTAGTCAGCGTGCCCGAGATCTTCAATTACTGGCTCCAGCCGGGGCGAATCGACGTCGGGTTCCTCGGCGCCGCGCAGCTCGACCGGTACGGCAATATCAACACCACCGTCATCGGCGGCAGCTATGACCAGCCATCGGTCCGCCTGCCCGGCGCCGGCGGCGCGCCGGAAATCGCCGCGGCCTGCAGGGAAGTCATCGTGGTGCTGCGCCAGTCCCGGCGCACGTTCGCGGAGCGGGTCGACTTCGTGACTTCGGTCGGCTACGGCGGCGGACCCGGCGATCGGCAGCGGCTCGGCCTTGCCGGCGGCGGCCCGCGCAAGGTCATCACCGACCTCGGGGTGCTGCGGCCCGACCCCGATACGCTGCAGCTTGTCCTGGCCGAGATCTATCCGGGAGTGTCCGTCGCCCAGGTCAGGGACAGCACCGGCTGGGACCTGGCGGTCTCGCCGGACCTGGCCGAGGTCGCGCTGCCCACCGAGCCTGAGCTGTCCGCCCTGCGCAAGCTGCGAGACCTGCGCGAGATCGTGCCGGCCGGCGCGCACGAGGGAGCATCACGATGACAGAAGGGAACGCGGCAAGCGGGAGCGGGCTCGCCCTGCCGCGCTATCACTCGGCGGCGGGCGTGCATCCGCCGCTGGATTCGCCCGGCTACCGCGCGACCGCCCTGCGCGCGCCCAGGCATCCGCTGGTTCCGCTGCCGCAGGGCCTCACCGAGGTCACCGGGCCGCTCCTGCTCGCCGAGCGGGTAACAAAGGAGGACGCGGACCTTACGCTCGGGCCCGGCGGCGAGCCGCTCGGCGAGCGGATCATCGTGACCGGCCGGGTGCTGGACTCCGACGGGCGGCCGGTGCCCGACACGCTGGTCGAGATCTGGCAGGCCAACGCGGCCGGCCGCTACGCGCACGTCGTGGACGACCATCCGGCCCCGCTGGACCCGAACTTCACCGGCGGCGGCCGCTGCGTCACCGACTCCCGCGGCCAGTACCAGTTCAGAACGATCAAGCCAGGGCCGTACCCGTGGCGCAATCACTACAACGCCTGGCGGCCCGCCCACATCCACTTCTCGGTGTTCGGGCGCGCGTTCACGCAGCGGCTGGTGACGCAGATGTACTTCCCCGCAGACCCGCTGTTCCCGCTGGATCCGATCTTCAACTCGATACCCGACGAGAAGGCGCGCGAGCGGCTGATCTCCGCCTTCGACATCGAGCTGACCGAGCCGGACTGGGCCCTGGGGTACCGCTGGGACATCGTGCTGCGCGGTCGGACCGCTACGTACTTCGAGTCGGGGCAGGACCGGTGACCGCGGGCATCACGCCATCGCAGACGGTCGGCCCGTTCCTGGCCATCGAGCTGCCGTGGCCCGACGGGCCGTACGTGGTGCCGGAGTACACGCCCGGCGCGATCGTGATCACAGGCCGGGTGCTGGACGGGGCGGGCGAGCCGCTGCCCGACGCGATGGTCGAGACGTGGCAGGCCGACCCCGACTCGAGGTTCGCTCACCCCGACGATCCCCGCGGGCAGGTGGTCCCCGTGGTTTCCGAGGTGCCCGTGGTTTCCGAGGCGCCCGTGGTTTCCACGGCCACCGCGTTCCGCGGCTTCGGCCGGTCCATGACCGACGCCGGGGGCAGCTACCGTATCGTCACCCTCCGACCGGGTCCGCTGCCCGCGCCGGGCGGCGGCACGGAGGCGCCCCACATCGATGTATCGGTCTTCGCCCGGGGGCTGCTCGACCGGGTCGTGACCAGGATCTACCTGCCGGACGAGGCCGAGGCGAACGCGGCCGACCCTGTGCTCGCCTCGATCGGCGACCCGGCCCGCCGGCAGACCCTGATCGCGCATCAAGACGGCCAGGCGGCGTTCCGCTTCGACGTCCGGCTGCAGGGCGAGCACGAGACGGTCTTCTTCGATGTCTGACGACGAGATGCCTGGCAGCGGACATTACCCGGGCGCCTGGCCGGTGCCCATGACGGCCGGACTCGACGGGCCGGCCGGCGCGCCGGCTTCCGGCTGCTGCGCTTCGAGTTGCCCGGCCATGGCGGCGCGGCGGCGTGGCCCGGCCCGTACACGATCGGGCAGCTCGGCGCCGGGGTGCTTACCCTGCTGGACGACCTCGGTGTCGAGCAGGCCGGATATGCGGGCATGTCGCTGGGCGGCATGATCGGAATGTGGCTGGCCTGCCGCGCGCCGGACCGCATCGCCGCGCTCGCGCTGGTCTGCACCTCGGCCCACCTGCCACCCGCCGCTGGCTGGCATGATCGGGCCGCACGGGTCCGGGCCGAGGGCATGAGCTCGGTCTCTGCGCAGGTGATCGGTCGATGGTTCACGCCGTCTTTCGCCGAACGCGAGCCGGCGGTGGTCCGTTCCGTCCGCGCGACACTGGAGCAGACCGACCCCGAGGGCTATGCCGGCTGCTGCGAGGCGATCGCCGAGATGGAGCGCACCTGGCTGCGATTTCCTCAGCGCACGAGGTCACCGGCGAACTGATCGGGCATTTCCAGCAGGCGGCAGCGGCAGACCAGATCTGGCGTTCTGAGCGCTAGCATGCGTGTCGATGGCAACTTCTGGGCGCAGAGCGAACACCACGGGCAGCGGCGGTCGATCGGGCCCCGCCGGTCGATTGGACACCGCCGGGCGATCGGACGCCGCGGACAGTCCGGCGCGTAACAGCGATTTCGTCCAGTCGCTTGACCGCGGCCTCGCGGTCATCCGGGCGTTCGGGCCCGACCGGGAACGGCTCAGCCTCAGCGAGGTCGCCCGGGCGACGGGACTGACCAGGGCAGCGACCCGCAGGTTCCTGCTGACGCTGGTGAAGCTCGGGTACGTGCGCAGCGACGGCAGGGAGTTCTCGCTCCGCCCGCGGGTGCTCGAGCTCGGCTACGCCTACCTGTCGGGCCTGGCGATGCCGGAGATCGCCTCGCCGCACCTGGAGGAGCTGGTCGCCAAGGTCCGCGAGTCGTCGTCGATCTCGGTACTCGACGGGCATCACATCGTCTACGTCGCCCGTGTGCCCACGAAGCGGATCATGGCGGTGGCAATCTCGGTGGGCACGCGGTTCCCCGCCTACGCGACGTCGATGGGCCGGGTCCTGCT
>JASHOV010000601.1 GCA_030038495.1 Streptosporangiaceae bacterium
CTGCTCGGCCTGCACACCTGCCCCTCCCTAGTTCGGTCCGGCAGAGCTGCGGCCGCCCCCAGGCGTGGCTACGTGCTGTGACCGTTTCAAGGAAGAGTAAAGGCGGACTCTAGGGCTGTAAATCCATGAACGCTGAGAACTCGCTCAGAGTTCTGGCCGCTCCAGGCATCCGGCGTCCCGAGCGGCCCGCTCGACGCGGTCGCGATAGGCCTCCCACCAGGCCGTATCCTGCTCGGGCAGGCTCGGGTTGCCGGCCAGCAACCCGGCCGCGCCGTCGATCAGCTCGCGTACGATGTCGGCCTGCCCGGCGTGCCGGTGGGTCTCGGCGACCATGTGGGTGAGGATCCGGTGCAGGCTGACCTCGGCGCCCTCGGGCCGCCACCACGGCACCAGCCCGACGGCATCGATACCGAGTTCCTCGATCGTGGCGTCCGCGTGCCTCCAGGACCGCCGGTACCAGCCGGTGATGTACTCACGGGACTCCGTCACGGTCGCCCACATGTCGACGTTGGGGTCGACCTCCTGGATGGCTTCCCCGGCCCACGGCGGCCCCTCGCTTGGCGGCCTGCCGAACGTGTCGCCGAAGTAGCCGAACTCCAGCGCCGTGAGGTGCTTGACCAGGCCGAGCAGGTTCGTGCCGGTGCTGGTCAGCGGCCGCCGGGCGGCGTACTCGGACAGCCCTTCCAGCTTCCAGAGCAACGCCTCGCGTGCTTCCTGCAGGTAGCTGTGCAGGTCCGCTTTCGGGCTCAAGATGCTCACGACGGGCATTGTGCCACTTGCGGCCGCGAACAGGCCGGTAATTTCCTGTGCGCCGAAACGGTAGTAATTCACGGCGTACGCTTGTGCGATTGTGAAACATCGCGTTGCGCGGTGGCGGGGAAATGAGAATGGCCGCCGTGGCCGGACAGGGGGGCGGGCGGCCGATGACGCCTATATCGGCGGGGAGGTACTGGACGAGGTGCCTGACCTGGCTGCTTTTCGCACTCGCTGTGCTCGTGACCGCGGTCACGGCGGCATTTCTCGGATATCTCATTAACTTGTGGGTCGCCGGGCACTCGGCGGGCGGCAACCCGGCGGATATCTCCGCGCTCTCATTCCCGCTGGCGCTGCTGTTCTTCCTGGTTTCCCAGATCCCCGCCCTTACCGTCGCCACGGTGCTGTGGTGGGCGTACTTCACCGCCCGCGCCAGGACCGGGCCCGCCCTCGGCGGCAACGCCGAGGACGGCGGCGCCATGCTGCGGCGCCCGTGACCCGCCCTGCGCGCGGCGCTGCCAGGCCAGGAAGCTGCCGAGCAGGCCGCCGGTCACTAGCGCGGTGAGGTGACCCACGGCGGAAACCTCGAGGTGACTGAGCCCGCTGAAGATCTGCCCGACGAACACCAGCACCCCGAACGCGGCGGCGGCGGCCAGCCGGCCGGGCCAGGAGCCCCAGAGCAGGCCGACGGCGATCGCGGTCACCACGATGTAAGAGGGTCCGACGTCGGTGATGAAGCGGTCCGCGGCCGGCATCGTGCCGTGTGTGATCTGGTACCAGAGGATGCCCTCGCTCACTAGGGTCCCGATGACATGGCCTGCGATGCAGGTCACGGCGATGCGCCAGTTTCCCAGCACTCCGTTTGCCCCGGTCATGCCCGCCGCGATCAGCAGCGGCCAGGCGGTCAGCGCGCTGGTCGCGAAGAAGGCGGATGCCATCATGCAGCCGACCGGGTTGTGGGCGAGGTTGTGCACGTTCGTGCTGGCCCAGGCGATGACGGCGGACCGGTCACGGTCGGGGAGCAGGGCATAGGCAATCTCGGCAGCGCCGAACACGACCAGGTAACACCAGGTCACCGCATATCTGGCGAGGACCTGGCGGGTGACGGCCGAGTTCATGCGTTCGAGGGTAACCACAAATTCGGTCGCACCTTGCCGGGTGTGGCTGGCAGTGTGAGCCCGTGGTAGACCACCAGTTCGCCGAGCCGGAACTGGCCGCGCTTTACGACCGGTTCTGCGGCTGGGACGGCCGCGATGATCTGGACTTCTACCTCCCGCTGGTGATGGCGGCCGGCCGCGTGCTTGACGTCGGCTGCGGGACCGGGATGCTACTGCACCGGGCCCGCGAGGCCGGTCATGCCGGACGGCTGTGCGGGCTCGATCCCGCCGGGGCGATGCTGGACGTGGCGCGCGCCCGGCCGGACGTCGAGTGGATACAGGGCGACCTGTCGTCGGCCAGCTTCGATCGGGAGTTCGATCTGATTGTCATGACTGGCCATGCGTTCCAGGTGCTGACCGGCGATGCGCAGCTGAGCCAGGCGCTGGCCGCGGTAACCGCGGCTCTGGCCCCGAGCGGGCGGTTCGCGTTCGAGACCCGCAATCCCGCGGCCCGGGCCTGGGACCGGTGGACGCAGGAGCACGCGGTGGAGGTCTTTGGCCCGGCCGGCCAGGTGTTCCGGCAATCGCATCAGGTCGAGCTGCCGGTGAGGGGAGAACTGGTGTCGTTTACCAGCACCTTCACCAGCGCGGGCTGGCAGCGGCCGCGGGTGAGCCGGAGCACGCTGCGGTTCCTGCCGGCGGGTGCGCTGGCCGGCTTCTTGTCGGCGGCCGGCCTTACGGTGGAGGAGCAGTACGGAGACTGGGATCGGCGGCCACCGCGTGACCGCAGCCCGGAGATCATCACGATCGCGCGTTTGACATGACTCGAATATCTGTTCGATAATGGAGTCATGGCGGTAGCGCAGGTCATCTCGCTATCCCCGCAGCGTCATCGCGCTGACGTCCTGGCCAGCGAGGGTGTCCTGCCGGTGCTCCCGGCGCTCGCCGGGCTGCTGCCCGCGGGCGGTCTGGCGCGCGGGACAGTGGTGACAACGGGGGAGTTCGGACTGCTCAGCCTGGCGCTGGCTGCGGGCGCGTCGGCTGACGGCGCGTGGTGTGCCGTCGTGGGGGTGCCCTCGGCCGGTGTGCGGGCGGCGGCCGAGGCTGGCCTGGACCCTGGCCGGCTTGTCCTGGTCGCGGATCCGGGGCGAGGCTGGCCGCAGGTAGTGGCGTCGCTGCTGGACGGATTCGACATCGTGCTGCTGCGCCCGCCGGAGCGGCCGCCTGCTCAGATGCGGCGCAAGCTGGAGGCCGCGGCGCGCCGGTTCGGCAGCGTGCTCCTGGTGGCCGGGGACTGGCCGGGCGCGCACGCGAGAGTGCAGGTGACCGACGAGGAATGGATCGGGATCGGGGCCGGGTACGGGCGGCTCCGCGCCCGCAAGGCACAGGTGGTCGCGTCCGGGCGGGGCGCGGGGGAGCGTCCGCGCAGTTGCTGGCTGTGGCTGCCGGGGCCGGACGGGTCGGTAACGGCAGCGACCGGGATCGCGGCGTCGGCGGCCGGGACCGCAGAGACGACCGGACCAGCGGTTAGGGCAGGACCAGCGGTTATGGCAACCAGACGGCTGGTCAGCAGCGGATGAGCGGGACTCGGCGAGTGCTCGTGCTGCGCTGCCCGGACTGGCTCACCGGCGAGGAACCGGAGCCAGCGGCCGCGGCGCGCGCCTTCGAGCCGGTAGTCGCGATCGTGGCGGAATTCTGCCCGCAGGTCGAGGTGCTGCGGCCGGGTCTGGTCGCCATAGCGGCGCGCGGGCCGTCCCGCTACTTCGGCGGCGAGGCGGCGCTGGCCGTCAGGCTGGCCGAAGCGGTAAGCAGCGGGGGGTTGCGGGGGGTCGTCCCCC
>JASHOV010000602.1 GCA_030038495.1 Streptosporangiaceae bacterium
CCCGCCGGCCGCGGAGGTCACGGCCCCGGCCCGCAGTTCGGCCAGGGCGGCGCGCCCGGCGTCGGACAGCACCAACGCGCGGGCCGGCGAGCCGCCGAACAGGATCGAGTCCGTCAGCTGTCTGGTCGCGGGGTCGAGCTCGATCGCGAAGCCGCGCGGCAGCGGCGGAGCGAGGTTGCCTGCCAGGGGGGACACTGTGTCCGCCGGGGACGCCCCAGACCCCGATGGCCCGGATCCCCCCGCCGAGCTAGCCCGCGCGGCCATCACAGGGCCAGGCCGCCGTCGACCGGCAGGATCGCGCCGGTCATACCGCTGCTGCCTGGCCCGGCGAGGAACGCGAGCACGGTCGCGATCTCGCCGGGCTCAAGCAGCCGGCCCAGGGGCTGCTGGCGGGCGAAGTCGGCCGCGCCGCCCAGCCCGTACAGGCGAGCGCTCTCGTCGAGTATCGCGGTCGCCGTCGAGCCCGGGCTCACCGCGTTGGCGGTCACGCCGGTAGGCCCGAGTTCGACGGCCAGCGCCCGGATGAGCCCGGCGACACCGGCCTTCGCGGCGCAGTAAGCGGCCAGCATCGGCAGGCCCCTGGTCGCCGCGGCGGACGCGACCGCGAGGAACCGGCCGCTGCGCGGCGCTGGCCGGCGGAGCAGCGCCGGCACGGCCGCCCGAGCCAGATTCAGCACCCCGGCCAGGTTGACGTCGAGGACCGTGCGTTCCCGTTCCGGCGGCACCTCCCACTGCGGCGCACCGCCGGCGATGACGCCGGCGCACGCGATCGCGGCGTCTACGCCGCCCCACCAGCGCTCGGCATCGCGGACGGCCTCCTCCAGCCGCTCCAGGTCGCGCACGTCGGCCTCGCGCACCGCGACTCGCTCCGCGGCGCCGCACACCTCGGCCGCCTCGCCGACGACGCCGAACAGGTCCACGTCGGTGGCCAGGCCATACGGCAGCTCGGGGTCGTCCTGTGCCCGGTCGATCGCGAGCACCGACCAGCCCTCGGCCGCCAGGGCGAGCACGGTGGCGGCACCGATGCCCCGGCCGGCGCCCGTGACGACAGCGACGCGCCCGTTCGCCGTCACGCCACCGTTCCCGGTCACAACGGTGCTGGTCATAACTGGGGCCGGAATCCAGCCAGCGGACTCTGGTCGCAGGCCCGGTCCGGCACGCCACGCGAGCCGGCGTCGTCCGGTCGGCGCCCGATCCGGATCGGAACGGGGCTGGTCCGATGCGAGTGATCACCGACCGGGCGCGGCACCGGGGCGTCCCCGGCCGCGGCCAGCGCCTGCGCACCGAAGCCGCGCACGCACTCCGGGTCCGGGCCGTCCAGCGGCAGGCCGGTGAAGAACTTGGCCGCCATGCAGCCGCCCTGGCAAGCGTCGAACGCGGAGCAGGAGGTGCACGCGCCGCCGGACTGGTCGGTGCGCAGCCGGGCGAACAGCTCCGAGCCGCGCCAGACCGACTCGAACCCGCCAGGCTCGCGCACGTTCCCGGCCAGGAACGCGTCATGGATCGCGAACGGGCACGCGTAGACGTCGCCCACCGGATCGATCAGGCAGACAACCCGGCCGGCCCCGCACATGTTCAGGCCGGGCAGGCCCTCGCCGTAGCCGGCCAGGTGGAAGAACGAGTCCCCGGTCAGCACGCTCTCGCCGCGAGCCAGCAGCCAGTCGTACAGCTGCCGCTGCTGCCCGGCGGTCGGGTGCAGCTCGTCCCACACGTCGGCGCCCCGGCCGGACGGCCGCAGCCTGGTGATGCGCAGCTGGGCGCCGAACTGGTCCGCGATGGCCCTGAAGGCGTCGAGCTGGTCCACGTTGTGCCGGGTCATGACGACGGAGATCTTGAAGCCGGCGAAGCCAGCCTCGGCCAGGTGCCGCATCGCCCGCAGCGCCGTCGCATACGAGCCCGGCCCGCGAACCGCGTCGTTCACTTCGGCGGTCGCGCCGTCGAGGGAGATCTGCACGTCGACGTAGTCGCTGCCGGCCAGCCTGGCCGCGATCTGCGGCGTGATCCGCACCCCGTTGGTGGAGAACTTGACCCCGACGTGATGAGCGGTGGCGTAGTCGACCAGCTCCCAGAAGTCCGGCCGGACGGTTGGCTCGCCCCCGCCGATGTTGACATAGAAGACCTGCATCCGCTCGAGCTCGTCGATGACCCGGTTGCACTCGTCGGTGCTCAGCTCCCGCGGGTCGCGGCGCCCGGAGCTGGACAGGCAGTGCACGCACGACAGGTTGCAGGCGTAGGTGAGCTCCCAGGTGAGGCAGATCGGCGCGTCCAGGCCGTAACGGAATTCCTGGACCAGCGACGTGGCCGTGACGGTCATGGCCCCGTCCTTGTCAGCACAGTCCTCGCACAGATCATCCGCCCGGCCGCCAGCGTGCCCAGCGCGCGGGAGTAAGCGGGCAGCTCGGCATTGGTCAGCCCGGCGGCCGCGCACGCGGCCCTGGCACTCGGCTGGCTGGCCAGCGAGCTCACCACGGTGAGCAGCGCAGGGCTCTTGAGAAACGTGAGCCGCCGGGTGCCGAAGTGGTACAGGAGCGCCCCGAACCGTTCCGGCCGCACCGAGACCTGCGGGTGCAGCTCCCAGGCGGCGTCGAGGTCGAACAGCGTGTTAGTAGACACCGCACATGCCGTCGATCGAGATCTCCTCGACCAGCAGGTCGGCGGCCACGATCTCGTCCGGCTGAACGTCGGCGATCTCTTCAGCTGGCGGGTCGAGCAGTTCGGTTGAGCTGTCGGGCATGGGTGCTCCTAACCTTTACGGCACAGGGTGACGAATAGCGAGTAGATTAACGTCACACTGTGCCTGAATCAACTGACCTCCAGGAGCACCGGCCGGCCGGCCCTAAACGCGGGCGCCCGCCGGGGACCTCAGCCCGCGAGCTGGAGCTGATCTCGCTGCGGCTGTTCACCGACGTCGGCTTCGACGACACGACGGTGGAGCGGATCGCCGCCGAGGCCGGGGTCAGCAGGCGAACCTTCTTCCGGTACTTCGAGTCCAAGGCCGACGTGCTGTGGCATGCCTTCGACGGCGAGGTCAGGGCGCTGCGGGCCGCGTTCGCCGCCGTGCCGGATGATCTTGCTGTAATGGATGCGATCCGGCAGGTCGTGGTGGGGGTCAACCGGTACCGGGCGGAGGACGTGGCGGAATTGCGCACCCGGATGAACCTGATCAGCTCGGTGCCTGCCCTGCAGGCCAGCGCGGCTCATCACTATGACGACTGGGAACGGGCGGTGAGCGAGTTCGCCGCGGCCCGGCTCGGCCGGCCAGCGGACTCGCTGTATCCGCTGGCCATAGGCCGGGCTACCCTGGCTGTCTGCCGGGCCGCCTACGATCGCTGGGTCGACCAGGCCGACGCTGACCTCACCGTCTACCTCGATCAGGCACTGGGCGCGCTGGCGGCCGGGTTCGCCGCGGACAGATCAAGCTCCGCCTGAACCTCGTCCGTGCCGGCGACGAAGGTAAGCCGCAGGCGCCGGGCCAGCGGACTGATCCGCGGCATGAACCCGAGCTTGAGCTCTTCGTACTCGTCATGCCCTGAGCTCCCGCCAAAGGTCGACCGGTACCGGCCGCCCCGGTCATCCTCGGCCCGGACCGAGACGAGCTCCCACTTACGCCCGTCGCCCGAACCCCACCAGGTCGGCACCACTCGCAGGTACAGGCGCCAGAATTCAGGCCGCGACAGAAGATGGTCCAGCTGCAGGGCCAGGCCGTCGATCCGCGGCAGCGCGGTCGCCAGATCCAGGTGCAGCTCCGGTCCGTCGGTCTCGTTCGCCGCGTCGAGGAAGCGCTGCCACCGGGCCGG
>JASHOV010000603.1 GCA_030038495.1 Streptosporangiaceae bacterium
CACCGCGCCTTCGGCGCCCATCTGCCCGAGGACGAGGGGCCGCTGACGCTGGCCCAGTCGATCAACCGCAGCCTGGCCGACGAGCTGGCGGTCCGGCCGGGGATGATCGTCTTCGGCGAGGACGTCGCGCGCAAGGGCGGCGTCTACGGGGTGACCCGCGGCCTGCTCCGTGCGTTCGGGCCGGGTCGCGTCTTCGACTCGCTGCTGGACGAGCAGACGATCCTGGGCGTGGCGCTCGGGGCCGGCCTGGCCGGGCTGCTGCCGGTACCGGAGATCCAGTACCTGGCCTACGTGCACAACGCCGCCGATCAGCTGCGGGGCGAGGCGGCCACCCTGTCGTTCTTCTCCCGCGCCCAGTACCGCAACCCGATGGTCGTGCGCATCGCGGGCCTTGCCTACCAGCAGGGCTTCGGCGGGCACTTCCACAACGACAACTCGATCGCCGCACTCCGCGACATCCCTGGCCTGGTGATCGCGTGCCCGGCCCGGCCCCATGATGCCGCCGCAATGCTCCGCACGTGCCTGACCGCCGCCGACATCGACGGGAGCGTGTGCGTCTTCCTGGAGCCGATCGCGCTCTACCACGAGCGCGACCTGCACGAGCCCGGCGACGACGGATGGCTCGCACCCTACGACCCGCCCGACCTGTGGGCACAGAACCACGTGCCGATCGGCCGGGCCGGCTCCTACGGCGACGGCGGTGACCTGACCATCGTCACCTTCGGGAACGGGGTGCGGATGAGCCTGCGGGCGGCCAGGACGCTGGCCGCCGAGGGAATCGGCTGCCGGGTGCTCGACCTGCGCTGGCTGGCCCCGCTGCCGTTCGAGGACCTGCTGCGAGCGGCCGCGGCCACCGGCCGGGTGCTGGTCGCGGACGAGACCAGGCGCACCGGCGGGATCTCCGAGGGCGTCATCACGACCCTCGTCGATGCGGGCTTCACCGGACGGGTCGCGCGCGTCGCCAGCCAGGACAGCTTCATTCCGCTGGGCGACGCGGCCGCCGCGGTTTTGCTGTCGCAGGAGGCGATCGAGGAAGCCGCGCGCGACCTGCTGCGCTGAGGCCCGGGCTCGAGGGGCGCACGGCGGCGCCCCCTCGAGCCCGATCATCAGGCTGCCGGCTGGCCGCCGGATTTGCTGGTAGCCGCGCTGGCCGGGATCTCCCGGCTGAGCTGCAGCGCCCCATAGACCAGGCCGATCGTCAGGACGACGTCGACGTAAAAGCCCCAGCCGAAGTTACCGACGTGCGACAGGAACTTGATGGCGACGAAGACCGCCACCGCGATGGCCGCGTACAACTCCGCCGCAGACCACGGAACTGGCAGGTCGGGCAGTACCGCCGACGTAAAACGCCGGACGGCGATCGCCGCGAGCAGCGCGATCAGGATGACGAGCCCGAGGATCGCGGCCCAGGAGCCGTCGTACTGCGTTGCGGTACCCGTCACGGTAAAGCCGAATGCGCTTACCGAGTACCAGGGAAATGCCAGCAAGCCGATCAGCAGCAGGATGCCGGTACCGCCGGTAATCTGCACGCCTCTGGACAGCTTCAATGCTTTCATTGGTGACGCCCTCTCTTGTGGTGACGTGGGGCGTGTCGGCCGAGTAGTCCCCTCCGCTGGAGGTAACGCAGACCGTCTTGTTGGCGTTCACGAAGGACAGGACATGGCCGTTCGCGTCACCGGCGCTACCGTGTAATCCGAAGTTTCTCGCTAGCCGAGACGGACGGTGTGGCGTCGGCGTTCCCCCGGTACGCCGCACGGATCCGGTAGCTTCCCCTCTGCAGACTGCCGCTCTTGAGCGTGCAGCTTCCGCGACCTGACCGCAGAGAGATGGTGCAGAGCGCGAGGCGCCCGGATGTGACGACAACAGTCCCGGCGGGCATGGCTCCCGACGTCAGCGCGACCCGGACCGTGAACCGCTCGTGCCGCTCCTGCCCGTAGGCCACGGAAGCCCCTGACAGCCGCAGGCTCGTTGCCGACCCCGACGCAGAGACCGAGATGGTCGTCACGGCCGACTGCGACCCCACGTAGTCGGAACTTCCGCTGTAGCTGGCAATCAGCCGGTGAGTGCCGCCGGGCAACGCGGTCGCGGGCAAGGTGCAGGTGCCAGCGCCGGCGCTCAGCGTGACCGTGCAGAGCGTTTCTGACCCGGACGTGACGGTGACGGCGCCTGCCGGCGTCGCGCCGTCGGGGGAACTCGCCGTGACGCTGATGTGCTCGGCGTCCTCGTCCCCGTAGGTGATCTTTGACGCGGAAGCGGCCAGCGTGACCGACGATGCCGTGGCCTCATTGGCGATGAACGCGTCATCCAGGTTCGGATTGGCGTCGAACTCGACTCCGCCGATACTGCAGTACCCCGCGGCGGGACAGGAGACAGCCGAGACCTCGGAGCTGTGGCTGCTGTCCACGCCGGGGACGAGCCGCGGGGCAGACCACCTCCCGGCCGCCTCGCCGACAATGAAGCCGTTGTTCCCTGTGCCCCCGACCATGGTGCAGTACCCGGCCGCGCCGCAGGACAGCGCGCTGAGCCCGGAAGTCTGACTGCCCAAGTAGCCAAGACCAGCAACGGGACTCGCATCGCCCCAGCTGCCGTCGGTCTCGGTGGTCACGAATACCGTCGGATCGTTGTCAGCGGCGCCCTGCACGTCCCCCGCAGCGGTGCAGTTGCCTGCCGACGGGCACGACAGTGCGAGCCCAAAGCCAGCGCTGCCGCCTAGTCCGGCAATGCCCTGTATCTCCTGCGCCGGGCCCCAGACTCCGGAGACCGCGCTGGCGACAGCCGGCTCCGTGCCTTCGCTGTGACTCGATGACGAGGACCCGAACGCCGTGCAGTTACCCGCCGACGGGCAGGACAGCGACGTTGGGAGGCCGAGGCCCGGCAACGGTGCCGCGGGAGCCCAGGCCCCGCCGGTCTCCCCGGCGATCCAGCCGCCTTCGCCGGCGGCTGTGCTGTACGTCCCGTCGATGGCGCAGCTTCCTGCCGCGGGACACGAGATCGCGGCCACCCGCGTAGTGTCTGCACCGGTGCTCAGGGCGGCCAGCCCCGGAACCGGCTCGGCCGGACCCCACAGGCCAGCTACCTCAGAGACGATGAAGTCGTCCCACCCGCGGATACCGTAGTCGTAATACACTCCGGCAGCGGTGCAGTTGCCCGCACTCGGGCACGAGATCGAGGTCACCCCGGCGTCCGTGGTCGCGCTGCCGCCGACGTCATAGATCGGATGCACGGTGTCCCAGGTGCCGTCGTTCTCGCTGACGACGAACGCTCCCTGCTCCTGAGTTCCGTCGGGGCCGTCGTAGTTATACGCCCCGCCCGCGCCGCAGTCGCCAGGAGCGCCGCAGGAAATCGCGCTCAACCCGCCGCTGCCGCCCGTGCTGATCGTGGCCAAGCCGGGTACTGCCTTCTCGGCGCCCCAGCGGCCGTCCGTCTCCGCGACCGTTGTGCCATAGAGCGGCGGGCCATGCACCGGCTGCTGGGCGACCGACCCGATGGCGCTGCACTCGCCCACGGCCGGGCATGAAATCGCAGAGATACCCGGGGGCAAGGCAATCTCCCCGCGCGGAACCGCCAGCGGCTGAGCTTGGCCCCAGGTTCCGCCGGGTGCGCCGGCATCGGCTGCCACCTCGCCGGTCTTACCGTGCCCGGCTAGGGCCTGGGCGGCGGGCCAGGCCGGCACAATCGCTGCTGCCGCCAACGCGAGCGCGGCTAGGCCCGGCTTGGTGATCCTCATCCACACTTCTCCGTCCCCGTCCGCCAGCCAAATGGCACTGACGGATTGCCCGAGCAGGCGAGCTAGGTCCCGCCATAATGGTATGTCTACGGATGACAATCTCAGTTCTCAATGATTAAGGAGATAAGGTGAAATTAGTCGTTGCAGCGGGGAGCGCGCTCGTGCTGGGCATCATCGGCCTGTCGGTGGCGAGCGCGTCGGCCGGCACCCGCCCGCCGGCCACGGAGCATTTCGAGGCGATGTCCACCAATCCCGTCTCGGCCGTAGCGACACTGATCGCACGCGGGCCGCTCACCATCGGCGGGACCGTCAACCTGGAAAGCGGCCGGGCCGTGCTGCCGGGCGGCAAGCTCACCCTCGTCCATGATCAGCTCCACAGCACCAGCACATTCAGCACCCGGACCTGCCTGGCGACGGTTACGTCATCGGGCACGTACCGGATCACCGGCGGCACCGGCCGCTACCGTCATGTCCGCGGCCACGGCGACTACCGGCTGACCGCATACGCGATCGTCGCCAGGGCAGACGGCAAGTGCGGGACGTCGGTCCCGTACGCCCAGGAGACCCTGCTCACCGCATCCGGGCCGATCCGGCAGTGACCAAGAGGCGGGCCTGCCGCTCAGCCGGCGCGGCACGTCCCGCCTAGCCGACCAGCTTGAAGACCGGGACGGCCTCGTGATCGCCGTCCGGCCGGGCGAACGCAACCCTCAGCCGGGTGCCGACCGCGAGGCCGGCCGGATCGGCGCCCGTCAGCTGCGACCACCACCACGGTCCCTCGTCCAGCTCGGCGATCACCAGCACCGTGGGCACGTTTTCCTGCGACCAGGTAACCGCCCAGCTGACCAGGCTCGCGCCGCCGCCGGCCGGCGCCCAGTCCAGCCGCAGGCTGCCGCAGGTCGTGCACTGGGTCACGGCGGGCTCGCTGTAATGGCCGTGCTCGCACTGGCGCAGCAGCAGCCGACCGGCCGCCGTTCCGGCAAAGAAATCGGCCGTGGCGTCGTCGCGGTCCACCGGGCCGACTGTCATCTCGCCGCCTGCGAGCTGCCGAGCACGAGCGTGGCGTGATGATCCAGGACGCCGCCGTTCCCCGATACGAGCACGATGTCGTGCGCCTGCGCCTGCCGGTCGCCGCCCTGACCGCGGGCCTGGATCACGGCCTCCGACAGCGGGGTCATCCCCCACATGTAGTAACCGGAGAGCTGGCCGCCCCCGGTATTCAGCATCAGCTTGCCGCCCGGCCCCAGCACGCCGCTGGCGACATAGGGTCCGCCCTCGCCCTTGGGGCAGAAGCCATAGTCCTCAAGCGAGACCAGCACGGTGAAGGTGTAGCAGTCATACAGTTCCGCCACGTCCACGTCGGACAGCCGCAGGCCCGCCATATCCAGCGCGGCCGGGCCCGCCCGCGCGGCGCCGGTGACCAGCCCGAAGTCCGGGTCGCGGCGCAGGTACCGGCCCGGATGCGACTGCGCCCAGCCCAGTACGTGTACGGGCGGCTGCGCCAGCTGCGCGGCACGGTCGGCGGTGGTGACCAGCACCGCGATCCCGCCATTGGACACCAGGCAGCAGTCCAGCAGGTGAAACGGCTCGACGATCCAGCGGCTCTGCTGATGGTCGGCCAGTGTGATCGGCTCGCGCAGCTGCGCGGCGGGATTCAGGCCGGCCCACGCCCGCTGCGCGACCGCGATGTGGCCGAGCTGCTCGCTGGTAGTGCCGTACCGCTCCATGTGCCGGCGCGCGGCCAGCGCGTACATCGGGTTGGCGCCGACGATGCCGCTGGCGCCAAGCAGCCCCCACCAGCCCGAGCCGGCGTGCCGCGTGCCGTAGATCGCACTCGACCGCCGCTCCGGCCGCAGCGGGCTGTCGGCGAACACGCAGGCCACCACGCTGGCCATCCCCGACTGGACCGCCATCGCCGCGTACTGGATCATCGACCCGGCCGTCGAGCCGTACGCCTGCATGTGGGTCAGCAGCCGCAGGCCGGTCAGCCCCAGGTCCTGCTGGAGGTTGATGGAGAAGCCGCCGGTCACGCCCGATGAAGTCAGCAGCCCGTCCACGTCCGGCAGCGCCAGGCCCGCGTCGGCGACCGCCCGCCGGACCGCATCGGCCGCGAACTGCGCCGGCGTGCGGCCGTACACCTTGCCGAACTCGGTCATGCCCAGGCCCGCGATCACCGGCCTGCGGCCGGGGCGCACGGACCGCGGACCCCCATCCGGCCCGGCTGACACAGCCGGATCGGCTGGCAGTGGGGGCGAATCGGTCACTAGCGCATCATGTCATCCGGGCCGCGGCGGCACTAGCGCGCCTCAGTGCGGCGTGGCTTGCCGAATAATGCCTCGTCAGACGGTTCGCAGCGGCATAGTGGCTCCCATTCGCCACATCGCTAAGGCCACCAGCCGCCCGCCACCGGGCCAGCTCGAGGAGATTAGCCATGTCGCACGTACGCGCTGTCCGGCCCTGTCGCAAACGAAATCGGCGGGGCACCAGCCGGCCCGCCCGCGGGAGGCGCCGGTTACCCGGGGCGGCCCTGCTGGTCATCGTCGCGCTGGCCGCTGCCGTCGGCACGCCCGTCGCGGCTGCCGCCACCCAGGTCCCGTCGATCGTCTTGTGCACGGGCTGGGCGGGCTGCGCAAGCCTCGGCTACCCGAGTTACGGCTACGCGACCCAGGGCTATCAGTCGTACTGGCAGATGAGCCCGGGCGACGAGTGCACCAACTACGTGGCCTACGTCGAGTCCCGTATCCTCGGCGCGCCCGCGCCCGGCTACCTGCTGGGCAACGGCGGGGACTGGGCGGCCGGCGCGGCGGCCAACGGCGTAACGGTGAACGAGGTCCCGAGCGTGGGCGCAGTGGCCGAATGGAACGGCGGCTCGTTCGGCATGGGCCCGCTCGGCCACGTCGCGGTCGTGCAGAAGGTCGGCCCGGACGACAGCTATATCGACATCTCGCAGCAGAACATCGGCTCCGCCGTCGACGGCTACGAATGGGTGCAGATCAATGCCGGGTTCCCGGCCACGTCCTGGCAGGAGTGGCCGGATAACTTCATCCACTTCCCGATCGGGGGCGAGGCGTCGGTTGGCTACTACAACCCGCAGCGGGGCTCGGCGGAGCTGCGCGACTCGGTGACCGCGTCCGCCGACATGGCGCTCCGGCTCGGCTGGCCCGGCACGGTGCCGGTCGTCGGCAGCTGGAACGGCAGATCACCCGGCATCGGCTTCTACGATCCCGCGACGGGCTGGTTCCGTCTCCGGGCGCTCGGTGCTGCCAGGACCGCCCGGTCACCTGTACTGTCGTTCCGGTTCGGGCCGCCAGGCGTGATCCCGCTGGCCGGTCAGTGGACCGGCCGGGGCGCCGACGGCATCGGCTACTACGACCCCAGGACCGGGACCTTCCACCTCCGCGACAAGCTCAGCGCCGGCCCGGCGAACTACAACTTCGCCTTCGGGCCTCCCGGCATGGTCCCGCTGGTCGGGAACTGGGACGGCAAGGGCGGTGACGGCGTCGGGTACTACGACCCCAGGACCGGCATCTTCCGCCTGCGCAACTCGCTCAGCGCCGGACCGCCGGACTACGTCTTCGCCTTCGGGCGACCCGGCATGATCCCGGTCGCCGGCAACTGGGGCGGCGGCGTCACGACTGGAGTGGGCGTCTACGACCCGCGTACCGGCTGGTTCCGCCTGCGTGACCAGCTGGCCAGCGGGCCGGCCGGATACGCGTTCAGGTTCGGCCCGCGCGGCATGATCCCGCTGGCGGGCGACTGGCTCGGCTAGCCTGCCGCGGTCGGGCGGCAGGCACCGTGTTTGCCGGACGGGCACCGTGTTTGCCGGACGGGCACTGGGATGGGCGGGCATGATTGGCCGTCAGCAGCGGAGTTTTCGCAGCTAGACATGCCTGCCGGAAGGGGGCCGAGCTACCAGTGACCCGGCATTTCCGCCCGTCGCTCGCCAGCATCGTCTTATCCGCAGCAGCACTGGTACTCGGCGTGCTCACGCCAGCCGCGGCAACCGGGGAAGCGCGCTCCCAACCCGGGCCCGGGCCCGAGCCCGGGCCTGGCGGCCTGGTGGTGCACCTGACCGGCGCGGCGCTGACCAGTGCCGCCGACCGCTGCGCTACCTGGGCCGCCGACGCCGGCTTCTCGAACGACGGCTACGTGGCGGGCGGCCTCACCACGGCGGTGGCAATCGCGCTGGCCGAGTCCGGCTGCACGCCGGGCGCGTGCTTCGACAACACCAGGCGCAGCCCGTGCAGCCCGGCCAGCGTGCGCAAGGCCGACTCGGTCGATCGCGGGCCCTGGCAGATCAACAGCAAGGCCTGGCCGTCGGTATCGAACCGGTGCGCGTTCTCCGGGCCCTGCGCCGCTGCTGCGGCCTACGGGCTCATCTCCGCGGTCGGCACGTTCTTTGCGCCGTGGACCACCTACAGCGCCGACGCCTACGCCCGTTTCCTGTGGGCGGCCCAGCAAGCCGTGAACCGGCTGCGGGCGGGCACCGTCACCAGCGCGCTGGCCGGCTCGTGCCTGGGCTACCCGCACGACCGGCCCGGGGCCGTCGCCCTGCTGGAGAACTGCGGTCGGCGGGCGGCCGAGATCTGGCGGAGGGTTGGCACCACGCTGCACACCGCGGCGGGGCTGTGCCTATCCGCCACCTCATACCGGTTCGCCGCGGTAGTCCGGCTTACCCGTTGCCGGAGCCACAGCGGCCTGCAGCAGTGGCGCTCGACCCGGCTCGCCCAGCTCTACAACCCCGCCTCGCACCGGTGCCTGTCCGACCCCAGCGGCGGAGACACCTCGGGCCTGATGCTGACGGCCGCCGCCTGCTCGGCCAGCAGGCGGGAGACCTGGTTCCGGGCCTGACGTGGTGGTGTGAGCCCGGATTCCCCGGCCGCGCGAGCGCGCGCGGCCCGTCGGGCTATTGTCTGCAGATATGAGCGAGCATTCCACCCTCCACGGCGGGCCGTCCCTGCCGCAGCAGCGCAAGCTGGTCACCGAGATCCCGGGGCCGAAGTCCCGTGAGATGCTCGAACGCCGCCAGCGCAGCGTGGCCAAGGGACTCAGCCATGTGCTGCCCGTGTTCGTGTCCGCGGCGGGCGGCGGCGTCCTTGTCGACGTCGACGGGAACTCGCTGATCGACTTCGGCTCCGGGATCGCGGTCACCTCGGTGGGCAACAGCGCCGACCTGGTCGTCGACCGGGTGACCGCGCAGGTGGCACAGTTCACCCACACCTGCTTCATGGTTGCGCCGTACGCGGACTACGTGGAGGTCTGCGAGCAGCTCAACAAGCTGACCCCGGGTGATCATGAGAAGCGGTCGGCCCTGTTCAACTCGGGGGCCGAGGCCGTGGAGAACGCGGTCAAGATCGCCCGCCACGCGACCGGCCGGGACGCGGTCGTCGTCTTCGACCACGCCTACCATGGCCGCACCAACCTCACGATGGCGATGACCGCCAAGAACATGCCCTACAAGGAGGGCTTCGGGCCGTTCGCCGGCGAGGTATACCGGGTGCCGATGGCCTACCCGTTCCGCTGGCCGGGCGGGCCCTCGGTCTGTGCGGCCGAGGCGCTGGATGTGGTGACCAGCCTTATCCACGCGCAGGTCGGCGAGGAGAACGTGGCCGCCGTGGTCATCGAGCCGGTGCAGGGCGAGGGCGGCTTCATCGTCCCGCCGGACGGCTTCCTGCCCGGGCTAGCCAAGTACTGCCGGTCCAACGGCATCGTCTTCGTCGCGGACGAGATCCAGTCCGGCTTCTGCCGTACCGGCGACTGGTTCGCCTGCGACCACGAGAACGTGGTCCCCGACCTGGTCACCACCGCCAAGGGCATCGCGGGCGGGCTGCCGCTGGCCGGGGTCACCGGGCGGGCGGAGATCATGGACGCTGTGCATCCCGGCGGCCTCGGCGGCACCTACGGGGGCAATCCGGTGGCGTGCGCGGCCGCGCTCGGCGCCATCGACACGATGCTGAAGGAGGACCTGCCCGCCAGGGCGCGCGTCATCGAGAGCCTGATGCTGCCGCGGCTGCACAAGCTGGCCGGGCAGCACCCGGTGATCGGCGATGTCCGCGGCCGCGGCGCGATGCTGGCGGTAGAACTGGTCCGGCCGGGCACCATCGAGCCGGATGCCGCGGCCGCGGCGAAGGTCGCCAAGACCTGCCACGCCGCCGGGATGATCGTGCTGACCTGCGGCACCTACGGCAATGTGCTCCGGTTCCTGCCGCCGCTGGTGATCGGCCAGGCACTGCTGGATGAGGGCATGGGCATCCTTGAGGACGCGTTCGCCGGGTTGTGACGCGGCGGGCCGGCCTGCGCTTAGGGCGCGAACACCACCTGATTCTGCCTGATCGGCGCGAGCGCGGCGCCGGTCGCGGACTGGCCGAGGACGTTCGCGGGGCTATCGGACGGCTTCGCGCGCGGCCGCGGCCTCGATCGCTTTCCCGAGTTGCCCGGCCGCAGCCGTCAGGCTGCTGCGCAGGTGAGCCTGGATCTCCTCCGGCTGCAGTTCGGGCTGGCGCGGCAGGCAGCGCTGCCGCAGTTCCAGTCGCGAGCCGGCGCCGGCCGCCATGACCTCCCGCGCGATCTGGTCGTACGGCCACTGCAGCTGCCGCATCACATAGCCGGTCGCGGACCGGTCGGTGCAGACGCTCACGGAGCCCGCCAGCGATCCCGCCGCGCCCGCCGCCATGCA
>JASHOV010000604.1 GCA_030038495.1 Streptosporangiaceae bacterium
GCGCGCGGCCATCCTGCGCAGGGCCGGCGACATCTGGCTCGCGAACGCCGCCGAGATCGAGGAGTGGAGCGTCCGCGAGGGCGGCAAGATCCCGCCCGCGGCTCAGTTCGAGACGCATGTCGCGACGGAGGAAGTCTTCGAGGCCGCGACGCTGCCGGGTCGGCCCTACGGTGACCTGCTGCCGAGCGAGCAGCCGCATCTCAGCTTCGCCGAGCGCGTGCCCGTCGGCGTGGTCGGCGTGATCTCGCCGTTCAACTTCCCGCAGATCCTGGCCATCCGCTCCGTCGCGCCCGCGCTCGCGCTGGGCAACGCGGTCGTGCTCAAGCCGGACCCGCGCACCGCTGTCTGCGGCGGCGTCGTGCTGGCAAGAATCTTCGAGGAGGCCGGGCTGCCCGAGGGGCTGCTGCACGTCCTGCCCGGCGGGCCCGATGTCGGCGAGGCCCTTGTGGCCGATCCGCGCGTCAGCGTGATCTCGTTCACCGGCTCCACCGCCGCGGGCCGTAAGGTGGGCGAGCTGGCCGGCCGGCTGCTCAAGCGGGTGCACCTCGAGCTTGGCGGCAACTCGGCGATGATCGTGCTCGAGGATGCGGACCTGGACAAGGCCGCGTCGGCCGGGGCGTGGGGCTCCTTCCTGCACCAGGGACAGATCTGCATGACCACCGGGCGGCACCTGGTGCACGAGAAGGTCTACGACGACTACGTCGCGAAACTCGCGGAGAAGGCAGGCCATCTGCCCGTCGGCGACCCCGCGTCCGGCCAGGTCGCGCTGGGCCCTGTCATCGACGAGCGGCAGCGCGACAAGGTGCACGCGCTCGTGACAGGAAGCGTCGACGCGGGCGCGCGGCTGGCCGCCGGCGGCACGTACGAGGGTCTGTTCTACAAGCCCACGGTGCTGGCCGAGGTGGCCCCGGCCATGCCCGCCTATGCCAGCGAGGTGTTCGGGCCGGTCGCTCCGGTCGTGAGGTTCGCCACCGCGGAGGAGGCGGCCAAGCTCGCGGCCGACTCCGAGTACGGGCTGTCGCTGGGCATTCTGACCGGGGACGTGATGCGCGGTCTTGAGCTGGCCCGGCAGATCCCGACGGGCATCGTGCACATCAACGACCAGACCGTGGACGATTCGCCGAACACCCCGTTCGGCGGCATCCGCGCATCGGGCACGGGCGCGCGCTTCGGCGGTAGCGCTAACCTGGACGCCTTCACCGATACACGCTGGGTGACGATCCGCGGTGACATCGCGCCGTACCCCTTCTGATTAGGCAACATGCGCTCGCGTTCACAGGTAGGGATCGTCGGGGCCGGCCCGGCAGGCCTGCTGCTGTCGCATCTGCTGGCACAGCGCGGAATTGACTCCGTGCTGATCGAGATCCGCAGCCGTGAGTACTGCGAGGCCCGGCAGCGGGCGGGCGTGCTCGAGGACGGCAGCGTCCGGCTGCTGCGCGAGGCGGGCCTGGCTGCCCGGCTCGACCAGCAGGGCATCGAGCACGGCGGCATCTACCTGCAGTTCGGAGGGGAACGGCGGCACCTTGACTTCCGCGACCTGACCGGCAGGACCGTCACTGTCTATGCCCAGACCGAGGTCGTCAAGGACATCATCTCGCGCCGGATCGCTGACGCCGGCCCGGGCGCGATCCAGTTCAGCGCCACCGACACCGAGGTCGCGGACCTGGACACCGACCGCCCGGTGCTGCGCTACACCAGCGAGGACGGCGTCCGCTACGAGGTCACCTGTGACGCGATCGCGGGCTGCGACGGCTTTCACGGAATCTGCAGGCCCGCCATGCCGGCCGGAACGCTCACCACCGTCGAGCGCGACTATCCCTATGCGTGGCTCGGCATACTGGCCGACGTTCCCCCCTCTACGGATGAGCTCATCTACGCACACCACCCGCGCGGCTTCGCGCTGCACAGCCTGCGCACGCCCGCCATCAGCCGGCTCTACCTGCAGGTCAGCCCGGACGAGGACATCGCCAGCTGGCCGGACGAGCGGATCTGGGCCGAGCTGAGCGAGCGGTTCGCGCTGCCGGGCTGGACCCTGCGGCAGGGCCCGGTGCTGGACAAGGGCATCACCCCAATGCGCAGCTTCGTCAGCTCGCCGATGCGCTACGGCCGGCTGTTCCTGGCCGGCGATTCCGCGCACATCGTGCCGCCGACCGGCGCCAAGGGCCTCAACCTCGCGCTCGCCGACGTGGCGCACCTGGCGCCCGCGCTGGATGGCCTCCTGCGCGGCCGGCCGGCCCTGGCCGACGCGTACTCGGCGACCTGCCTGGAACGGGTCTGGCGGTCCACGCATTTCTCCTGGTGGATGACGACCATGCTGCATCAAACCCCCGGCGCGGACGCGATGGAAACCCAGCTTCAGCTCTCCCAGCTGCGCTACATCACCACCTCGCGCGCCGCCGCGACGTCGCTGGCGGAGAATTACACCGGCCTGCCCTTCCCTACCTGACCAGAGGTGCCCATGCGTACGACACCGCCGTTCCGCGCCGATCACGTGGGCAGCTTGCTGCGGCCAGCCCCGCTGCTGCAAGCCCGCGCGGACTTCGCGGCCGGCCGGCTGGACGCGGCCGACCTGCGCGCGATCGAGGACACCGCGATCGAGGCGGCCGTGGCCGCGCAGAAGGAGGCCGGACTGCGGTCCGCCACCGACGGCGAGTTCCGCCGGGCGTCCTGGCACATGGACTTCATCTATCAGCTTGGCGGCGTCAGCAAGGCCCCGGGCAACATGGCAGTGAGGTTCCACAGCCCGTCCGGCGACATCGAGTTCACCCCGGCGGCGCTGCACGTCGGCAGCAAGATCAGGCTCGACCACACGATCTTCGCCGACGACTTCGCCTTCCTCCAGTCGGTGGTCTCCGGCGCGACACCGAAGCTCACGATCCCGTCGCCGAACATGGTCCACTATCGCGGCGGCCCGGCCTCGATCGACCACGACGTGTACCCGGACATGGAGGAGTTCTGGTCCGACCTGGCCGCCGCGTACGCCGACGAGGTGGCGCGCCTGGCCGCCCAGGGCTGCACGTACCTGCAGCTGGACGACGTCAGCCTGGCCTACCTGAACGACCCGGAGCAGCGCGCCGAGATCGCCGACCGCGGCGAGGATGCCGAGCACCTGCACCTTCGCTACATCCGCCAGGTCAACGCCGCGATCGCGGGCCGCCCCGACAGCCTTCGCGTGACCACGCACATGTGCCGCGGCAACTTCCGCTCGTCCTGGGTCGCGGCGGGCGGTTACGACTTCGTCGCCGAGGCGCTATTCAGCGAACTGGCGGTGGACGGGTTCTTCCTCGAGTACGACGACGAGCGGTCGGGCGGGTTCGAGCCGCTGCGGTTCGTACCCAAGGGCAAGATGGTCGTGCTCGGCCTGGTCACGACCAAGCGCGGCGCGCTGGAGAACCCCGATGACCTCAAGCGCCGGATCGACGAGGCGGCCAGGTACGTGCCGCTGGACCAGCTGTGCCTTTCGCCGCAGTGCGGCTTCTCCTCCACGGTCGAGGGCAACGTGCTCACCCGGGAAGAGCAGCAGGCCAAGCTGGCGCTGGTTGTCCAGGTCGCCGAGGACGTCTGGGGCGACAGCTGATCAGGCCTTGCCCTGCGACTTCAGATCGGCCTCGATGCTGGCTGCCGTCTGCAGCAGCGCCGGGAGCAGCTCGGCCCGCATGACCGAGAGGCTGACCCGGCTGGCGTGCGCCGACAGGTTGATCGCCGCCGTCACCACGCCGCTGGTGCCGCGGATGGGCGCGGCAATCGCCCGCAGGCCCTCTTCGAGTTCCTGGTCGACGATCGCGTAGCCCTGCCTGCCGACCTCGCGGACGATTTCCCTCAGCCGCTCCGGATCGGTGACCGTGCACGCGGTAATCGGCGCGAGATCGGCCTCGGCCAGGTACCGGTCCAGGTCTTCCGTGGTCATTCCGGCCAGCAGGACCCGGCCCATCGACGTCGCGTAGGCGGGGAACCGCGTGCCCACCGAGATTGCCACCGCCATGATCCGCTTCGTGGGCACACGGGCGACGTAGACGATGTGATGCCCGTCGAGTACCGAGATCGACGACGACTCGCGGACCTTGGCGACCAGCTCCTCCAG
>JASHOV010000605.1 GCA_030038495.1 Streptosporangiaceae bacterium
CAGGGACATCGTGACGTCGACCGGGTTCACCCGGCCGTCGGCCGGGATGTAGAAGCCCGCCAGCACGTCGTCGGTCCTGGCCAGCGGCCAGAGCTCCGCAACCTCCCTGGCCGAGATCTCGTGCACCTCGACGCCGCAGTGCCGGTTGAAGGCCGCGACCCGGCGGTACTCCTCCAGGCGCCCCTCCTCGATCGCCAGCTCAATCAAGCCGACCTGGCGCATGCCGGTGGCGAGCCCGGTCTCGGCCTCCAGGCGCAGGTACAGGTCGCGGGTGTACTTGCGCAGCTCGGTGGAGGTCTCGGAGGTGGAGCCGAAGGTGGCCATCAGCCCGGCGGCGTGCCAAGTCGTGCCTGAGGTCAGCCGGTCGCGCTCCAGCAGCACGACGTCGACACCCTGATGCGCCAGATGATAGGCAACGGAGGTCCCGATCACCCCCCCGCCCACCACGACGACCCGGGCTCGCTCCGGTAGGTCGTGCCCGCCCGACCCCGCCGCCGCGGCGGTCCCGTGGTCTCCGGGTGAGGAGTCGGCGTTCATCATCCGTGCGGGCTCCGATCGGCTGGACTGCGGGACATGCGCCGGGTTTCGCGCTCCCTGGAGCATATGCGGAGCTAGCGGCCGGTGATCAGGCCAGACGCGGCTTGCGCATTCGGGATACGCCGGGGCAATAATCTCCCGAACCGGACCGGGAGTCACTGCTACTTACCTATCGTGGGACACCTATCGCCAGACGCCGCCGCAGGCGGCTCGCCGCCGGTCAGGCTCACGGCGGCGGCCGCCGGGACTGCTGATCCCCCGGCCGCGCCTGACCGCGAGCCCGACGATGCCGCGCTGCTGCACAGCATCGCGGGGGGTGACCAGGCCGCCATGGCCGAGTTCTACCGGCTGCACAGCCAGGCCGTGCTCGCGCACATCTCGCTGGTCGTGGGCGAGCGGGCCCTGGCCGAGGAGATCTTCCAGGACACGATGCTGGCCGTCTGGCGCAACGCCGGGTCGTTCCGCGGCGAGTCCAGGGTCAGGACCTGGGTCATCGCCATAGCCCGGCGCCAGGCCCGCGACCGCTCGCGGCGGCATCGGCTCCGGCTGGTGAGCGATGCGGAGCTCACCGACAAGGCGAGCACCAGCCCCGGCCCCGAGGCCGTGGCGCTGGAACGAGCGACGGTAACTGAGGTCGCCGACGCGATCGCCCGGCTCCGGCGCACGCACCGCGAGGTCCTGGGGTTGGCCTTTGGCGCCGGACTGAGCCTGGCCGAAGCCGCCGAGGTGCTGCAGGTGCCGGTGGGAACCGTCAAGAGCCGCCTGACGGCGGCACGCGCTGCGCTCAACCGGGCGCTAGGCGAGAAGGGAGAGAGCAGATGAGCGTCGAATCGCGGCACCTTGACCTGGCGGACATGGTCGCCGAGGTCAGCAGCGGCCCGGCCGACGAGCAGGTGCGCGGGCACCTTGCGATCTGCGCAGGCTGCCGGGCGGAGAGTGGCAGCTGGGCCGCGGTCGCCAGCGGAGTCCGTTACCTGGCCGCGGACGTCACGGTTCCGACCGGGGCGGCATGGGAGTCTGCGCTGACCGGGACGTGCGGTCAGCGCCGGCGGCTCGGCCGGCTCGGGCCCGACCGGCCGGTCCGCTCGCGTCGGCCGCTGCGACCGGGCCGACGAGAGCTGATCGCGGCAGCTACGGCTGCCGCCGCGGTGGCCGCCCTGCTCGTCGTCCTGCTCCCCGGCCACAGCAGGCTCGCCCGGCCGCTGACCACGTCCTGGCAAGCAGCCCGCGCGCTGCCGGCCGACGCGGTGACCGGAGCCAGTGCCTCCGCCGGAGGCTGGCGCCTGGCCAGCTACCTGGTCAGCGCCGGATGGCGGCAGGACACCGTCGGCCCCGAGCCCGGCTACCTCACGTGCCCGGCGGACGGGACCTGTTATGTCCAGGGCGACAGTGCCACCTCCGCGAGCGGGCCGGCGGACATGAACTCCTTCTACGTATCCACCACTGGCGGCCTCACCTGGAGCGTCCTGCCGGTGCCCTCCGGCCTGACCTTCAGCTCCGCCCTGTCTTGCAGCTCGGCGGCCCATTGCGCGGCTGGTGGCCTCTACAACGGGCAGTCAGTACTCGCCCAAACCACCGACGGCGGGCACTCCTGGACGGTCGAGCCGCTGCTCGCCCCCGTCCACGGCGTGATCTTCCAGCTCAGCTGCCCGACCACGTCGACGTGCGCCGGGCTGCTCACCACGTCGCCCGTCCCGCTGCCGAACTCGCAGCAGTACTACGGCGGCGTGACGTTCGTGCGCACGACCGACGGCGGCCGGCGGTTCAGCACCTCGGCGTTCCGGGCCGGGGCGGCGATGCAGGCCCTGAGCTGCCCCACGGCAAGAGACTGCGTGGTGGTGGGCGTAAGCGCCAGCCTCGGTGCCGCCGACGTAGCCTCCGGAGGCTACGTGCTGACCACTGCGGACGGGGGCGTCACCTGGACGCCGGGCAGGCTGCCCTCCGGCTTCACCCCCGGTCCCACTATCCAGGTGACGTGCCCCGACACCGGCCACTGCTTCATGCTCGGGACGCCAGCCCAGGCGAGCGAGCCCGGCCAGCATGCAAGCCGTCAGCCCATCCGGGACTCGCGGCTCGCGCTGAGTCGGCTCAATCTGAGCTTCCAGCTTGGTGCGGAACGTGCCGCGCTACTGCGCCTGCGCCGCCGCGTTCGAGCTGCCCCGCATCTCACGACCATCGGCCCGAGCAACCAGTCCGCCAGCGTCGCTGTGTCGGCCGACGGCGGCCGAACCTGGACGCAGCGGTCCCTGCCGGCCGACGTTCCGCAGCCAAGCCTGTCGGCCATCTCCTGCCCGACCGACTCGACCTGCTACGTGTCCGGTACGGAGGCTATAGGGCAGCGGTTCCCGGCCGGCGGCTTCAACGGAGGGTCGGCGATGATCCTCGTCACCGCCGACTCCGGGCAGAGCTGGGACCGGGTGATGTTCCCGGTGCCCGCCCGGGTGCCGCCGGGCATGCAGATCGATGCCTTCATGGACATCGGCTCCATTCAATGCCCGCAGGTCGGCACCTGCGTTGCCCTCGCCGTAGCGGACCAGGGTTCCAGGTCTACCCCGGTGTATATCGACGGGACCGCGCCGTAACGAAAGAGGGTCAGTCCCTCGTCAGTTTGCGGTAGGTGACCCGGTGCGGCCGGGCCGCCTCGGCCCCGAGCCGCTCGATCTTGTTCTTCTCGTAGGACTCGAAGTTGCCCTCGAACCAGAACCAGCTGGCGCCGCCCTCCCAGGCCAGGATGTGGGTAGCGATCCGGTCCAGGAACCACCGGTCGTGGCTGGTGATCACGGCGCAGCCGGGGAACTCAAGCAGCGCGTTCTCCAGCGAAGACAGGGTCTCCACGTCCAGATCGTTGGTCGGCTCGTCCAGCAGCAGCAGGTTCCCGCCCTGCTTGAGCGTCAGCGCCAGGTTCACCCGGTTGCGCTCGCCGCCCGACAAGACGCCGGCCGACTTTTGCTGGTCGCCGCCCTTGAAGCCGAACGCCGCCACGTAGGCCCGGCTCGGGATCTCGGTCTTGCCGGCCGTGATGTAACTCTCACCGTCCGAGATCACCTCCCAGACGTTCTTGTCCGCGGCGATCCGTTCACGCGACTGGTCGACGTAGGCGATCTGAACGGTCTCGCCGACCGTGATCGAGCCAGTATCGGGCTTCTCCTCGCCGACGATCATCTTGAACAGCGTGGTCTTGCCGACGCCGTTCGGGCCGATGACGCCGACGATGCCGCCCTGCGGCAGGCTGAAACTTAGGTCCTCGATCAGCTCCCGGTCCTCAAAGCCCTTGCTCAGCCCGCTGACCTCGACGACCTTCGTGCCAAGCCGCGGGCCCGGCGGGATCTGGATCTCCTCGAAGTCCAGCTTCCGGTTCCTGTCGGCATCAGCTGCCATCTCCTCATAGCGCTGCAGCCGGGCGCGGCTCTTGGCCTGGCGAGCCCTCGGGCTGGACCGGACCCACTCCAGCTCGTCCTCCAGCCGCTTGCGCTTCTTGGCGTCCTTCTGGCCCTCGATCTTGAGCCGGGCCGCCTTGGTCTCCAGGTACGTGGAGTAATTGCCCTCATAGGGGTAGGCGCGGCCGCGGTCCAGCTCCAGGATCCAGCCGGCCACGTTCTCCATGAAGTACCGGTCGTGGGTCACGGCCACGACGGTCCCCGGATACTTCTCCAGGTGCTGTTCCAGCCACTGGACGCTTTCCGCGTCCAGGTGGTTGGTCGGCTCGTCGAGCAGCAGCAGGTCCGGCTGCGACAGCAGCAGCTTGCATAGGGCCACCCGCCGCCGCTCGCCACCCGACAGTACCGTCACATCGGCGTCTGGCGGCGGGCAGCGCAGCGCGTCCATGGCCTGCTCGAGCTGGCTTTCCAGGTCCCAGGCGTTCTTATGGTCCAGCTGCTCCTGCAGGCTGCCCATCTCTGCGAGCAAGTCATCCGAGTAGTCGGTGGCCATCTCCTCGGCGATCTGGTTGTAGCGGTCCAGCAGCGCCTTGGTCTCGGCCACGCCTTCCTCGACATTGCCCAGCACCGTCTTCGAGTCGTCCAGGCCGGGCTCCTGGTCCAGAATCCCGACCGTGAAGCCGGGCATCAGCCTGGCCTCGCCGTTCGAGGGATGCTCGACTCCGGCCATCATCCGCAGCAGCGTCGACTTGCCCGTCCCGTTCGGCCCGACGACGCCGATCTTGGCGCCGGGCAGGAACGCGAGCGTCACCTCGTCGAGGATGACCTTGTCACCGTGCGCCTTGCGCACACGGCTCATCTGGTAGATGAACTCCGGCATGGCTCTAAGGGTAGGGCCAGCAGGACACGACTACGAACGCGCTGCACCAGCACCAGCACCAGCACCGGTGCCGATGCCGGTGCGCGCGCCCGCCGCCCCGGCCCGGCCCGCCGACCCCGACCAACGGGCCAGCGGTCGGACCAGTCGCCGGCGATCAGCGCGCCGACGCGGGCTCCGGCGTTTCCTCCTCGTCGGCTACGTCGGCGGCGATCGCCGATCCGGCCGGCTCCGGGCCGGCCGGGTCCAGCTCGCCGGTCTCAAGATCACGGGCCCCGGCTCCCGCGATTGCAAGATCACCCGACTCAGCCTCGGCCGCACCGAATTCGCGCGAATCCGCGTCCGCGCCCGGCTCGAGGGCCTCGGCCCGATCGGAACCGGCCTCGGCTGCATCAGCTTCCGCGGACCGCTCGTCCTGGGTTGCCTTGTCGCTCGATGACCGTTGCCTGCGGATCGATGTGACCCCGCGGGTCAGATCGTGGCCGATCGCGGTGGCGGTGATGTCGACACTGGTCCGCCGCGTCCCGTCCTTGGCCAGGTACTCGCTGACGGTCAAGGTGCCCGATACCACGACCGGATCCCCCTTGCTCAGCGAGAAGTTCGCGTTATCCGCTAGCTTGCGCCAGCACTTCACCCACACGAAGCACGTGGGCTGGTCGACCCAGCCGTTGGTTTCCCTGTCGAACCGGCGCGGAGTCCAGGCCAGCCGCATCTTGGTCATCGCCGCCGTGCCCGGTTTGCTCTTCACGTAGTCGGGATCGGTCGCGATGTAGCCGGCCACGCTGACGATCGCCTCGTTGGTCATGCCCACCTCCTCCGGACGTCGGGCGCCCGCTGCCCGGACGCCCGGCCGCGGCGGCGCGGTGGCCGCCGGGCTTGCGGATACCAGGCTCCAGCGCGATGACGACAAGCCGCCGCGGGACAGGTGCGGCTGTGCGCAACTGACCCCGCTGCGGCCAGCCTGTGGACACCGAAGATGCGGATTGGCAGTAGACGTGGCACGATCCGCCCTGCACACGGCCTGCGCGGCCCGCACATGGCTCGCAGAACCCAGGCCGGCGGGTGGCCCAGGGGCCCGGGGCCCGGTGGCTGCAGGCCGGTGACCCCAAGCCGCTAGCTAAGGGCCCGGTCGCCGCCGTTACGACACGCGAGCGTGGCCGGCCGCAACCTCGAGCTCGGCGCGGAACCTGGCCAGCTCCGCGAGTTCCTGCTCAGCGGGCGCGATCACCAGGCCGTGGGCTACGCCCGTCATCCGCTGCCCGATGTCCTCGACCAGCTGATCTGTCTCCCTGACCGCGGCGGCTTGCACCGCTATCGTACAGCGGCCCGCTATCAGCCAGCCTGCGACCAGCGCGCCCGCGACGACCGCCACGGCGACGGGCAGCAGCGCCAGGTCGGAGAACAGCGCGGGCAGGCCGTGCCCGGCGTTGGCCGCCCCGATCGCGAGCAGTGCCACGAACCAGGCGAGCCCGACCGCGGCGCTGCCGAGCAGCAAGCCCTGCACGACCCCAGCGACCCGCCACCACCGCTCGCCGCTATTCTCGGGCGGCAGCGCGCTGCCGATCTCAGCGCCGAGTGCCGCCGGGATCTCATCCGCGTGCGACCTGACCACCGTTCTGACCGTCCGCGACCAGGGCCTGGGCAGAGCGGGGGAAACCTTGTCGGCGAGCTGAGTCAGGGCGTTATCGATCTCGGCCTGCTGCGCTCCCGCCGGCCCCGCCGTGACGTCGCGCAGCTCGGCCCAGATCTTCCCGAGCCTGACCTTCCTGGCCGGATCTCGGCTGGTCAGCCGTTCGGCCATCCAGCTGACCGGCCAGCCGGTGTAGTCCAGGGCTCGCAGTTCCCGCGCGCTGCGGAGCGTGTCGCCGATGGCGCGCACGCCTGCGGCCCTGGCGAACTCACCGGAAAGCTCCTCCGCCGCGCCGGCCGGCAGGCCCGGCTCGGTGGCCAGGCCGGTTGCATCCGCGGCAATCTCGCTGTAGGGCCTGAACTGCACGACCATGTTGTCGACGTCGGCCGCGATCCTGGCCGCCGAGGCGCGCCGCGCCGAAACCGCCTCGATCAGCAGCTTGCGCAGTTCCTCGATACCAGCACCCGTTACCGCCGAGGTCACCAGGATCTGGACGTCGTGCAGGTTCTCCGAGTCCAGCAGCCGCCGCAGGTCATGCACGCATTCCTCGGCCTGGGCCGCGGTCAGCAGGTCGGCCTGATTCAGCACCACGGCCACCACTTCTGAATGGCCCGCCAGCGGTACGAGGAACCGCCGGTGCACGGCCCGGTCGGCATACTTCTGCGGGTCAAGTACCCAGATCATCAGGTCAGCGACGCCCACCAGCCGGTCGACCAGGTCCGTCGCGTGCCCCATCACCGAGTCGTGGTCGGGCATGTCCACCAGGACCAGGCCGTTGAGGGACTGCTCGCCGGTGTCGAGGGCGCTTGAGCGGGCGTACCGGTAACGGCGCGGTATGCCGAGCCATTCCAGCAGCGGCCCGGAACCGCCTACCCCCCACACGCAGGCGTGCGCCTCGCTGGTCACCGGTCTCGTGACCCCGACGGTCGAGAAGTCGGCGGCCGAGAGCTTGTTGAACAGCGACGACTTGCCGCTGCCCGTGCCGCCGGCCAGCGCCACCACGGTGTGCTCCGCCGACAGCATCAGCCGCTCGCCCGCTCTGTTCAGCAGGGCATCGGCGGCATCAAGCAGCTCGTCGCTGAACCCGTCGGGGCCGCGCCGGGCCGAACCGATCTGCACCAGCCTCGCCAGCGACGCCAGCCTGACGGACAGGCCAGCCCGCTCGGTGGCGCGCTGAGCCTGGTCCATGGCAGCGGCAGTCATCGAGCGCTCTCCAGCGTGTACCCGGCCTGCAGCAGCTCAGTCGCCGCCGTCTCGTCAAGGACTCCGGTGCTCTCGATCAGGACGACGAACCGCCGCGCCTCGCCGTCGAATAGGTCGCGTACCCTCTCGTGCAGGTCCTGCCGGGCCCGGACGCCAATATCGCGCAGCAGCCCGGCCCCGAACAGCGACGTCAGCACCCGCTGCGGCACCGCGCTCGCGCTGTCGGCTTCCGGCTTTTCCTGCCCGCCGTGGCGGAGCACTCCGATGGCCAGCACGAGCGCCAGGGACTGGTCATCGAAGGACACCACCCGCGCGATCGAGCGCTTGGTGACGTTCTCCTCGCGCACCAGCCGCTGGACCTGAGCTAGCCACCCGTCGACGACCCGCTGCGCCTGCGTGGCCAGGTCCGCCGACGCCCTGGCCAGCGCGGCCGCGCTGGTCGGGGCGCCCGCCGCGGAGGCGCCCGTCAGGCCAAGATCGGCAAGCGCCGACGCCACGAAGTCGGGCTCGGACTCGGACTCGCCCGCCGCGCTACCGGGCCCGCCGCCGGCCAGGCCAGCAAGCAGCGCGGTCCCGGCCGGCTCGCCCTGCCAGGCGACGACCGCCTGTTCGGCGGCGCGATCGGCCGTCGAGCCGATCAGGGACTCCAGGCTCGCGCGCAGGGCTTCCCTGAGCGCAGTGGCACGAGCCGGGGTGCGGTCCTTCTTGCCGCGACCGCCGCGTCCCTTGCGGGACTGCAGGGCCCGCAGCAGGTCGCCGGTTCCCGCGAAGTCCTGCCACCGGGCGAGCACCTCGCCGCACAGCAGCGATCCGTTCCTGGTCGCCTCGTCGAACTCTCCGAGGCCGTCCGCGTAGGCCATGTCCACCAGGTGCCGCAGTTCCCGCCTGCTCTTTACCTGGGCGGCCGCCTGGTCGGCCAGGGCCGGGACGCGGTCATTGAACGTGTCGAGCACTCCGGACATCGTCTGGGTGAGCACCGCGACCCGCCGGTCGTCCCGGCGCGCGGTGTCCGTCAGGTACTCCTGGACCGGGGCAGCGACCCCGGCGGGCAGCTGCGCGTCGGTCACGACGGTCTCGGGGATGACGAACCGCCGGACGTCGTGCAGCCCGTTGGCTTCGAGCATGGCGTCGAAGTGCGCCGAGAGCTCACGAATGGCAGCGGGCGGCACGCGGGACAGCGCGATGGCCAGGGCCGCGCCGCGGTCCCTGGCATCCTTCAGCATCTCCCACACCGCAGCATCGGCGTACCGGCGCGCGGTCGTGACGAACAGCCACAGATCGGAGGCATCCAGGAACTGGTTAGCGAAGTCGCGGTGCGCCTGGACCACCGAGTCGATGTCCGGGGTATCCAGTACCGCGACGCCCTCCGGCATCCCCTCGCTCGCGGCCAGCACCAGCAGGCCATCCCGGCCCGGCATCGCCAGCCCCTGCTGCCGGACCCGTGGCAGCGTCGGCAGGAAGACGTTCTCAGCGAACCACCGCATGTCGTTCGGGTGGCACGCGAGCACCGGGCTGTTCGTGGTCGGGCGGCGGATGCCCGTGAGGCTGACCTGGCGGCCGACAAGGCTGTTCATCAGGGTCGACTTGCCCGCCCCCGTCGAGCCGACCAGAGCGACAAGGATCGGCGCGCCCGACTGCCTGAGCCTGGGCAGCAGGTAGTCGTCGATCTGGCCCAGGAGCTTGAGCCGCTCGGCCCGCGCGTCGGCAGCGCCCGTCACCTCCAGCGCCAGCGGGACGCTGACCAGCGGCTTGCGCAGCCCGAGCAGGGCCGCCTCGAGCTTCCGCGCGTCGACCCTGGCGTGCGGCTCGTCGCCGTGCTCGTCCAGGCGGGGAACGGTGGGCTCGGCTCCCGACGCCGTTCCGGCGGCCGCGGCCCCGCTCCGGCCGGAACGGCGTCGGGAGCCGAG
>JASHOV010000606.1 GCA_030038495.1 Streptosporangiaceae bacterium
CGAGTCGGCGGCGGGCCCGGCCGGGCAGCCTGCGGGCGCTGCCCGTGGCCGCGCCGGGCTGGGCCTGACCGGAACGGCCCTGACCGGGCTGGCCCTGGCGCGTGGCGAGGTTGACCCGTGCACGCACCTGCGGACGGATCAGGCGTGGCTGGATGCGGCCTGGGCCGATCCACGCACCCGGGTGCTGCCGGTACAGCACGGCCGGGCGCTGTGCAAAGTCGACGAGGCCGGCGCCCGGCTCGTGTTCGCCGGGCCCGCCGAGGCGCCGGACGGCGTCAGGTTCCTGCTCGGCACCGACGCGTCGGGTGTCGCCTACTTCGGCGTCGCCGGGCAGTTGCCGCAACCACCGGCGCCGGAGCCACCGCAGTCACCCGACCCGGCCGATCCGCGGCGGGCCGGCGTTCGCCTGGCGCATCTGCGCGAGGTCGGACCGCTGCTGTCGGACCGGGACGCCGGGCTGATGACGCATGCGGTGGCCCTGGCGAACTGGCACGAGACGTTCACCCACTGCCCGCGCTGCGGCTCGCCGACGGACCCGGTCTATTCCGGTCACGCCCGCAAGTGCCCCGTGGACGCCAGCGAGCATTTCCCTCGCGTGGACCCGGCCATGATCGTGCTGGTGACCGATCCCGATGACCGGTGCCTGCTGGCCAGGAACGTCATGTGGCCCGAGCGCCGCGTTTCCATCCTGGCCGGGTTCGTGGAGGCGGGGGAATCCGCCGAGCAGGCGGTGGCGCGCGAGGTGCACGAGGAAACCAGCATCGTCGTCAGCGAGGTGCGCTACCTCGGCAGCCAGCCCTGGCCGATGCCGCAGAGCCTGATGCTCGGCTTCCGGGCCGAGGCGGACGGCCGGCAGGAGATCCGGGTCGACGCCGAGGAGATCGCGGAGGCGGACTGGTACAGCCGGGACGAACTGACGGCCGCGATCGCCGAGGGCCGGCTCCTGCTGCCGCCGCCGGTGTCGATCGCGCACCACATCATCGCGTCCTGGTACGGCGCGGACATCCCCGGCAGCTGGTGATGTCCTCAGATAAGTAGATTGACGATGCGTCGATAATCTACTTATCATGCCGTCATGGCCAGACGGAATGTGCCGATGCGGGAGCCGACATATTTTGTGCTCGCCTCGCTCATCGACGGGCCGCTGCACGGCTACGCGATCATCAAGCGGACCGGGGAGCTGTCGGCCGGCCGCGTGCGGCTGGCAACAGGGACCCTGTACACCGCGCTCGACCGGCTGACCGCCGAGGGCTACGTCGCCCAGGTCAGCGAGGAGGTCGTCAACGGCCGCACCCGCCGGTCCTACGCCCTGACTCCGACGGGAACGGCGGCACTCGAGGCCGAGGCGCAGCGCATGGCCGCCGCGGCCCGGATCGTGATGGCATCCGCCCGGCCGCATGGCGCGGGTGCCCGGCTTCGCAGGCCCGGCGAGGCGGCCACATGAGCCCGATGGAGCGCCGCTGCCGCTGGCTGCTGCGCGCTTACCCGGTGGAGTACCGGTCCGGGCGCGGCGATGAGATGCTCGGCACGCTGCTCGACACCGCGGCGCCGGGCCGGTGCCGGCCGAGTGCCCGTGAGTCAGCGTCGTTGATCGTCGGCGGCATCCGGGCGCGGGGAGCCAGGAACGCGAGCCTGCCTGCGCTGGCCAGCCTGCGCCTGGCCGCGATGCTCGCCTGCGCGACATATTTCGGCGCCGTTCTTGCCGCGATGTCCAGGACGCTCATCTTCCTGAGCCGGGCCGGGTGGTCAGTTCCCCAGTACGAGGTGGCCAGCTACACCGGCCTGTTCATCGCGACAACCCTGATCTGGTTCGTGCGCCGCGAGCTAGCGGTCCTGGCTCTGGTCGCGGTGGTGATGGCAGGCCTGATCTGGGACGTGCGCGGACTGTCGCTGGACCTGCCGCCACTCGCCCTGGCACTGCTGACCGCACTGCGAGAGGAGCGGCCGCCAAAGTCCTGGCTGCTCTGGTTCTGCATGCCGCCGGCGTACCTCCTCCTGAGTCCGCCCGAGGTATGGCTCCGGCAGCTGGTGGTGCTGCGCCTCGCGCTGCTCGCCGCGTTCGTGCTGCTGCCGTTGGTATGGGCTATCACCGACGCTCGCCCCGCGTTCGCCCTGGCGCTGATTCTCGCCATCGCGGCGCTCGACGGCGCCTTGTTGGGTCACTACGTCGTCCTGCCGGCTGTCGTCTACCTCGCGCTATCTTCGGTCCTGGGCCTGTCGGCGCTGGTGCGGCTCGTGCGGCGGCGCCGCCGGGTCCCGGTCTAGATGACACCGTCAGGCGCAGGCGGCCAGGATCGCGTCGCTGATCTCGGCCATGTGCCGGGCGCCGGCGGCCCGCGAGACGAGCCGGGAAGTCACGTATCCGACCGCCAGGTCGCGGTCCGGGTCGGCCCAGCCGATGCACGCGTAACTGCCGTTGTGGCCGAAGGCGCGCGGGCTGGAGAGCTGGCCCAGCGGGCTGTGCCGGCCGCCGAGGCGTTCCGGGCCCCCGCGCGGGCCGCCGAGCTGGAAACCCTCCGACCAGCGCACCGGCAGCTTCAGGCACCGGTCGGTCTCGCCGTCGCTGGACGGCAGGAGCGCCGACCGCAGCGTCGCGGCGGCCAGCACCCGTACGCCGTCGAGCTCGCCGCCGTGGGCCAGCGTCGCGTACAGCCGGGCCAGGTCGCGGGCTGTCGAGGACACGCCGGCGGCCGGGATCACGGCCTGCCGTACCGCCCGTCGGTTGATCATCAGCCCCGTGACGCGTTCCGCGCCGCCGCGGCCGGCCACAGGGAGCCGCCGTTCCCGGCCAACGGGAGGCAGGCCAAGGAAGGTGTCATGCAGGCGCAGCGGCTCCAGCAGCTCGGACCGCAGCACGTCGCGCACCGGGCGGCCGGTGACCCGCTGCACCACCTCGCCGAGCAGGAACCCGTAGCTGAGGAAGTGGTACGCGGGCGCCGAGCCGGGCGGGTAGACGGGGGCGGCCCGCTCCAGCGCCCGAACCGAGGCGGCCCAGTCCGTCATCGCCAGCGCGTCGCGGGCCTTGCCGCGGGCGACCGGGAGGCCGCTGCGGTGCCGCAGCACCTGCCGGATCGTGATCGCGTCCTTGCCGCGCTGGCCGAACTCGGGCCAGTGCCTGGCCACCGGGTCGTCGAGCCCGATGGCGCCCCGCTCGGCCAGCTGGTGCACCAGCAGGGCCACCATCGGCTTACTCGCCGAGAACAGGAAGAACAGGGCGTCCGGCGCGCAGCAGAAGCAGCGGTCGAGCACGACGTCACCGCGCGAAATCACGCACAGCTGCGCCGGGCAGCCGCGTTCCGCGACGAGTCGTGCTACGGCGTCAATGTCGGGCACGCCCGAGCTTGCGCACCGCCTCGGGGATGTCCAGGCCCGGCGTCGGCAGGATCGCGATCACCGGGGTGTCCAGCCCGGTCGAGTGGTACTCCGCTACTCGTTCCCGGCAGTGCTCGGGCGAGCCGTGCAGCACCAGCTCGTCCACCAGCTTGTCCGGGATCGCCTCCAGCGCGCCCCTGCGGTCGCCGGAGTTCCAGGCGGCCAGCATCGGGGCGATGACCTCGCCGCGGCCGAGCCACTGGTGGAACGCCGCGTACACGGGAACGGTCAGGTACGCGGCCACGACCCGCCTGCCGATGTACCGAGCGGTGTCGGTGTCTTCGGTGGGGCAGACGAAGATCCTGGCCACGAGCTCGCAGTCCGGGCCGGCCACCGCGCGCACCGTGGGCACGTCGGCCGGAGACAGCCAGTTGGTGATCGCGATCCCGGCCTCGGCGGCCGCCAGCCGGACCATGCCGGGCCGCAGGGCGGCGAGCGCGAGCGCGGGCGGTACCGGCGGCGCCGGGTCGAGCCGGAAGCCGTTCACCGAGAACGTCTCGTACTCGTGGCTGACCTTGCCACCCGTCAGTGCCTCCTTGAGGAACCTGAGCATGTCTCGCGAGCGCTGATACGGCTTCTCGAACGCGATGCCGTTCCACTGCTCGACGGCGACCTGCGAGGAGGTACCGATGCCCATAACGAACCGGCCCGGCGCGAGCGCGGCGAGGGAGCCGGCCGACACGGCCAGGGCAACAGGGGCCCGCGTGTAGATGCCGACGATCGCGGTGCCGAGCCGCAGCCCAGGTGCCCACTGCGAGGCCAGCGTCAGCGGGGTGAAGGCGTCGATGCCGTTCAGCTCGGCCGACCAGGCATCGGTATAGCCATAATCGGGCAGCGCGGTCACCAGCTCCCGCTGGTCGGCCAGCGGGATCCCGTTCAGCGGCAGAGTCAGTCCCCAGCGTGCTTGCATTCCCATCGGCATCCCTTCGCCGCTGTGCCCGGGTTTGGCGCCCAGTCCGCACCTCGCAGTGAGTATGCCAGCAGGCCGCGCCCTGGCTCCGTCCCGGCCGCCTGCGGGCCGCGGGCTGGGGCTCCGTTCCGGCCGCGAGGGGTCAGCCACCGGCGGCTGGGAAGTCGTCCCGAGGCCCGACCCCGGCCTGGCGAACGGCGGCAACACGATCCTGGACGGCGTCGCCGCGTTCGGCAGCGACGACCTGTGGGCCGTGGGGACCTACGGAAACGGGGCTTGGATGCCTTAGCTGTAGTGTTCGGGGGCCGTCGGCCCCCGAACACTACAGCTAAGCGTGATGATGGCTCGCTCAGGCGAGCTGCAGTTCTACCGCGCGGCGCTGCAGCTCCAGCAGCCGCTCGTGCGTCTGCTCGTCGGCCGGGGTGTAAGTCGTCATCCGGGTGCCGAGCCGCTGGCCCAGCCAGAGGTGGGTGTAGTTGAGCCGGAGCAAGCCGACGTCGGGATGCAGGAAGCGCTTGGTGAGGTTCTCCGGATTGGTGACCTCGTGCCGCTCCCACAGCTCGGCGAACTCGGGTGACGCCTTGCTGAGCCTGGAGACCAGGCACTTCCAGGCCGGCTCGGCCACGTGGTCGGCCATGGCCGCCCGCAACTCGGCGACCATGCGCCGGGTGCCCTCCTCCCAGTCGAGCGTGGCGTTCCGGCACCGCTCGCTGGTGAACAGCAGCCAGAGAGAGTTCCGCTCCTCGAACGGCCGGTCGTGCAGGTCGCCCATCATGCGCTCGTACGCGGCGTTCCAGGCCAGGATGTCGAACCGGGCGTTCCGTACCGAAGCGGGGAACGGCTCGAGTTTGTCCAGCAGGAGCTGGGCCGTGGGCGGCAGCGACGCGCACTCACCCTGCGAGGTGCCGTCCGGGATGTCCGCGAGCCGGAACAGGTGCTCGCGCTCATGCGGATCGAGCAGCAGTGTGCGCGACACCGCGTCGAGCACCTGGGGCGAGGCGTTGATATCGCGGCCCTGCTCCAGCCAGGTGTACCAGGTGACTCCGACGCCGGCGAGCGTAGCGACCTCCTCCCGGCGCAGGCCCGGGGTGCGGCGGCGGGACGCTGGCGGCAGGCCGACCTGCTCGGGCGCGATGCGCTCGCGCCGGCTGCGCAGGAAGCCGCCCAGTTCCTGCCTGCGGTGCGCCAGTTCGTGCCTGCGGTTACCCGGTTCGTAGGCTTCGCGAGCGGTATCGCCGTGCAGGTGCGGGCTGTCGTCCGGTTCCAGATCGATCGCCGAGCCATTTTGTCGGTACCCCGTCGTAGTCTCCTGAACGTGGGTTAGCACGGCCGCTTCGGGCTGGTCTTCCAGCGCTTGCTGACTCATGGGTACCATCATGCCTTGTTTCTTATACGGTTGCCAGGTACTGCCACTACCAGTATAACCAGGCTCTAGTACCTGGCTAAGATTCTGCGGCAAGCTCATGACATGCCTTCCACTCTGAACTTGACAAAGCCCGGCCCGCGGCTTGACGCAAGGACGCCGCAGGCCCACGACTCAGGACGAGGTCGGGGCGAGCTCACGGGCACCGGCCTGGCAGTGGTGCTGGTGGGCGTGCTGCTGCCGATGCTCGATTTCTTCATCGTCAACGTTGCCCTCCCCACGATCGACAGGGATCTGCACGCGAGCCAGCCGCTGCTGGAACTGGTCGTCTCCGGCTATGCCACCGCCTATGCCCTGCTGCTTGTCCTCGGCGGGCGCCTGGGTGACAGCCTCGGCCGCAAGCGGCTGTTCATGATCGGGATGGCGGCCTTCACCGTGACTTCTCTTGCCTGCGGCCTGGCGACGTCGGCCGAGATGCTCGTGGCGGGCCGGGTTGCGCAGGGCGCGTCGGCGGCAATGATGGTGCCGCAGGTCCTTGCGACCATCCAGGCCGCGACGACGGGAGACCGGCGCGCTCGGGCACTCGGCCGGTACGGCGCGACCGGCGGACTGGCGGCGGTCCTGGGCCAGGTGCTGGGTGGCCTGCTGGTGTCGCTCAACCTCGACGGCACGGGCTGGCGTCCCATCTTCCTGGTCAACGTTCCGATCGGGCTGGCCGGCCTTGTCCTGGCCCGGCGCTATGTGCCGGACACCCGGCACGGGAACGCCGCTCGCGTGGACGGCCCCGGCACGATCCTGCTCGGCGTGACGGTGCTGACCATCCTGGTGCCGCTGACCGAGGGCCGTTCGCTGGGCTGGCCGACCTGGACGATCGCGATGCTGGCGGTGGCGCCGCTGGCGGCGGCTACGTTCTCCATCGTCGAGCGGCGGATGGAGCGGGCCGGCCGGACGCCGCTGGTGCCGCCGTCACTGCTGCGGCACGCGAGTATGCGTCGAGGTCTGCTGCTCGTGCTGCCGTTCTTCGCGGGATTTGGCGCCTTCATGTTCTGCTACGCGCTGCTGGTCCAGGTGGGTCTGCACGACAGCGCACTGGTCGCGGGATTCGGGCTCGCGCCGATGGCGGTCGCGTTCCTGCTGGCGTCGCTGTCCACGTCACGGCTGCTGGCTCGGTACGGGGCGCGGGTGCTCGCGGCCGGCGGGCTGCTGCAGGCGGCCGGGCTGGTCGTGCTGGCCGTCACCGTCTACCTCGGCTGGCCCCACGTGTCCGTGCTGGCGCTGGCGCCCGGCATGGTCATTGCCGGTGCCGGTCAGGGCCTGATCATGAGCCCGCTATTCGGGGTGGTGCTGTCCGAGGTTCCGCCGGCGGAGGCCGGGGTCGGCGGCGGAGTGCTGACCACGACGCAGCAGACGGCGCTGGCGCTGGGGGTTGCCACGCTGGGCAGCCTGTTCCTGACCATGGCCGCGGACCGCACCGGGGTACGGACGGGCTTCGTGACGGTCCTGGTGATCCAGGTCGTGATCGCCGTCGCGGTCGCGGCTGGTGCCCGCGGCCTGCCCAGCTGGCGGCGGCTGCGGCAGCCGGCCCTGCCGCAGGTGGCGGCGCACTGAGCGCAGTGGCAGTACCCGGAGAGCGGGACAGGCGTATCGCGCCTGTCCCGCTCACGCGCGCTGGCCCGTAAGCGCGACGGTGGCACCGGTCAGGTCGACAATTCGGTGGCAGCCCTCGGCGGCGGGGAACTTCGCCAGCCGACCGCGGATCCTGGCCTTCGGCCCGTCCGGTCCGGTCAGGATCAGTCCGTCGGCCTCACTGGCGATCAGCTCGTCCCCGACCCGCAGCAGCACGGGTCCGTCCCGGCTTGCCGACACCGCCGTGAACCCGGCCGCGGTCGCCGCGAGGATCGCCGCCGGGTCGGCCGCCTCCGCGGCGACCCAGGTAGTCGGCGCCCCTGGCGGCGCGTCCGAGCCTGGGCGGTGCCAGTCGCTGCCCCCGACCGGGATCGCCTCCGGGTCCCAGGCAAGCCACCAGCCAAGCGGCGTGGTCCAGCGCGTGTCCAGCCAGCTCCAGTGCCAGACCTCGATCAGCGGCGGGCGGCGCTTCATGGGAGTGGCCCAGCTGACCTGACCGCCGATCGGATGATTCACCGAGAGCAGGCACCCAGCCTGCTCGGCTGCCTCAAGCCACGAATCCGCGGGCTCACGGAAGTCGATCCAGCCCATGCTGCCGAGTGCGTTCGCGTGCCCGGCCTCGGTCGTGACTTCCTGGCCCGGGATCAGCACGATGCCATGGGCGCCGCTGGCGGCCCTCAGCTCGCCGTGATGGCTGATTGTGTTGTGGTCGGTCACGGCGATGAAATCCAGCCCGCGGCCGGCCGCGAGCCGGGCGAGTTCCGGCACCGTCATCGCGCCGTCGGAGTGCACCGTGTGCGTGTGCATATCACCTGCCAGCCAGCTGCGGCCACCCGCGGCCGGGAGCATGCGGGAACCAGGGCGCTCCGCCAGCGGCGGCAGCGGCTCGGGTGGCGTAGCCGGGACGAGCTCACCCGGGCTGCTCGCCACCTCGGCGGTAATCGTGTACTCGGCTCCGCCCGGCGGCACGCGATGCAGGCCGATGACAACCTGCCAGGTGCCGGGCTCGAGCTCGCCGGACAGGTAGCCGGGCGTCGCCGCGTCGGGCGTGATCACGAAGGCCCGCCGGGCTCCGCCCGACCAGCCGCGAAAGCCCGCCGGCCCGAAGCAGCCAAGATCCATGATCGCGCCGGAGCGCTCGTACTCGAGTTCCACGCGCAGGGCGCAGGCGCCGGCATGTACCTCGAACGGCAGGTAGTGCCACGGCGATCGGAACCGGTCCTCAAGCGTCCACCGCCCGGCGTGGCGCGTTACCTCCATGACCACATCTGATCAGATCGGGGTTCCGACGGCGAGCAGCACGGCCACAAGACGGGTGGCGGCACCTTGACCGGGTTAATTCAACAGTCGTAGAATTCAACACCTGTTGAGTTAGTCCGACCGGTCGCCGGGAGGCCCGAATGTGGGCAATGATTGTGAAGGAGTTCCGCCAGCTGCGCCGCGACAGGCGGACCCTGGCGATGATGATCGTGCTGCCGGTCCTCTTGCTGGTAGTACTCGGGTACGCGGCCAGCTTCGACGTCAAGAGCATCTCGGTGGCTGCCGCGGGCCCGCAGGCGGCCGCCGTCCGCCAGTTGCTGCCCGCCAAGTTCGACGTGGTCGCCGCGCAGCCGGCGCAGGGCCGCAGCTGGGCCGAGGATCAGCTGCGCGACGGTCACGCGGACGTCGCTGTCCTGACGGGAGGCCCCAGTCCCGTCATCTACATCGACGGAACGCAGCTATTCGCCGCGCAGAGCACACTGGCAGCGCTGGCCAAGCTCGGCGGCCCGGGCGGGCAGGCGGCAGTCGTGCGCCCTCGGGTTACCATCCTGTACAACCCGCAGCTCGCAACGTCCTACATCATGATTCCGGGGCTGGCGGGCGTGGTCCTGGTATTCATCGGGACCATCGTCACCAGCCTCGGCGTCGTCAGGGAACGCCAGTCCGGCACGCTCGAGCAGCTGGCCGTGATGCCGCTGCGGCCGCGCGACGTGTTCCTCGGCAAGATCGGGCCTTATTTCGCGGTCGCCGCCGTCGACCTCGCGATCGTGCTCGCCGTCGGGATTGCCATCTTCGGCGTTCCCTTCCGCGGCTCGCCGCTGGTATTCGCGCTCGGGGCGCTGCTGTTCCTGTTCGTCACGCTGGGCATCGGGGTGATGATCAGCACCGTGTCGCAGAACCAGGGCCAGGCGATCCAGCTCGCGGTGATGACGATGCTCCCCCAGGTGCTGCTGTCCGGCCTCATCTTCCCGTTGTCGTCCATCGCCGCCGGGGTCAGGTGGATCTCCTATCTGCTGCCGCTGACCTACTTCAACGAGATATCCCGGGGCGTCATGCTGCGGGCCGAGCCGATCGGGGCGCTCTGGCAGCCGTTCGTGCTGCTGGCCGTGCTCGGCGCCGTCGTGGTCACCGGCGCGACGCTACGGTTCAGGAGCTACCTCGCACCGGCCCGGCAGGAGCGCCGGGGACGCAAGGCGGCAGCCGTGGCACAGGGGGCGGGAGCATGACCGGCCTCGGCAG
>JASHOV010000607.1 GCA_030038495.1 Streptosporangiaceae bacterium
CGGCCCGCCGGGCGCGGACCCACTTGCCGCCGGGGCACCGCTGGCGTTCGTGTTCTCACCGCTGGTGGGGACGCCGCTGACCACCAGCGCGAAGTTCGCCGTGGTGGCGAAGTCACCGCTGACGGGGATGCTGACCGACGCGCTGGCCTCCAGTCAGTTCGCGATCGCGGGGAAACTCACCGGTCACGACGCGATCGTGATCTCCGGCCGGAGTGAGCGGCTGTCGGTCCTGCTCGTCGACGGCGACGGCACGCGCCTTATCGACGCGGCCGGCCTCGCGGGCCTGAGCTCGGCCGAAGCTGACCAGCGGCTGCGCGACCAGCTGGGCCGGGGCTGGCGGGTGGCGGCCATCGGCCCGGCCGGCGAACGCGGTGTGAGATACGCCACAATCTCCCATGACGGGCGGCACGCCGGCCGGGGCGGGCTCGGCGCGGTGATGGGCGCCAAGAACCTGAAGGCGATCGCGGTCCGGGCGGCGGGGAAGGTCGCGACGGCCGACCCCGGCGCGGTGCTCGCGGCGGCCAGGGACCTGCGGGCCCGGTCGTTCGGCCCGGCGACGGCGAAGTACCGCGAGCTTGGCACGCTCGCGAACCTGCTCGCCTTCAACGCGATCAGCACGCTGCCGACGAGGAACTTCCAGGCCGCCACGTTCGAGGGCGCGCAGCAGCTGGCCGCGGAGGCAGCAGCTCACGGCCCCGACGGCCCTGCTGACTCTTCTCCGGCCGGGTCCGCCGACGGGAGCGTGGCGGGCATGCGCCGGGTCGCGCGCAGCAGCTGTGCCTCGTGCACGATCGGCTGTGAGCATATTTACCGGGTAGGGCGCGGCACGAAGGTCCGGGTCGAGTACGAGAACGTGTTCGCGCTCGGCCCGATGTGCGGGGTGGACGACCCGGCGTCGGTGCTCGCCGCGAGCGCCCGCTGTGATGAGCTGGGCATCGACACGATCTCGGCCGGGGGCACGATCGCGTGGGCGATGGAGTGCGCACAGCGGGGCCTGATCGACGCGCCCTGGCTCCGGTTCGGCGACTCCGCCGCGCTGCTGCGCGCCCTGGACGAGATCGGCGGCCGCGGCACCCCGCTCGGCGACCTGCTGGCCGAAGGCTCACGACGGGCTGCAGGAACGGTCGGCGGCGGCTCGCAGGCGTTCGCGCCGCACGTCAAGGGCCTGGAGATGCCCGGCTACGAGCCCAGGACGCTGCACGCCATGGCGCTGGGACTCGCGGTCAACGCGCGTGGCGCGGATCACAATCGCTCGGGCGCCTACGAGGCGGACCTGTCCGGTGACCTGGACCGGCTGGACGGCGGCGACGCGCACGTGGCCGCGGCGATCGAGACCGAGGACCGGGCCGCGGTGATGGACTCGCTGATCCTCTGCAAGTTCCTGCGGGGCGTGTTCACCGACCCGTTCGGTGAGTGGGCGGCGCTGCTGTCCGGGGTAACCGGCTGGGACGTGACCGGCGCTGAGCTGCGCGAGACCGCCCGCAGGATCGTCATGGCCAAGCGCGTCTACAACATCCGCGAGGGCTGGCAGCCAGCCGACGACTGGCTGCCCGACCGGCTGCTGAGCGAGCCGCTCGCGCTCCCCTCCGGCCGGGTGGCTGCGCTCACCGCCGACCGGCTGCGCGCGATGATCGATGCTTACTACCGGGCGCGCGGCCTTGACTCGGCCGGCCACCCGCTCGGGTCAGCCGCCGGTGACCTGCTGTTGGCCTGACGCCCGAACCAGGCGGATACTTCCAATATGGCTATCACCGCTCCGGAGAACACGCAGACGGTGACGCTCACGATCGACGGCCGTGAGATCACCACCCAGGAGGGCACGACGATCTGGGCGGCGGCCAAGGCTGCCGGGATCGACATCCCCGTGCTCTGTCACGACGAGCGCTTTGACCCGGTCGGCGTCTGCCGGATGTGCGTGGTTGATACCGGAGCGCCCGCATTCGCCGCGTCCTGCGTGCGGGCCTGCGAGAGCGGCATGCAGGTGCGGACCGACACCCCGGAGATCAAGAGCAGCCGCGCCATGCTGACCAGGCTGCTGCTGTCCGACCAGCCGCCGCGAGAGCGCGACCCCAAGCAGACGACCACGGCCGACAACGAGCTGCTTGACCTCGCCGACCAGTACCAGGTGAGCGGGAACGATGGCCTGCCGACCGGATCCGGCCGCGGCGTGGACCGGTCCAGCCCGGTCATCTCGGTTGACCACGACGCCTGCATCCTGTGCGACCGGTGCGTACGGGCCTGCGACGACGTCCAGGGCAACGACGTGATCGGGCGCAGCGGCAAGGGGTTCAGCACGCTCATCGCGTTCGATCTGAGCGACCCGATGGGCGCGTCGTCCTGCGTCTCCTGCGGGGAGTGCGTCGCGGCCTGCCCGACCGGCGCGCTCACCAACAAGCCCATCCACGACATCCCGATCCGGCCGCGCACCGAGCTCGACGCTGTGGACACCGTCTGCCCGTACTGCGGCGTCGGCTGCGCGCTGACCTACTACGTGGACCGCGAGCGGGGCGCGATCGCCTTCGCCGACGGCCGGGAGCAGCCTGGCTCGCACGGGCTGCTGTGCGTGAAGGGCCGCTACGGCTGGGACTACGCCGCCTCGCCGCAGCGGCTGACCGTGCCGCTGATCCGCCGCGAAGACTCCTACCCTAAGGGCGCGCTCTCCGCCGACGTGCGAGGTGACATGGCGGGCGGCGGCGAGGCGAATGGCCACGGGCCTGCCGGCGCAGGCAGCACCGGGGACAAGCGCAAGGGCGGCAAGCGCGGCCGGAAGCCGGGCGGGCTGGTGGACTACGCCGAGGTGCTGCCACACTTCCGTGAGGCCACCTGGGACGAGGCACTCGACCTGGTGGCCAGGCGGCTGAGCGAGATCTACGTCGCCGGCGGGCCCGCGGCGATCGCCGGCTTCGGCTCAGCCAAGTGCTCCAACGAGGAGGCCTACCTCTTCCAGAAGCTCATCAGGACCGGCTTCCACACCAACAATGTGGACCACTGCACCCGGCTCTGCCACGCCTCGAGCGTGGCCGCGCTGTTCGAGGGGATCGGCTCGGGCGCGGTCTCCACCACATACGGCGACATCGTCAACGCCGAAGTGGCGATCGTGACCGGCAGCAACTCCACCGCCAACCACCCGGTCGCGTCCAGCTTCTTCAAGCAGGCCAGGCGCAACGGCACGACGATCATCTACGTCGACCCGCGCGCGGACAAGATGGCCGACCACGCCGACCTGTACTGCCAGCTCAAGCCCGGTACGGACGTGGCGTTCTACAACGGCGTCATGCACGAGCTGATCCGGCTCGACCTGGTCGACCACGACTACATCGCCACCCGCACCTCCAACTACGAGGCCCTCAGGCAGACGGTGGCGGATTACCCGCCGGAGCGGGCTGAGCAGATCACTGGCGTGCCCGCCGACCTGATCCGCCGGGTAGCCAGGGCCTGGGGCGAGGCCAAGGCCGGCATCATGTACTGGGGAATGGGCATCTCCCAGCACACCACCGGGACCGACAATGCCCGCTGCCTGATCGCGATGTGCGCGATTACCGGGAACATCGGCAAGCCGGGTGCCGGCCTGCACCCGCTGCGCGGGCAGAACAACGTGCAGGGCGCATCTGACATGGGCCTGATCCCGATGTTCTACCCCGACTACCAGAAGGCCGACGACCCCGGCGTGAAGCTGCGGTTCGAGCAGGCCTGGGGAACCTCGGATCTGGACCCGGTGCGCGGCCTGACGGTCACCGAGATCATCGGCTCTGCCCTGGCGGGCGGGGTGCGCGGCATGTACATGCTCGGCGAGAACCCGTTCCTGTCCGACCCCAACATCAACAAGGTCCGCAAGGCCCTGGCGAAGCTGGACTTCCTGGTTGTCCAGGACATCTTCCTGACCGAGACCGCCGAGTTCGCCGACGTCATCCTGCCCGCGTCCTCCTACCTGGAAAAGGACGGCACGTTCACCAACACCGACCGCCGGGTCCAGCTCGGCCGCAAGGTGCTCGACCCGCCGGGCCAGGCGCGGGTCGACTGGGAGGTCGTACAGGACATCGCGAACCGGGTCGGCCTCGACTGGCGGTACACCTCCCCGCGCGACATCTTCGAGGAAATGGTCTCGGTCATCCCCAGCTACCGGAATCTCAGCTACGACAACCTCGGGCTGACGGGCAAGCTGTACCCGAACCCGGACCCGGAGCACAGCGACGGGACCGTGGTGATGTTCACCGAGCGCTTCAACACCGGCGACGGGCTGGCGCACCTGGTGCCCGCGGAGTGGCTGCCGGCCAAGGAACTGCCGGACGAGGAGTACCCGTTCGTGCTGAACACCGGCCGGATGCTGGAGCACTGGCATACGGGGTCGATGACCCGCCGGTCGTACGCGCTGGACACGATCGCGCCGGCGGCGCAGGTGTTTGTCCATCCCGGCGACGCGGACGACCTCGGCCTGGCCGACGGCGAGATGGCCAGGGTCAGCTCGCGGCGCGGGACCATTGAGCTCGCGGTGAAGGTCTCGCACCGCGAGGCGCGCGGCAACTGCTTCATCCCGTTCCACTTCCGAGAGGCGGCGGCGAACCTGCTCACGATCGACGAGATCGACCTGATCGGCAAGATCCCGGAGTTCAAGTTCTGCGCGGTGCGGATCGAGCGCGCCGATGGCTGAGGCCAGGCTCCGCGTCCCCGGCGTCGAGGCACGAGCGGGCAAGTTCCCCGGCCCCAGCCTGATCCCGGCGCTGAACGCGATCCAGGAGCGGCTCGGCTGGCTGCCGCGCGAGGAACTGATCGCGCTCTCCCGCGACGTGCGCCGGCCGCTGTATGAGATCGAGGGCCTCGTCTCGTTCTACCCGCACTTCCGCACCGAGCCGCCGAAGAAGGTCGAGCTGCGCGTCTGCCACGACCTGTCCTGCTGGCTGCGGGGCGGGGACGAGCGGATCGCCGAGCTCAGGGAGGCCTGCGGCGACGACGCCGCGGTCGAATTCGTTGCGGGCTCGTGCCTTGGCCGGTGCGACATCGCGCCGGCCTGCACGGTGAACGAGGCCCCGGTGCCGCTGGCCGACGCGGCCGATGTCGTCG
>JASHOV010000608.1 GCA_030038495.1 Streptosporangiaceae bacterium
GGCTGAACGGGCATGAGTGGGCCAGGCGGCAGCTGGCGAAGGTCGGCGTGGCCTTCACCGAGATGGACAACGGGTTCGCCTCCTGCGCCGACCCGGCGCTGCTGCAGCGGATCTGCGGCCGGCTCGGTCCCGGCGCGGTTACCAGCTTCTTCTGGCGCTGGCAGGCCTGGCTGCCCTCACCGTTCACCCGCGACGACTTGCGCGCCGGGTATGTCTATGACCTGGCGTTCCGCCAGTTCGAGGTGTCCGGCACCCGCATGTTCGCCCGGCCCGCGGCCGGGCGGGCATTCTTCGAGGGCCTGATCCGCGACCACCTGGACCTGGGCCGCCCCGACCAGGTCTCACTGGTCTTCGGCCGCCAGGTCCGCCGCGCCGGACCCCACCCCACGCCCGGGACCTTCCGCACCAAGGTGATCACCCGCGGCGTCGACCCCGAGATCGTCTGCTACTACCGCTCCAGCCGCCTGAAGCAGTACCTGATTATCGCTAGTTGATCTTGAAATCAGGGGGCTGAGCTGGTCTTTCATGTCGGCGACATGTCGCTGAGGCATGTTTCCGGGGCGGCGGTCAGGGGCGGGCCTGCGCGGTCCGGCGCTCGCCGAGCAGCACCGAGACCTGCTCGCTGAGGCGGGCGTTGTCGGCGCGGAGCCGGGCGTTGTCGGCTAGCAGTGCCTCGATGCGCTGCTGCCTGGACTCGCTGGTGCCGCGCTGGGCTGCCGGGAGCGGGCGGCTGGCAGCCGGGGCTGCCGCGGCGCGGAGCCGCTCGATCTCGGCGCGGATGCCGGGCTGGCGATACAGCCATGCGCGCGATACCCCGGCCGTTGCGGCGACGCTGCGGAAGGTGACCTGGTCGCCGGCGCGGTCGAGGTCTTTGAGGGCATCGCGTGCCCGGGTGATCGCGGCGTCGCTGCGGCGGCGGGCCGCCTGGGCGAGGTGGCGGCTGTTGTCAGGGCGCATCGGTGCTCCGGTCCAGGGCTTCCAGGGCGGGGATGATGGCGTCCAGGCTGGCAGCGACCTTGCGGTGGCCAGCGGCCAGCCGGGTCTGCCCGAGCTGCTCGGCGGTGGCGATGAGAACGGCGGTGCGCTCGCGCTGCGCGCGGTGCACGGCCAGGAACTCCGGCGTCGTCTGGAAATCCGGGCAGGTCAGGCAGGCGTTGGGGTGCGGGCAGTCCTGTTGCGGCGGCCGGCCGCAGTAGCCGTTAGGCAGGCTGTCGTGAACCCGGGACAGGTTGTGCTTGACCCATTCGGCGTCGGCGGCCGGCGAGCCGGGGTCGTAGCCGATCAGGTGCCCGGTGACATCGACGCGCAGCTCGCAGTAGCGGTCGAAGGCCGCCCGCAGCGTCGTATCGTGCAGCGAGGCATACGTGGCCGTCATCTGCGGGCTCTTATGCCCCAGCATGCGCTGGACGATGTGCTCTGGCACGCCGGAATTGATCATTCTTGTCCCGAGCGTGTGCCGGAAGCGGTGCGGGCTGACCCGGACCGGCTGGCCGGACTCGTCACGCAGGTCGATGTCTTCCTGCCAGCGGGCCAGCCGGGCATGCAGCGTGGCATAGGAAAAGCAGGCATGGCCGTCGGGGTTGGCGGTAGCGCGCGGGAACAGCCACCGGGTCCCGGCCGGCCAGGCCGCCGTGACCTGCTGCTGCTGCGCGCGGATGGCGGCGGCAGCCCTGGCGCTGAGCGGGACCGTCTGCTCGGTTTTCACCTTGGAGTTGTAAAACCGCAGGCAGGGCCAGCCGGCACTGTCTTCGAGCAGCCCGTCCAGCGAGAGCCGGCAGGCGTCGCTGGACCGCAGCCCGGTCTCGATCAGCACGATGATCAGATGGCGGGTGGCGGGGTCGGTGATGCGGGCCAGGCTCGCCTCCGATTCGAGCTGGGCCATGACGTGCTCGGGGATGAAGCGGGGCAGGTAGGCGCCCCGGCGCGGCATGTCGTCGGCATACAGGACCGCGCCGGCTGGCAGCTGCGGCAGCCAGCCGTGGCGGCGGCTGGCCTCCAGGAAGCCGCGCAGCGCGACCAGGTAGCCCAGCCGGGTCTGCGTAGTAAGGCTGGCAGTGGCCAGGTGCGACAGGTAACGCTCCAGCACGCCGCGGCTGATCCCCGCTTCGCCGTCGGCACGGGGAACGGCGCCGTGCAGGTAGCGGGCAAACCAGGTCAGTGCGATGGCGTCGCCGGCAACGGTGCCGACGGCCTTGCCGGTGGCCAGCCGGAACCGGGCCCACCGCCTGACCGCATCCCGCAGCCAGGCCTGCGGGATGCCGCCGAACCGGATCAGGTAGCTGCCGGCATTCGCCGGCAGCCCGAGCCTGCGGGAATCCCAGGTATCCCGCCGGTATTCGTCCTCAGCGGTGACGTTGCCGGCGAAGTCGCTGACGCGCGCGTGCGCGTAGCGGACGAACGCGGCCGCGTCATGGTCCCGGCTGGCTGCCGGCTGAATGATCGCTGCCAGTTCGGTGCCGGTCAGCTCCAGCAGCGAGGTAACGCCGGCGCCGGCGAGCCGCCTGACTGCCACAGAGACCTGGCAGGGGCGAACGCCGGCGGCGCGCTGATCGCTGCGGCATTGCAGCGCATAGGCGATCTCCATCCGCAACGGCGGCGGCAGGGCGCGAAGGTCATAACGCTCAGCTGCGCGGACACCACGCCAGGCCCTGCCTACCGGCCCGGTGGCAGCGGTGAACTCCGTCAGGTCCGGCTTGCCGGCCTTGTGCCAGCGCGAATAGTGGCTGCCGCACAATCCGCGGCCCTGGCGCCTGCGATCACAGCCCGGCACGGTGCAGCGCTGCCCGGCCAGCACCACATCGCCGGTGTCAGGGACGATGACCTCGGCGGTGAACGGCGGGCGCAGCGCGGCCAGCAGCCGCTCGCCCGGGGTTCCGAGGTCAGGTACTGCCTGCAGCGTCACCGCCGCCGCGGCCGTCCGGGTCACTGCTGCGCTCCGGTACCCGGGTCGGTCCACACTCCGGCTCGGACGAGTTCAGCCCGGATGTCGTCGGCTTGCAGATGCACATATGCCGCGCTGGTCGTGGTCACCGACGCGTGGGTAAGGCGCTTGCTGACGACTTCGATCGGCACGCCGCGGCGGATCAGGTCGGTGGCATGGGAATGCCGCAGTGCATGGCAGCTGAACTCGATCCCCGTCCGCTGGCGCAGCTTGCTCACCAGCGCCTGGACAGCCTGATACCGCAGCGGCGCGCCGAGCGGCTCGGCGAATAAGTTGACGAACACGTAATCCGAGTCGAGTGGCCCGTACTCCACGTGCATGTACTCGGAGTACAGGCGGATCAGGGCCGCTGACACCGGAACCTGATGCATACCGCGCGTCTTGGCCCGCGCCCCGTTGGCGTTGTCTGCCCTCGCGACGATGCGGATCACCTTCTCCCGGCTGACGACATCAGCGTGACGCAGCCCGAGCGCCTGCCCGATTCTCATTCCCGTCTCAGCAAGCAGGGCGAGCAGGAAACGGTCCCGCAGGTGCCCGCAGGCCTCCAGCAGCGCGATGACCTGCGCATCGGTGAGCGTGTCCGGGATCCGCTGCGGCACCGTCAGCTTGACCGGGCGGACCGGGATCGGCTTACCCGCCGTGACGTGATGCAGGAACGGCTTATACGAACCGCGCCCGGTCCGCCGCCAGGCGACCAGATCGGCGGCCGTCCCCGTCCCGGTCCGGGCGTGGAAGTCATAGAACCCGAACACTGCGGCCAGGTGCCGGTTCACCGTGGCGGGCGCGCGCGCCGGCTCACCCGCATCGAGGACGATCACGTTCGCCGCCGGCGCCCGCAGCCAGGCGACGAACCGTGCCACCTGCTCGACGCCCGCCTCCCGCCAGCCAGTCCGCTGCCCGCCGAGGAACTCCAGCCACATCGCCAGGCTGTGCGCATACGCCCGGAGCGTGTTCGGCGACCGTTCCAGCGCGGCTAGATACGCCAGGTAGGCCTCCGCCGGCTCAGCCGGCAGCCCATCATCGCCGAGTACAGTCCACGACTCGGCGCTCCCCGTTAACACCCTGTGCACGATCACCGCATCCCCCCCGATCCCGGTGACGCGATGACCGTACTCCCCGCGCACATCGAGCACGTCAGCGACACGCTGCAGAGAACATGTCTCCGACGAGACCCAGCAACTGCCAGGTAGACGTCGTAGACAGGGCCGCGGGCCGCTACAGATAAACTTCAAGGAACACCGGGCGCTCAGGACTGAACTGGTGGTCTGCGACAGCCGCGACTTCGGCGCCGGCCGGCGGGTCACCCACGAGAACTGGAACACCCTGCGCGCCGCAGGCGGCATCGCCTGCGGCGCGCAGGGGCTCCGGCGGCCTGGGGGGAGCGTACCCACAAACCAGTGCGCGCTGAATGGTGAGTTCACGCTCAGGGGCGCGACGTGACTGGCCGGGTCGACCAGTGGATCCGACGTACGACAATCGGTTGCGTGACGCTGCTGGCGGTCGCGACGGCGCGGAACTGCCCGGAACGCGCCATCCGGTTCACGCCCGGCCGGGCTGAAGAAGCCCGGGGCTCAGGCCAGCCGCGACGCTGCTTTCGCCGAGCAACGCTCAGGGCAACGGCCTGACGTCTCCCTCTGCACTTGCCACGGTAGTAACTGCGTGTTACACGAGAAGGGAGCCAACCAGCGGTTAGTGACAAGAGAGCCGGATGCAATGGGCGGTCCCGACGATCTGTCTGCTCAGCCGATGGGCGCAGTCAACGGTCACACCGTACGCAGCGCCCTGCTGACTGGGGATTTGCGATTCCGCCCGACGATCAAGAGCAACGACCGGGAAGCAACCCGCTATCTTTCCGCCGCAACCCAGGTTGACCTTGGATACGCCAGGAAGGTCGTGACCAGGGTCATAAGCGAGCCATTTCGCGCGCTGGCACCAACGTTCGGCGTCGATATCCCGGTGGTTGCCCGGTGGGCCCTAAAGGCGGTGCGGACGCGGGCCAGGAGAGACCTCCTTCTGGCCGCGAACCTCGCCATGATGCTCCTTCTTCTCGCCGTGGCGATCTTCGATGCGTGGATTCTGCTGTCACTGCCCGTACTGCTCGCAGTGGCATGGGTAACCGTGTCGTGGGAGTACTGGGAGCGTATTCACAACACTGTGACGCAGAAGATGCTGCGTGACCGCTTCGACCCGGG
>JASHOV010000609.1 GCA_030038495.1 Streptosporangiaceae bacterium
CAGCCTGGACTCGGCGTCTATCTCGACATGCGCGACCCCGTCGACCATGCCGGCTACCTCGGCCAGGATCCGCCGGGTCGCCCGGCACGGGGCGCAGAACGCCGAGGAGAACTGGACGAGCGTGGCCCGCTCCCCGAGCGGCTGGCCCAGATCCGCGGCGGTCAGCAGACCTGCCGCGGCGGCCGGCATGATGCCGGGGGCGCCTGGCTCCGGGCTGGCCACGCTGCGCATCCGACCGTTGCGCCAGCGCAGCAGGACGCCGCCCGCGAGCGCGCAGACCAGCGCAGCACCCAACGCGATGAGTCCCGGAGCCATGGTCGTACCAGCGTACGGCCGGCCGGCAGAATTCCCGGTTCAGCCCGCGGGAATTGTGACCAGCACCCTGCCTGCGGCCGTGACCTGGAAATCACGCACTGAGCTGGGACTGACCTTCGTGGCCGCCGAGTACCAGGGGTTCTGGTTGTAACCGACTGGCCCGACGGTCCACGAGCCCGCCAGGGTCCTGCCGTTCCTGCTGATGACGAAGAACTGGCAGTTCGTGCCGTCCGCGATGCCCCGCACCCGCACCCGCATCTGCGTGCCCGTGCTGGTCTTGGCGTAGCGGACGAGGGCGGCCACTTGCGTCGCCGGGTTCATGCCGCTCGCCGCGTTCCACGTCGTGCTTGCGGGAGAACTCGAGCCGACCAGGCTCAGCCCGGCGGCGGTGCCGCCCGCGGCCACCAGCGCGGCCGCGGCCACCGCGGCCGCACCGCGCCACATCCGCGTCCTGCGCCTGGCCGCAACTCTCCTGAGCAGGGAGTCGAGCATCTCGGGCGATGGCTCGTGCTGTTCGGGCAGGCTGACCACAGTTTGGCCCAGGCGGGCGACATCCTCCACCGGGACCCGGCTGAGCATCGCCGGGAGCCCGGCCAGGCCAGCCAGTTCGTCGCGGCAGGCGGCGCAGGTGCCCAGATGCTCATCTACGAGCGACCGCTCGGCCGGGTCAATGGCGCCCACCACGTAGACGCCGAGCAGCTGGCGAATCTCCCGGCACACGGGGCCGCCGGCACCACCAGTCACAGTCATGGGGCGAGCCCCCGTTCCTCCAGTGCCAGCCGCAGGGCCCGGAGTGCGTAAAAGGTTCTTGATTTTACAGTTCCGGCGGGTACGCCCAGCGAGGCCGCGGCCTCGGCAACGGATTTTCCTCGGTAGTAGGTCTCCAGCAGCACGCCCCGGTGCTCGGGCCGCAGCGCGCCAAGTGCGTCCGCCACCGCCCAGGACTCCAGGGCCCGGTCCGCGTCGTCAGAGACTGGCATGATCTCGAGCGCAGCCTCGCCGACCTCGTGGGGCCGGGCGCGCTTTGCCCGGTATGCGTCGATAGCCAGGTTTCTCGCGACGGCGAACAGCCAGGGCCTGGCCGGCCGGTCGGCGATCGCCTCCGGATGCTGCCAGGCACGCAGCAGCGTCTCCTGCACTATGTCCTCGGCCCGCTGGCGATCGCCACTCATCAGGTGCATCGCGTATCTGAGGAGTGGCCCAGCGTGCTCCGCGTAGAGCGCACGGATCAGGTCCTCGTCCGACGAAACCCGCCGCGAGTTCCTGGCCCCGGCGCTGCCCAGGCCTGCCATACCCGAGTTAACGGAGCGGAACGGACCGCGGTTCACGCCGACTTTCCCATCCCCCCGCGAACCGTGCTATCCACCCGCGAAAGGCGGCAGCACCTCGATTACGGCGCCGTCGGCGAGGTGCACCGACTCGGCCGCGCGGCGGCCGACCTGGGCCCCGTCGATCAGGAAGGATGACCGCTCGAGCACCGGGGCGAGCCGGGTCCTGGCCGCCGCGCTGCCCGCCAGTGCCAGCGCCCCGGCCAGCGTGTCGGCCGTGACGACCTGCTCCGCAACGCCGGCCGCATCCTTGGCTGCCGCCCAGTACCGCAAGGTCACCGTTGCCATGTCAGCTATCCTCGCTCATAGCGAGCCCCGCCGACGACGACCCGGGAGTGCAGGGATCCAGGCCGAATCGCAGTTTTACCCGGCGGATGACGCCGAGGTCGGAGGTGGCGGCGATTGAGCAAAGTATTGCTGCTCACCAGCGCGCGCGAGCAGTCCGCCGACATACTGCCGTCGCTGAGCCTTCTGCCGCACGCCGTGCGCGTAGCGCCCGCCGCCGCCGAGCAGGTAGCGGCAATCAAGCCGGCGCCGGATGCCGTGCTCGTTGACGCCCGCCGGGATCTGGTCCAGGCCCGGCGCGTGCTGCGGGCGCTGCGATCAGGCCCGAGGGACGTGCCGGTGATCGTGATCGTGTCCGATGGCGGCTGGGCCGCGACATCGGCCGACTGGGGCGCGGATGACTTCATCCTGCACACGGCCGGGCCGGCCGAGGTCGAGGCGCGCCTGCGGCTGGTCATAGGCCGCAGCCAGGTGGTCGCCGAGCCGAGGGGCGAGATCCGCTCGGGCGAGCTGGTGGTCAACGAGTCCACGTACTCCGCGCGGATCAACGGCCGCGGCCTCGACCTGACGTTCAAGGAGTTCGAGCTGCTCAAGTTCCTTGCCCAGCACCCGGGCCGGGTCTTCACCCGTGCGCAGTTGCTGCACGAGGTCTGGGGCTACGACTACTTCGGCGGCACCAGAACCGTGGACGTGCACGTGCGGCGACTGCGGGCCAAGCTCGGTGCCGACAACGAGGTGCTGATCGGCACGGTGCGGAACGTCGGCTACCGGTTCGTTCCCGCCAAGAGCGGCCCCGCCCGCCCGGACCTGGCGGCCGAGCCCGCCGCTGGAGGCGGCCTCGAAGCCAGCACCGTCGCGGAAAGCGCCCCCGACGCCGTTGCTACCGCGGCGGGGCTGCCGTCGCAGGCCGCCGTTCCCATCGCCGATCTGCCGGTGACCGCGCATGCAGAGCGATGACGGGTCTGCGCGGGTCAGCGTCGGCGGGCCGCTGTCGGCCGCCGAGGCGCAGGACGCCCTCGCGCTGGTGCGGCGGGCAGCCGAGGAGGACGGCGTCAGCCCGCTGTCGGAGCACGTCCTGCTGCACCTGCGATACGGCGGCGACCCGCGGGCCCGGAATGTGCTGGTCTGGCGGAACGGGCAGCTCGCCGGCTACGGCCATCTGGACCCGACCGACCCGGTCGAGGGCCCGGCCGCCGAGATGGTCATCGATCCGGCGTTCCGGCGGCACGGACTCGGGCTGGCTCTGGGCGAGGCTCTGCTGGCGGAGGCGGGGGACGGCATGCGCCTGTGGGCGCACGGCGAGCTTCCCGCCGCGGCCAGGCTCGCGGCCGCCGCGGGCTTCCACCGGGTCCGCGCGCTGTGGCAGATGCGCCGCTCGCTGCAGACCAGGATCGGCAGGCCGCAGCTCGCCGACGGCGTGGGTATCCGGACATTCGTTCCCGGCCGGGACGAGGACGCGTGGCTCGCGCTCAACCACCGAGCGTTCGCCCACCACCCCGAGCAGGGCGCGTGGACCAGGGCGGACCTCGACCGGCGCGAGCGCGAGCCCTGGTTCGACCCGGACGGCTTCTTCCTAGCCGAACGGGACGGCCGCCTCGTCGGCTTCCACTGGACGAAGATCCACGGCGGGCACGCCGACGGACCGGCGGAGCACGGCCGTTCCAACCACGGGCACGAGCCCTTCGGCGAGGTCTACGTCGTCGGCGTCGACCCTGGTGAGCGGGGCACCGGGCTGGGTCGCGCGCTGACCCTGGTCGGCCTGCGGTACCTGCGCAGCCGCGGACTCGCGCAGGTGATGCTCTACGTCGACGAAACGAACTCGGCAGCGATCGGCCTGTACGAGTCGCTCGGGTTCACCCACTGGGACAGCGACGTTATGTACTCGCGAGATGGCGGCAGCGGGTCCTAGTTGTTGGTACAGCGGTCCGGATTCGCGGGCCGGTGCAGGCCGAGGACCTCGTCCAGCTCCGCGGGCGTGAGGCGGCGGCTGGCCGTGGCCACGGCGCTGAGCACCTCTGCGTACAGCTCGATCTCGTCGAGCGCGACGCGGTCATGGAAGCGCAGGTCCACGTCGTCATAACTCAACGCGCCCACCGCCATCGCCTTAGCCGTCGGACCGGATATGCATTTCAGGCTAGTGCGCCAGGGGGCGCGGCGCATGACCCATGAGGGCCATTTCCCGTATCACCCGCCGATTGCGTACCGGCGGTAACTCCAGCCGCGTTCAGGGTCAGATTACGGCTACTCGGCGTGCGCGGCCGGCTGCGGCGGGACGCTCACGCCCGGCCCTAAGGCGCCCCAGGAGACGCCCCGGTGGCGGCGTGCGCGCGTGACGTAGCCGGGCGCCGTGCCGGCGAACACCTGCCGGTCGGCCTCGGTGAGCTCGCGGATCACCCGGCCGGGCACCCCGGCGACCAGCACCCCGGCCGGCACGATAGTGCCCGGCGGTATGACGGCACCCGCGGCGACCAGGCTTCCCGCGCCGACCCTGGCCCGGCCGAGTACTACCGCGCCGATACCGACCAGCGCTCCGGTTTCTATATGCGCCCCGTGCACGACCGCGCGGTGGCCGAGGCTGACCCCGTCGTCGAGGATCGCGGGCTCGCCCTCGTCGACATGCAGGCAGCACAGGTCCTGGATGTTGCAGTCCGCGCCGACGACGATCTCGTCCTCGTCGGCCCGCAGCACCGCGCCGTACCAGACCGAGGACGCCTGGCCGATTGTGACGCCGCCCACTATGGTGGCGCCCGGCGCCACCCAGGCGTCGGGGTGGATCCGGGGCACCCTGCCCTCCAGCGAGCCGATCTGAGCCTGCACGGCCCCTCCCTCCGGGCATTACCACGACGATTGTCTCAGGTGAGCACCTATCCTCCGCCTTCAGGGTGCATAGTTCTTAAATATAGACAAAACATCGTTTCGGTTGCGCGTGCGGGAGCTTAGGGACAGAGTCATGCCCGACATCGCAGAAGCGTCGCGATGCCTCCGGTAAGCCTCCTTCTCGCAGGTCACCGGCCGAGCGCGGAAAATGCCCGCGGCAGCGCCGGGCCCTGCCTGAACCTAGTCGACAGGGTGACGATCATGAGCGAGCACAGCCATCTCCCGGACTTGGGGCACGACGAGTTCGAGCGGGAGGTGCGCGGCTACAGCCGGCGCCAGGTCGACGAGACGCTGGCCGGGCTGCGGCTCGCGATGCGCACGATGGAGGATGGCAAGCGCGACCTCGAGGTCAGGCTGTCGCAGACGCTCGACGACATCGAGCGGCTGAAGCTGGAGCTTTCCGCCGCCCGGACGAACGGAAGGCCGCCGCACGAGGAGATCAGCGAGCGCATCGGCCAGATACTCAAGCTCGCCGACGATGAGGCGAAGTCGCAGCGCGTCAAGGCCGACGAGGAGATCGCCAAGCTGCGCGCCGACGCCAAGTCGGACACCGACAAGCTGCGGCTTGAGACCAAGAACGAGACCGACAAGAACCGCGCGGAGGCCCAGGAGCAGGCCGAGCGCATGCTCAGCGCGGCGCAGGAGCAGGCCGAGTCGACGGTTGCGACCGCCAAGACCGAGGCGGAGAAGACCCGCAAGGGCGCCGCGACCGAGGCGATGCAGGTGATCGCGGATGCGACCAAGCAGTCCGAGACGGCGGTGGCGACGGCCAAGGCGCAGGCCAAGCAGCAGCTGGACGAGGCGACCGCGCGCGCGACCGCGATCCATGACGGCGCCGAGCGGCGGCTCAACCTGCTCATGTCCCGCCACACCGAGGCGATCCGAAGGCTGACCGAGATCCGGGACGTCGTGACCACCCTGGTCGCCGGCGAGTCCGACCGCGGCTCGCTCGAGGATGAGGTGGCCAGGCAGGTCGCCGGCGCGGTCGCGGCGACCTCGGCCGCCGAAGCCAAGCAGAGCGCGAGTCGCCAGCCGGGCGAGGCCCGCCAGCCGGCCGAGGCCCGCCAGCCTGCCGAGGCGCGCCACTTCGGGCAGGTGCCACAGCAGAGTCAGGCCCAGCAGGGTCCGATCCCGCCGCAGGGTCAGGCGGCCCAGCGGGGTCAGGCACCGCAGGGTTCAGTCCCGCAAGGTTCAGTCCCGCAAGGTTCAGTCCCGCAGGGTTCAGTTCCGCAGCAGGGCCAGGCGCATCCGCAGGGCCAGGCGCAGCACGCGGGCGGTGCCGCCCCGCGCGGCAACGGGCACGGCAGCGGGCTCCAGGCCACTGACGGCCCGCACGGCGCGGAGCGCGGCCGGCCAGGCGAGAACGACGACACGGCCAGCGGGATCGCGATCACCAGGGACTAAGAGACCCGAAGGTCCGCGGCCTAGCCCTGTGAGCTGAGGCCGCGGACCCGTCCCGTGCTAGCTTGCTACCCCGCCTTGGGCGGGAACGTCGGCGCGGCCTTGGGCGCCGGGGTCGACGCATACTTCGTCACCGGCACGCACACGGGCACCGTGTCGTTGTCCAGCACGACGGGCCGCATGGCCACAATACCCGTATTGTCGTTTTTCAACGCCGACGGTGGCATTCCGGGCATGAACGTCAGGAATAGTGCTGACCCCTGCGGCATCGCGCCCGGATGGACAATGTAGGCCACCGGGAGGTCTTGGCCTGCGAAGGTCACGACGGCCCGCTGCACGGATTGCGGTGCCGTGTCGGTAGGCATGTACTCGCAGGTCGGATGCGGGACGCGCAGAGGCGGCTTCCGGGAACCCGGCAGGCGCACGGGAGGCGTGATCGTTTGCACCGCATTCGGGATCGAGCGGACGATCGCGTTGATGCCGTCTGCGCGGAGCGTTTGCTGCAGCCCGGCGGGGTTGGCGTACTGCCGGACGTAGATGGTCACGGTTCCGTCGGCGGCCTGGCGCACTGTCCAGGCCGCGGTGACGACCGTCCGGGCGTGCCCGGCCGGCGCGTGCTGGCCGGGTACCGTGCCCGGACCGCTGGTCAGGACCAGCGCAGCCGTCACGCTCGCCGCTACCGCGGCGGTAAGCCCGCCGGCCAGCACCGGCAGCCGCCACCGCTGACGTGCCCGTCGTGATTGCGTCCCCGCAACGAACCGCTCCCGTGCCGCCATGCGCATTGCCTCCAGCTCCGCCGGCGGCGGCACCGGGCGCATCTCGCGGAGCGTACTGATCTCACTCATCGCCGTTCTCCTCGTCCATCGGATTCCCACCGCCCAGTTCCCGCCGCATCCGCACCCTGATCCGGTGCAGCCGGGCCTTGACCGCGCTTGTCGTCGTGCCCAGTGCGGCCGCCGCCTCCGCGTAGCTCAGCTCGGCCCACGCGAACAGCAGCAGCAGTTCCCGGTCCTGCGACGGCAGCGCTGCCACCACGGCGGCCAGCCTCGGGCCCAGCCGTTCCGCCGTTACCCGTTCCGCCACCCGGTCGCTGTGATCGGGGGCCGGCCCGTCGGCCAGCGCCGACCGCAGCAGGCGTAGCCGCCTCGCCTCGACCCGCCGGTGCCGGCGGACCTGCCGCACCGCGATGCCGAACAGCCAGGGCCGGGCGTCCGGCCAGGCGCCGTCGTACCTGCCCCGGCAGCCGAACGCGGCCAGGAACGTCTCCGCGGTCACGTCCTCGGCCAGATCCGGACCGAGCCGCGCGTACACGTACCGCAGGATCTCGGCGGAATGCCGGTCGAAGACGGCCGTGAACAGGTCCGGCTCCGCGAGCGACCTGGCGATCAGGTCCGCGTCGCTGGCTTGCGTATCAATCGTCACCGTCCCTCCTTCCGCCTGTGATTGCCCGCCCGCGCGTTCGGAGTTGCGCGCCCGGTCGTGGATGGGACCGCGGACGGCCGGATTCGAGCTCGGCGCGGAGATCGGCGGACTGCTTGGCGCTCGTAATCGCCAGGGACTAACTGCCGATTGTGACCGTGGGAGCCTGCTGGTACCAGTCGCAGACCAGCGACGACGCCTCGTTCCCTTTCCTGTTGAAGTCGACGCGGAGCCAGCCCATGCTCGACCAGTTCTGGCCGGTGAAACCGGCGTCTGGCGTCTGCGACACCAGGAAGCATCGGCTACTGGTGATCCGCAGGACCACGTGTCCGCCGGTCAGGCTGTAGGCATGCTCGCCCGATGACCCGGCTGCCGACGCCAGCGTCGGGGCCGGCGTGGGGGTCGGGGCCGACGTCGGGCTCGGGGCCGGCGTCGGGGTCGGTGAGGTTTTGGGCGGGCGGCTCCCTGTCGCCCCGGCGCCCGCGGCGACGCTCGGCGGCGCAGGATCCACCGCCGGCATCAGCGGGCCCGTCGGCGTGCGGAGGACGGCCCGGATCCCGAGCCAGGCGACGAGCACCGCAACGGCGGCGCCTGCTGCCCACACCGCGACCCATGTGACCGCCCGTCCGCGACGCACATCGGAAATGATGCCGCATCCCCTGACTTAACTGCGTACGGTTCGGTGCATGGCCAGAGTGTTACTTGTGGAAGACGATCCGCTTGTGCGTTCTGCGGTTATTTCCGATCTGAGCGGCAGGGCGCACGCGGTCCGCACGGCTGGCACGGCGCTGGACGGAATCAGGGAACTCAGCAGCTTCCCGCCCGAGGTGATCGTCCTGGACCTGGGCCTGCCCGACCTGGACGGACGGCAGGCGCTGCGGATGATGCGCGCGGTCTCCAGCACCCCAGTGATCATCGCTACGGCCTGCGACGACGAGGCGGAGGTCGTCCGGCTGCTGAACGCCGGGGCCGACGACTACGTCGTCAAGCCGTTCTCGTGCGAACATCTGGCCGCGAGGATCACCGCGCTGCTGCGGCGCACGGCCGGCGGCGGCGGCATCCCGGTGATCCGGGTCGGCGGCCTCGAGGTCGATGTGGCCAGGCGCGCAGCCAGCCTGGACGGCGCTGCCCTGTCACTGTCCCGGCGGGAGTTCGACCTGCTCGCCTACCTGGCCGCCCGGCCCGGCGAGGTCGTCTCCCGGCGGGACCTGCTCGCCGAGGTCTGGCATCAGTCCTATGGCGACGATCAGACCATCGACGTGCACGTGTCCTGGCTTCGGCGCAAGCTCGGCGAGACCGCTGCCAGTCCCCGTTATATCCGAACGGTCCGCGGCGTCGGCGTGCTGCTCGACCAGCCGGAATGAGGCGCACGCTCGCGCTGGTGATCGCGGCCGTGACGTCCATGGTCGCGATCGGCTTCCTGATTCCGCTGGCGATTGTGGTCGCCGACATCGCCAGAGACCAGGCGTTCAGCACGGCGG
>JASHOV010000610.1 GCA_030038495.1 Streptosporangiaceae bacterium
GCTCCTGTGGGGAAGAGGGCTACGCCAAGCCGCTCGTGTGCGTAATCTGCGCCTTCATCTGCTGCTGGCGATGACGCTACGCGTCACCACCGACAATTTCGCAGAGCCGCGCCTGGCGGCTTTTGCACGCATGCAGATGACCATCATCTGCGCTCACTCTAGCGAACAGTTGTTCGACCATGAAGCCAACACGCCGGTCTCTGCCCGAAATCAGTCCGGTAGCCGGCCAGCCCCTGGCGTTAGCGCCGCGGCGGCTCGGCCGGGTGCTGCGCATCGACGGCCATGGCGACCCGTGGCGGCGGATTACGCTGTCGGTGACCGATCCGGAGGCGCTGGCGGATCGCCCGCTCCTTCCCGAGCCGAGGTCAGGTCGGTGGCCATGTACGCGCATCCGGCTGGCGGTGGATCATGCGCTCCCGGCTGGGAATACCTACCTCACCCGAACTTTGCGAGGACCGATGAGCAATTCACCCATCAAGTGGCTCAAAGACGTGGCAGAGCACGACTATGACGCGGCCGACAACTACCTGTCGCTGAAGTTCGATGCGAAGCACGCCGCCGAGATCGTCGATCGCCTGAAGCAGGCCAAGGTGACCACGCGGCGCGCTAATGACATCCTGCGGGCCACCGGCCTGTCTCCGCTGCCGCTGACCGATCCTGGTGTCCAGCGTGACCTGCTCAAGCTGCTTAACGGTGAGAAGCTGTCACCGGTGCTCGTGAGTGATCAGAAACCGGGAGCGGACATAGCCGATGGATATCATCGTGTCAGCCTGGCGTACAGCATCGACCCGTTCATGACAGTGCCGTTGAAGGTGGGCTAACAATCGCGGCTCGCGGCTGCCCGAGCCTGAGGCCGCCGTGTTCTTCCGCGTCCCCTCGGGGCCAGGCCCACGGAAAGCGCCTTGCGGATTGTCACCGAAGCCGCTCGGGCACCAGGAACGCCTCGCACACCGCCCGCCAGACCACCTTGGCGTCCTCGCCGTCGGCCAGCGCCTGGTCGACCGTCCGGCCGCCGAGGCCAGCCAGCACGTAGTCCCTCGCGACGCTCTCGGCGTACGTCTCGCCGAACTGCGCCCGCATCCGTTCCCAGAACACCGTCAGCCGCACGGGCGCCAGGCTAACCGCAACGCGGGTCCCTGACAAAGGGCATCAGGACAGTGGGTTGCGGCCGCTGAGCCCACCGCCGGGGTCCGCGGCCGCTGAGTCCGCCGTCCCCGGATCCGCCGTCCCCGGATCCGCCATCCCCGGATCCGCCGGCGACGCGGCAGCCAGCGAGCCGGGTGCCGACGCGGCATCAGCGGACCGGGTATCCAGCCGCCGGTGCCGGTGGGCCGTCATACGCAGCTGGACGATGCGCGCCGTTCCCGGAATGACCACGATCAGCGCCCCGGCGGCCGCCGCCAGCAGCAACGCCACGCCGACCGGCAGGCTCATATGCGCGCCGAACAGGCTGATATCGGCCCGTTTCAGGTTCTCCAGTATGAAGATCAGCAGCAGGATCAGCACCACGGCGGACACCGCCAGCGCCACCCATACGCCGCCGGCCCTGGTCCGCCCGATCCGGTGATGGTGCGGCTGGGCAACGGGCGCGGGCTGGTCCTGGCTTCTTGGGTTCTGCAGGCTCATAAGGTCTTTACCCCCTTATGCCGCACGCGTGGTCCGGCCAGACCCAGCTACCCGGCCGTACCAGCGCAAACGTCAAGGGGATGGCCAGCCGCCCGCCGCCCGGTGACGGCCGCCATATCGTCAGCGTTGTCGATGGCCATGCCCGCAGGATGCCGGGAACGGTTCCGCCCGCGCGCCTGAGATTATGGCGGACATGACCTCAGCAGCGGACGCAGGCACCTGGACCCTCGGCGACCTCACGGTAAACCGGCTGGGCTTCGGCGCGATGAGGCTCACCGGGGGCAGGCCGTTCGACCCGGAGAGCGTCCCGAGCAACCGGGATCGGGCCATCGCCGTGCTCCGGCGCGCGATCGAGCTTGGCGTCAACCACATCGACACCGCGGCGTTCTATTTCTCCGCGCTCCGGTCGGCCAACGAGCTGATCAACACCGCGCTCGCGCCCTACCCCGAGGACCTGGTGATCACGACCAAGGTCGGGCCCGGCCGCGATCCGCACGGTAACTGGACGCCCAGGGCCAACGCGGACCAGCTGCGGGGCCAGGTCGAGGAGAACATCCGCCAGCTCGGCCGCGACGACCTCGACGTGGTCAACCTGCGCTGGGGCTTCACGGCCGGCTCGATCTCCGAGCACTTCGGCGCGCTGGCCGAGTTGCAGAAGGCGGGCCTGATCCGCCACCTCGGCATCTCCGCGGTCGTACCCGATCACCTGGCCGAGGCTCAGGCAATCGCGCCGGTCGTCTGCGTGCAGAACCCGTACGGCATCGGCGCGCGGCCCGAGGGCCACGCGTTCTTGCGCGAGTGCGGCGAGCGCGGCGTTGCGTTTGTCCCGTTCTTTGCCATTGCTGGCCGGGACCGGGAACGCGGCTTCGACGCGGCAGCCGCCGCGGCCGCCGCGGCCGTCGACGAGATCGCAATCGCGCACGGGGCGACGCCAGCCCAGATCAGGCTGGCCTGGACGCTGACCCAGGGACGGCACGTCCTGGGTATCCCCGGCACCGGCGACCCGGTCCACCTGGAGCAGAACGTCGCCGCCGCGGCGATCAGGCTGTCCGAGGACGAGCGCGCGGCCCTGGAGGCGATACCCCCGACGGTCAACGAGCGCGGCTGGTAACAGGCCGGCCCCGGTGCGATACTTAGGGCAAGGGGGCGACATGATGCGGCCGCTACGCAACGCGATCAACCCGCTGTCGACCGGCTTCACCCGCTGGTGGTGCCGTTCCGACCTGCGGGCGGTCCTGGACGGCAGGCCGCGCGGCAGCTACAAGCGGCTCGTATCCCGCCGCCCTGCGCCGATGCGCCCTTTGGATGGCACAGTCCCGATGCCTCCCATGGCAGAAAGCGTGCGCCTGGCCCGCATCGCCGCGATCGAGCGGCTCATGGGCAACGACGATCCGGCGGGCCCTCGGCCGTAGCGCTGCTCGGGCACGACCGACTTTTCCTCCGCTGCGTGGCCTCGGCCGGACTATATACACCGATTTGCGCCCACCTAACGGAGGAAAGGTCAGGAAGACCGCGGTGGAGGCGGGATTGCTGGCCCGAATGTTCGGCTCCAGAAACAATCCTCTTGCGCGCTAGCCGACAGGGAATGTTAACTTCGAGGGGAGTGCTGTTAGGGCTGAGCGCGACCGAACCCCCCCGGAGGCCCGAGTGAACCGCCCGACCGCAGACCGCGGCCCGTGGTTGGTCTGCCGCCGTCACATCGACCAGATGCGCGTATCCAGCGCCATGTGTCGTCCTTCTCGCTGACCCAGGTTTCCCGCGCCCGTTAGCTCGCCCAGTTGCAGCTCACACTGCCCAGGGCGGGACCTGTCAGTGCCTGCCTCGCACACCAGAAGGACCTCCCTCCATGCCATCCCAGCCTCATCGTGGCCAATCACAGCGAGGCCAGGGCCAGTGGGCCCTCGGCCACCACGAGCCGCTCAACCCGGCCGAGAGATTCAAGAAGGACGATCCCGGCCTGAACGTCAGGGACCGCATCATCAACCGGTATTCCGTGCTGGGGTTCGACTCCATCGACCCGAGTGACCTGCGCGGCCGGTTCCGCTGGTGGGGCCTGTACACCCACCGCAAGCCCGGCATCGAGGGCGGGAGGACCGGCGCGCTGGAGCCCGAGGAACTCGACGACCCTTTCTTCATGATGCGGGTCCGTATCCCCGGCGGGCAGCTGTCCGCCGACCAGCTCCGGGCGATCGCGGAGGTGTCCAAGGAGTACGGCCGCGACCTCGCCGACATCACCGACCGGCAGAACGTCCAGTTCCACTGGCTCCGGGTCGAGGACATACCCGCGGTCTGGGAACGGCTGGAGGAAGTCGGCCTGTCCAGCCAGGAAGCCTGCGGTGATGTGCCGCGCAACATACTCGGCTGCCCGGTCGCCGGCCTGGACGGAAACGAGGTCATCGACGCGTCGGCCGCGCTGAAAGCCACCGAGGAGCTCGCGCTGAGCCGGCCGGATCTGGCCAACCTGCCGCGTAAGTTCAAGACCGCGATCTCGGGCTGTATCAGCCAGTGCACGGCCCACGAGATCAACGACGTGGCCTTCGTCGGCGTCGTGGGGCCGGAAGGAAAGCCGGGCTTCGACCTGTGGGTCGGCGGCGGGCTGTCTACCAACCCGATGCTCGGCCGGCGCCTCGGCGCGTTCGTGCCGGAGGAACAGGTCCCCGCGGTCTGGGCGGGCGTTACGGGCCTGTTCCGCGACTACGGCTACCGCAGGCTGCGCAGCCGGGCGCGGCTGAAGTTCCTGGTGGCCGACTGGGGGCCGGAGCGGTTCCGCGAGGTGCTGGAGCGCGAGTACCTCGGCGGCGCCGGGGCACTTGCCGATGGTCCGCCGCCGCCGGCGCCTGCGGCCGGCTCGCGCGACCACCTCGGCATCCACCGGCAGCGCGACGGCCGCTACTACATTGGCGTCGCCCCGCACACCGGCCGTACGTCCGGGACCCAGCTGTGGCAGGTGGCCGACCTGGCCGAGGCCTACGGATCCGGGCGCATACGCACCACGATCGAGCAGAAGCTGCTGATCCTCGATGTGCCGCAGGAGTCGGTCGCGAGACTGGCCGAGGAGCTGGCGGCCATCGACCTGCAGGCGGAGCCCTCTGTTTTCAGGCGGGGAACGATGGCCTGCACCGGAATCGAGTTCTGCAAGCTAGCGATCGTCGAGACCAAGGGCCGGGCCCGTGAGCTGTACACCGAGCTGGAGCAGCGGCTGCCGAACTTCGACTCGCCGATCACCATCAACGTGAACGGCTGCCCGAACTCCTGCGCGAGGTTCCAGCTGGCTGACATCGGGCTGAAGGGGTCGATCGTGGACGGCGAGGAGGGCTTCCAGATCCACCTGGGCGGCTCGCTCGGCACCGATCCCGGCTTCGGCCGCAAGCTGCGCGGCCTCAAGGTCACCGCCGAGGGGCTGACGGACTACGTGGAGCGGCTGCTGCGCAACTACCAGGCCGACCGGGGCGAGGGCGAGCAGTTCGCCACCTGGGTGCGGCGCGCCGACCCGGCGCTGCTGGCCGTACCGGCGCGGCTGGTGACGGCGGGGGAAAGGGCATGAGCGGCGAGCGGCAGGTGCCGTTCTACTGCCCCTATTGCGGCGAGGAGAGCCTGCGGCCCTCGGGCGCCGAGGCCGGGGACTGGGAGTGCCTGGCGTGCGCTCGCGGATTCCAGCTCCGGTTCACCGCCGTGATCCGGCCCCGCCCGGCCGACTCGCACCCCCGGATCCCGGCATGACCGCACAGGCCGGCGCCGCGACCGACGGCAGGCACTACCACCTCGCGCTCGCGCTGAAAGGCCGCCGCGTCGTCGTCATCGGGGGCGGGAAGGTGGCGCTGCGCCGCGCCCGCGGCCTGCTGGACGCCGGCGCCAACGTCGTCGTGATCGCGCCCGAGGTCGACCCCGGGCTGGCCGCCCTGCCCGTCACCGTATTGCGCCGCGAGTACCGGGACGGCGACCTCGCCGCGGCGTGGCTGGCCCACGCCGCATCGGGCGACGCCGCGGTCAACGCGCGGGTGGCCGCGGAGGCCGACAGGAACCGGATCTGGTGCGTCCGCGCCGACGACGCGTCCGCATCGGCTGCCTGGACTCCCGCGGTCGCCAGGAAAGATGATGTCGCGGTCGCGATCACGGCGGGCGGGGACCCGCGCCGGGCGCAGCGCCTGCGCGCGGCCGTGGAGATGGCACTCGCCGCGGGAAAGCTCCCGCTGCGCCGGCACCGCGGCTCCTGGCGGCAGGCGACACGGGGAAACGGGCACGTCGCCCTGATCGGCGGCGGGCCGGGAGATCCCGGCCTCATTACCGTGCTCGGCAGGCGGCTGCTGGCCCAGGCCGATGTCGTCGTCGCGGACAAACTCGCACCCCGCGCGCTGCTCGACGAGCTTGACCCCGATGTCGAGATCATCGACGCCGGCAAGGCGCCGCACGCGCACAACCTGACCCAGGACCAGATCAACGACCTCATCGTTGACCGCGCGCTGGCGGGCCAGCGGGTCGTCAGGCTCAAGGGCGGCGATCCTTTCGTCTTCGGGCGCGGCGGCGAGGAGGCCCTCGCGTGCGTACGAGCCGGCGTTCCCTTCCGGGTGGTCCCCGGTGTCACCAGCGCGGTGGCCGTGCCGGCTTATGCCGGTATCCCGGTGACGCACCGCGGCCTCACCCAGGATTTCGCGGTGGTCTCGGCCCACCTGGATCCGTCCCACCCCGGCGCCACCGTCGACTGGGATGCCCTCGCCAGCGGGCCGGGAACGCTCGTACTGCTGATGGCCGTGTCGCATCTGGACAGCGTCGCGGCCGAGCTGGTGAAGCGGGGCCGGAACGCGGCCACGCCGGTCGCGGTAATCTGCGACGGAACGATGCCCGGCCAGCGAGTCCTGACCTCGACCCTGGCCGACGTGGCCACCGACGCCGGGCGGGCGGGCATCCGGCCCCCGGCGGTGGTCGTCATCGGCGAGGTCGTGCGGCTGCGCGAGATGCTAGGAGCGGCATGAGCAACCCCGCACTGCTGGCCGTGGCTCACGGCAGCAGGAACCTGGACGCGGCCGAGGTAGTACGCAAGCTGGCCCGGCAGATTCGCAGGCTCGCGCCCGTCCTCGACGTCCGCGTCGCGTTCCTCGGGCACACCGAGCCTTCGCTGCCGGCCGAGCTGGACGCGGCCGGGTCGGGAACGGTGATCGTTCCGTTCCTGCTGTCCTCCGGCTACCACATCGCGAACGACATCACCGACGCGGCGAGTTCGGCGGGCGCACGGGTCGCGGCGCCGCTCGGGCCCGACCAGCTGCTGGTGACCGCGCTGACCGCGCGGCTGGCCGAGGCGGGCGTTCCGGCGGGAACGCCGGTCGTGCTCGCGGCCGCCGGGTCGTCCGATCCGGCCGCGACCACCGACGTGAATCAGCAGGCCGAACTGCTGGGCGGCGCGCTCGAGGCCCAGGTAATGGCGGCATATCTGTCCGCCGCGCGGCCGACGGTGGCCGAGGCGGTGGTGCAGCTGCGCGAGCGGACCGGCGGCAAGGTTGCCGTCGCCTCGTACCTGCTGGCGCCAGGGCATTTCCAGGACCAGCTGGCGGACTGCGGCGCCGACTGGGTGACCGCACCGCTGGGCGGGCACCCGGCACTAGCCGGACTGGTGATCGACCGCTACCGGACCGCGCTGAAGTAGCCTCGGGTCCTGACTACATCGCTTGCCGAAGCCCTGTCAGTAGTCCTGCTCGCGGGGGTGCTGGCCTGCGCGCTGGTGCGCCCGAGGGGCTGGCCGGAGGCCGTCGTGGCGGTTCCTGCCGCCGCCGTGGTGCTGGCCACCGGAGCGATCTCGCTGGAGCGGGCCCGCTCTGACGCGGAGCGGCTGGGGCCGGTGGTCTGGTTCCTGGCGGCGGTGCTTGTGCTGGCCCAGTTGTGTGATGACGAGGGGCTGTTCCGCGCGTGCGGTGCGTGGATGGCCCGCATCGCCGCTGGGCGGCCGCGGCGGCTTCTCGCTGCGGTCTTCGTGCTCGCATCGGTGATCACGGCTGTGCTGAGCCTGGACGCAGCCGTGGTGCTGCTGACCCCGGTGGTGTTCGTCACCGCCGCCCGGCTCGGGGCGCGCCCCAGGCCGCACGTGTACGCCTGCACGCACCTGGCGAACACCGCCTCCGTGCTGCTGCCCGTCTCCAACCTGACCAACCTGCTGGCGTTCGCAGCCAGCGGGCTGAGCTTCACTCGCTTTGCCGCGCTGATGGCGCTGCCGTGGCTGGTCGCCGTCGGGGCCGAGTACGCGGTCTTCCGCCGGTTCTTCGCCGCCGACCTGGACGCTAGCGCCGAGCCCCCGCGTGCCGCCCGGCCGCTCCCCGAACTGCCGGTGTTCGCCATCGTGACCGTGGCCTGCACGCTCGCCGGCTTTGTGGTCACCTCCGCCGTCGGCGTGAACCCGGCGTGGGCAGCCACGGCCGGCGCCGCGGTGCTCGCCGGCCGCGCCCTGGCGCAGCGCCGTACTACCCCGGCCGCAATCGCCCGCGCCGCGAACATCCCCTTCCTGCTCTTCGCGGTGGCCCTGGGGATCGTGGTCGCCGCGGTGGTCGATAACGGCCTGGCCGGCGCCCTGGGGCACCTGGTACCCACGGGCATCACACTGCCGTCCCTGCTCGGCATCGCGGCGCTGGCCGCCGCCGCGGCCAACGTGATCAACAACCTGCCCGCAGTGCTGGTGCTGCTGCCGCTGGCCGCCCCGATGGGGGCCGGTCCTGTCCTCGCGGTGCTGCTCGGCGTGAACATCGGCCCCAACCTCACCTACGCCGGATCCCTGGCCACCATGCTGTGGCGCCGCATCGCGCGCGAGCACGACGCCGGCGTCGACCTCGCAGAATTCACCCGGCTCGGACTGCTCACGGTGCCCGCTGCCCTGATCCTGGCGGTACTGGCACTGTGGGTTTCGCTGCACGTCATCGGAGGCTGATTCCCGTGGTCGTGATCGCCTGGATTGCCGAGGGCACCTGGCCGGCCTGCGTCGATGCCGCCAGCACCCACGCTCCCGAAGGCGCCGATATCGTCCTGCTGCACGTCACCGGCCACGCCGCCGAGGCGGCTGCGCACGGCGCCTACGCGGGCCTGTTCGGCCGTGGCCACCCGGAGCGCGACCCGGGCACCCGACTCCGGGAGCTGGCCGCCGAGTCGGCCCGCCAGCTCCGGCAGGCCGCGACCGAACGCCTGGGGCGGCCCAGCACCTGGCTGGAACGAACCGGGCGAATCGAGCGCGAGGTGATTGCCGTTGCGGAAGGAGCGGATCTCCTCGTCGTCGCCCGCGACGGCGACCGCGCGCACCCGGGGCCTCGAAGCCTGAGTCCCGCCACCCGGTTCGTGGTCGACCACGCCCCCGGCCCGGTCCTGCTGGTCTGGCCAAAGACCCCGCCCGACGTCACCTCCATCCCGCCCGCCCCGTATGGGCCCGCACGGCGTACGGACCGGTGAGCGCCGTCCCTCACTGTCGGTATCACCAGGCAAGATGGAGGCATGGCAGCCACGACCAGCACGGGCGCCCCGGGCACGGGCGTCCCTGCCACGGGGCTGTCCGGATTCGGCCCGGCCACCACGGCGTGGTTCACGGCGGCGTTCGCCGAGCCAACCGGGGCCCAGTCGCTGGCCTGGCAGGCGATCGGGGACGGCGACAACACGCTGGTGATCGCCCCGACCGGCTCGGGCAAGACGCTGGCCGCCTTCTTGTGGGCGATCGACAAGCTGGCGAGCGAGCCGGTGCCCGAGGATCCCAAACGGCGCTGCCGGGTGCTCTACATCTCGCCGATGAAGGCCCTGGCCGTGGACGTCGAGCGCAACCTGCGTTCGCCGCTCAGCGGTATCCGGCTTGCGGCCCGACGTCTAGGGCTGCCTGAACCGGACATCACCGTGGGGGTCAGGACCGGGGACACGGCCGCGGACGAGCGGCGCAGGATGGCAGGCAAGCCGCCGGACATCCTGATCACCACACCCGAGTCCCTGTTCTTGCTGCTGACCTCGCAGGCTCGGGAGGGCCTGCGCGGGGTGGAGACGGTCATCGTCGACGAGGTTCACGCGCTGGCGGGCGGCAAGCGCGGCGCACACCTAGCGCTGTCCCTGGAACGGCTCGACGCGCTCCGGATAACCGCCGGGCCCGGTGCCGCCGGGCCCGGTGCCGCCGGGCCCGGTGCCGGACCAACCCAGCGCATCGGGCCTGCTCAGCGCATCGGACTGTCCGCGACGGTACGGCCTCCCGAGGAAGTCGCGAGCTTTCTCGGCGGGGCGCTGCCGGTAACGATTGTCGCGCCGCCGAGCCAGAAGCGGCTGGACCTCCAGATAGTGGTCCCGGTCGAGGACATGGCCGATCTGCAGACCGCCGCGGGGCGGCCGGTGCCCGCCGACGAAGCCGGCCCGGCCGGCCCGATACGGCAGCACTCGATCTGGCCGCACGTCGAGGAACGCGTGCTCGACCTGATCGAGGCACACCGCTCGACGATCGTGTTCGCGAACTCGCGCGGACTGGCCGAGCGGTTGTGCGGCCGACTGAATGACCTGGCGGCGGAGCGTGCCGAGGACGCTCAGGAATCCGCCGGCCCGGACGAGCGGGGCCCGGCCGGGATGCCCGCGCAGGTCATGGCGCAGTCGGCCGTGCACTCGGGCGCGGCGGCGATCGTGGCGCGGGCACACCACGGCTCGGTTTCGCGGCAGGAGCGCAACCAGATAGAGGACGCGCTGAAGGCGGGCCAGCTCCCGGCCGTCGTGGCCACCTCCAGCCTGGAGCTTGGCATTGACATGGGTGCGGTCGACCTGGTCATCCAGGTCGAGTCGCCGCCGTCGGTGGCCAGCGGGCTCCAGCGGACGGGGCGGGCCGGACACAACGTGGGCGATGTGTCCCGCGGCATCTTCTTTCCCAAGTACCAGGGCGATCTGGTCCAGGCCGCGGTCGTCACCAGGCAGATGCGAGCCGGCCAGATCGAGCAGCTGCGGATGCCCCGCAATCCGCTGGACGTGCTCGCACAGCAGATTGTCGCGATGGCGGCCATGGACGACTGGGACGTCCAGGACCTGGAACGCGTGGTGCGCCGGGCCGCACCGTTCAGCGGGCTGACAAAGCCCGTACTCGACGCTGTGCTCGACATGCTGGCCGGGCGGTATCCGAGCGAGGACTTCGCCGGGCTGCGGCCGCGAGTGATCTGGGATCGCGCCACCGGCAGGCTCACCGGCAGACCTGGCAGCCAGCGGCTGGCCATCAGCAACGGCGGCACGATTCCCGACCGCGGCCTCTTCGGGGTCTTCCTTGCCGGAGGCGAGGCCAGTCAGCACAGCCTTGCCGGAGGCGAGGCCAGTCGGCACAGCCTCGCTGGCGGCCAGTCGGGCGGCCGGCACTCCCGCCGGGTCGGCGAACTGGACGAGGAGATGGTGTACGAGTCCAGGGTGGGCGACGTCTTCGTGCTCGGCGCAACCTCGTGGCGTATCGAGGACATCACCGCTGACCAGGTTCTCGTCACCCCGGCGCCGGGCCAGCCGGGACGCCTGCCGTTCTGGCATGGCGATGCGCCCGGCCGCCCGGCCGAGCTGGGAGCCGCGATCGGCGCGTTCTGCCGGGAGCTGGGTGCGCTGCCCGAGGAGCAGGCCACGGCCAGGCTCGAGGCCGACGGCCTGGACCAGCTGGCCGCGACGAACCTCGTCTCTTACCTGACGCAGCAGCGGCAGGCCACCGGCTACCTGCCCGACGACAGGACGCTCGTGCTCGAGCGCTTCCGCGACGAGCTCGGCGACTGGCGGCTCGTCCTGCACAGCCCGTTCGGCGCGCAGGTGCACGCGCCGTGGGCGCTCGCCATCGCATCCCGGCTGCGAGAGCGGTATGGCGGCATGGACGTCCAGGCGCTGCATACCGACGACGGCATCGTGATCCGGGTGCCCGATGCGGACGAGCCGCCCCCGGCGGGCGTCGCGCTGCTCGACCCGGACGAGGTCGAGCAACTGGTGACCGGCGAGCTCGGCTCGTCGGCGCTTTTCGCCTCCCGGTTCCGCGAGTGCGCGGCCCGTGCGCTGTTGCTGCCCAGACGGCAGCCCGGCCGGCGGACGCCGCTGTGGCAGCAGCGCCAGCGCGCCGCGCAACTGCTGGCGGTGGCCAGCCAGTACGGCACGTTCCCTGTCGTGCTTGAGACGGTCAGGGAATGCCTGCAGGACGTCTTCGACGTGCCCGGCCTTGTGGCGCTGATGCAGGACATCGCGGGCCGCCGCATCCGGCTGGTCGAGGTGGAGACGCCGGCGGCCTCGCCGTTCAGCAAGGCGCTGCTGTTCCGGTACGTCGGCGCGTTCATGTACGAGGGTGACGCGCCGCTGGCCGAGCGCCGGGCGCAGGCGCTCGCCCTCGACTCGGCGCTGCTGGCCGAGCTGCTCGGCCAGCCCGAGCTGCGCGAGCTCCTCGATCCTGTGGTCGTCGAGGAGGCGGAGCGGGAGCTGCAGCGGCTGGCCGCCGGGCGTACCTGCCGGGACGCGGAGGCAGTGGCCGACATGCTGCGCGCGCTCGGCCCGCTGACCACGGCGGAGGTGGAGCTGCGGGCGGCCGATCCGGAGCAGGCGCCGCAGTGGCTGGCCGGGCTGGCCGGGCAGCGCCGGATCCTCGATCTCCGGGTCGCCGGCGAGCACCGATGGGCGGCAATCGAGGATTCCGGCCGGCTGCGCGATGCGCTGGGCGTGGCGCTGCCGGCCGGTGTACCCGACGCGTTCACCGAGCCGGTCGCCGACCCGCTGCGCGACCTGGTCCTCCGGTACGCCCGCACGCACGGACCGTTCAGCGCGGCGGCGGTCGCCGAGCGCTACGGGCTGGGCCCGGCGGTCGTCACCGGCGCCCTGCACCGGCTGGCCGCGGAGGGGATCCTGTCCGAAGGAGACTTTCACCCGAGCGGCGGCGCGAGCTGGTGCGAGGCCGGGGTGCTGCGCATGCTGCGGCGCCGATGCCTGGCCAAGCTTCGCAAGGAGGTCGAGCCGGCCCCGCCGGCGGCCTACGCGGCGTTCCTGCCCGCCTGGCAGCACGCGGACAAGGCGGCCTCGCTCGCTGCCGCCGGCACCCGGCCGCGGCCGGCGCGGGTGGACGCGGTCTACGACGTCATCGACCAGCTGGCAGGCGCCGCGATCCCGGCCTCGGCGCTGGAGACCCTGATACTGCCGGGCCGGGTGCCTGGCTACTCGCCCGCGCTGCTGGACGAGCTGACCGCGGCCGGCGAGGTCGTCTGGTCCGGTGCCGGAGCGCTGCCGGGCGGTGACGGCTGGATCGTGCTCGCGCCCGCGGCGGCCGCGCCCCTGCTGCTGGCCGAGCCGGCCGAGATCACGATGACGGCCGGGCACGAGGCAGTGCTGGAAGCGCTGGCCGGCGGCGGCGCACTGTTCTTCCGCGCGATCGCGGACAGGGTCGCCGCGAGCCTGGCCGCCAAGCCTGGCCGCAGCGCTGGCATCACCGACCGCGAGGTCGCCGGCGCGATCTGGGACCTCGTGTGGGCCGGACGGCTCACCAACGACACGCTGGCGCCGCTGCGGACGGTGCTCGGCTCCGGCCGCCCGGTCGCGGCGGGCGCGGATGCCGGCCACGCCGGGGCGCGCAGTTCCTATGGCCGGCCTGGTCCCGGCATGACCCGGCGGCACGGGCGCCCGGCGCTGCCGTCGAGGACCGGCCCGCCGACCGTGAGCGGGCGCTGGTCGGCGCTGGTCCCGGCCGAGCCGGATCCGACGCGGCGCCGGCACGCGCAGGCGCTTTCCCTGCTGGAGCGGCACGGCATCCTCATTCGGGGCGCGGTCGCGGCCGAGCACATCAGCGGCGGGTTCGGCGCGCTGTACCCGGTACTGCGCGCCCTCGAAGACGCCGGCCAGTGCCGGCGCGGGTACTTCGTCGAGGGCCTTGGCGCCGCGCAGTTCGCGCTGCCCGGAGCGGTGGACCGGATGCGGGCGATGGCCGACACCACCCGCACCACGGGCAGTGCTGACGGTACCGGCGCCGATCCCTGGGCGCTGCCGGCGCCGGTCAGTGCCGGCCGCCGGATCGTGGTGCTGTCAGCCGCCGATCCGGCGAGCGCCTACGGAGCGGCGCTCCCCTGGCCGGACCGCCCCGAAGACAGCCCGGGCGGCCACCGGCCGGGCCGCAAGGCCGGCGCGCTGGTGGTGCTCGCCGATGGTGAGCTCGTGCTCTACGTGGAGCGCGGCGGCAAGACCCTGCTGTCCTGGACCGACGACGCCGGCCGGCTTGAGCCCGCCGCCGCCGCCCTGGCCGCGGCGGTCAGGGCGGGCGCGCTCGGGCGGTTGA
>JASHOV010000611.1 GCA_030038495.1 Streptosporangiaceae bacterium
CCGGATACACCACCCTCGGCTTCCCGGACCCCCGCAAACTCCCCTACACACCAAGCGCCGACATGGCACGCCAACCCGACCGGAAGGACCGCCCCCGATGAAGCGGATCGTAGTCAAGCTCAGCGGCATGCCCTTCGACCCGACCTACGAGATAGACGATGACACGGTCGCGCTCGGCGACCTGGTGCGAGTGCCCGGCAGCGGCTCTTCCTTTATCGAGGATGGCGAGACTGGGACCGTCATCGCCCTGGAAAGCTCGTACACCGGGCCATGCAAGCGCGCCACCAGAGCCACGTGAGCCGACGGTGAGTTCCGGCCCAGTCAGAGGCGAGCATCGGCTGGTGGTGCGCCAAGGGAGACGGCGTTAGGGCGACGTTCCCTCGCTCGATCAACACCCGATACTGCCGGTGATGCTGGCCTGGCACCCGAGAGGCAGTCACTGACTGAGCGCCCCGCAGGTCCATGCGAGGTACATCGCAGGTATAGCGGAGGTCAATCACAACGTGCACCACAGCCTTTGACAAATGCCGCCGCACCAGATGTCCGAGCACCAAACTCTTGCAATCCGCCACGATCTTCAGCCCAGCCCTGTATGTCGTGTCGCACCTACTTTGCAGCCACGCGAGCAGGGGAGATTACCCACCGTATCTGCCACCAGAGCGAATGAACGTCACCATGTTTGCTCCATGTTTGCTCGGATGTCGCGTTACTATTTGACAGTGCCCGGTACCAACCGGCAGCGAAATAGGCGGAGTCGCGGACAAAACAGCACCGTCAGGCATTATCCGGCAGTAGGCGGACGCGAAACAGCGCACTCTTAATCCGCGGGTTCGGGGTTCAAGTCCCTGGCGGCGCACCCGACTGGCCTGGTATTTTTACCGCCTCTTTACCCTGGTCGATCGCCGTTTCCTGGCCATGTTTGCTCCACGTTTGCTCGTCAGTCCGAACATAGTCGATCATGGTGCCGGATCGCCTGGCGAGGCCCCTGCCGATGGTTATACACAGCGTGATATCTGGCGTAAAGGCGCAGGTAGAGGGCTCGCCGACGCGCCCTAAGGGAGCTGGGGGTTGTCGCGCTGGCGCGATGGTCTCTGTGCGCGGGCTGTAGCGAACAGGCGAAGATGAGCAGCGCGACCTGGGACGTTGTGCGTAGTTGAGCAGTGCTGGAGAAGGCTGGCTGGTGTAGTTGAGCATTCGGTGTCGGCGGCGTTGTCACGGTGCGTGGTCGGGGTCCTTCTAGCGGGTCTGCGTGATTGCTTCGAGGGCAGGTCGGACGTCGCGGGCGAAGAGGCGGCCGTAGGCGGTCAGCATGAGCCGCCCGTCTGGTCCGGCGCGCAGCAGGGCGGTGCTGGCGACGTTTTCGAGCTGCCGGACCCGGCGCTCTTGTTCGAGATGGAAACGCCAGCGGTCGAGCGGCCTCTTCAGCGCCGGCAAGCCTTGTGCCCGCGCCCCGGCCCTGCTACTGTCCGGCTGTGCAACCCGGCTGCTAGGGCACGCGCTGACGCGTAGGTCTCAGACCCGTCATCGCGTGCCGCTCACCACACTGCGCGGCACGCTCCTCCATGACCAGTGAGGAGTTGCTTTCCCGTGTCATCATTCAGCCTGGTTTCCTTTCCCAGCTTCTGCCGTCCCAGCGGTTCCGTCCGGGCGCCGGGCGCCCTTCACTCCCCGCCCATCGACGATCCAGGCACCCGGCACATGTGGACGATGCTCCAGTCCCTCGTGAATGAGGCCAGTGAGGTATCTAGCTGGCGGCAGCGATGAGGATGCCAGACCGCTGTTTGACGGACCTGCGGGAGCAGGGCTACCTGATCTTCGAGGGCTTCCTGGAGGCTGAGGAGCTGGCGGCGGTCCGGGAGGCTCTGTGGCTGCACTACCCGCGGCCCGAGGAGTACTTCGCCGATCCGGCTGCTCACGCCTGGCTGGCGACGAGCCAGTGGGCCGGCCAGGTCAGGGGCCCATGGCGGTCGTGGGACCTGAACCGGCTGGCCTTTCACCCCGACCTGCTCGACCTGGCTGAGCGCTTCCTCGCTTCGGCCGACCTGCGCCTGTATGAGGCGGGGCTGTGGGCCAAGTACGCCGGGGCCGTCGACTACGACCAGTGCCACCACCGCGATTTCGTCAACCACACCCTCGTCGTGCCCAAGCGCTCCCAGCCGGCCACCCAGCTGGACTGCTGGATCCTCCTGTCAGACGTCGGCGAGGAAGACGGCCCGACCAAGGTCGTTCCGCTGCCAGCCGGGGAGGGCGTCCCGTACTGGCCGGTCCCAGGCGATCACGACATCACCAACGAGTACCTCCCCCCGGGGATGTTCGCCGAGGAGGAGGTCTCCATGACAGGTCCCGCGGGAACCCTGCTCGCTCGCCGGACCGACGTGCTGCACCGCGGGTCGGCCATGACCGGCCAGCGCTCAGCCCGCTTCGCGCTCCTCGCCAACTACGACGCGTGGGGACCCCGCTGGACCGGCAGGGTCGCCTGGGCCGAGCGCGCCACGCAACCGGGCTGGACCGAGATCGTCGAGCGGGCGACCCCCCGGGAGCGCTCGGTGTTCGGATGGCCCGCTCCCGGCGACCCGTACTGGGACGAGCAGACCCTGGCCGACACCCAAGCGCGCTACCCCGGGGCCGACCTGACGCCCTACCGCTGACGGGACCGCGCAGCCGGGAGGGCCGCACATGGGCACGAACGCGTTGCCCTGCGGGCGCAGACGTGACCCGCTGGGCGGGCCTGCTCACTTCAAACGAGCCGCGCCCAATCGCAACAGCCTGCAAGGCAAGCCACGCCGTGACACTGCGTGACCGAAACGATGGCAGTGCTCAAGTAGTCGGGTCACTGCTCACGTAGTGCTCACGTACGGGACCGAACGCTCATCTATCTCGGTTCCCTACATCACGGGCCTGTGCAGGGCAGGTCCACGCGAGGTGCACGGCAGGTCTATCGGAGGTCAGCGCACCGACCCGGCCGGTCTGTGTGCTTCAGGCCTCGTCGGCTCGCTTGACTGCAAGTCCGTTGTGAACAGCGCAGGGTGTCGACCATTTTGAGCGAGATATTACCGTCTGGTCAGCTTTTCACATAGCTGGTAGAAGTCGCGGTATACCCCGTCGGAGGGCTTGGGCCTGTCCACGGACCGGATGTATTCCTCCAGGCCGCTTCCGGGCCGGAAATATACGTGGCTGAAGGCGCCGCGCACCTGCCAGGCATTAAGTTCGTCGACTTCCTCGTTGCGGATCTCGACGTAGCGGCTCGGCCCGTCCACGATGCGGATCAGGTAGTCCGGGGCGATGGGCAGGACGATGGCGTCGGCGAAGGCGTAGCCAATACCGCTGTTGACCCCAGCACTGGGCATGCCCCTGCGGACGGTCAGCGCGGGGATGTCGCCCACGACGAACTCACCGAGCGACGGGTGAGGATTTCCACGCCGAACCCGCGAAGCCACTGCCGCGGGCGCCAGTACCTGGAGTGCATCATGACGTGGAACAGCGCTCCGGCCTCGATCCACTCGTTGATCGGGCGATGCAGCTCCTGGACGGCGCGCTCGCGGCTGCCAGCCTCCCCGCCGGGAAGCCCGAGCCTCAAGGCAGCGATCGCGTCAAGCACCTCAGGCAGCTGCTGCCAGAAGCGGTGCGCCTCCTGGCTGGCGTGCAGCCGGCTGTCCTCGAATACGGCGTAATACTGGATGCTCCTGGCATGGTGCAGGGCGACGAGGTTGCGCAGCCGGTCACGGTGCGCCGGTTGCAGAGCATCGCCGGCGCGCACCGCGGCGAGCGTCGCGTCCGCCTCGTTCTCCACCCGCCACCACATCTGCTCCAGAGACTGGGAGGCGAATTTCACGAAATCGGGGATCGGCGCCTTTCCGCATGTCTCCAGCCCGCGTCCCCTGAGCTTCGCATACGGGTATTCGAGGTTAAGCGAGTAAACCTGTGCCGCGCCCCTCTGCCCAATCGGGGCGGCGAGCTGCCCGAGCAACACTCCCGACACCAAGTGCTGCTTATGCACGGCGAGGCTGGCCTGTGCCGCCAGCCTGGCCATCCGCCGGTGGATCACCCACGGGTCGGGCAACGGCGGAAAAGGTCCCCCGAGCAACGAGCCATCCTCTCCGCGATGCGCATCTGATCCGGCGCCAAGCGATGATCACGATAACGGAGCGAGCGATTCGGCGAACCGCTCCTCCAGCCCCGAATCCGTCCGCTATATGTCCGTAGCCATCGTCGTGCAGCGGCGTCTCCTGATCGATGATGACGGAGGATGACACAACGCGCGACGGCCGCGAGACGGGAGAATCCCCGGGGTCACGGGCGTTTTCGCTGGTGGTGGCAGGTGGCAGGTGTTGAATTCGAAACAACGTAGGCTGAGCCGGCGGTTTTACAGACCGCGCTAAGACCGCAGCTGACCTGGATTCTCCCTGCGGGCTCTCTGACTTTGGGGCGCCTGTGGAGCCTAGCGCCAAGGGGTCGCTGCTCGGTGACGAGATGACCGGCCTGGTGCGGGAGGATGCGGGCGAGACGCTGGCCACCGAATGAGCTGCTCGGGACCCATCCCCTAGAGGCCGTTGACGCCGTCCGGCCTCAGCACGCCGTCCCACGTGACCAAACGCCGCCACTCAGCGCTGCCGAATTGCTCGGGTGGCCATGACACGTCGGGCCTCACCAGCGGCTCCGGCCATATGCGCACCAGGTGGCTGGCCAGCGACTTCGGGACCTTCGTATTCCACACCTCAGCACATTGCTGCTCGGCAGCGAGGAAATCGACTGAGAACACCTGAAACGCCAGGTACCCGAGCGCGAACGTGGCCATGTGTGCAGGGACGATCGTGCCGTCAGCGCCCCGCAACGTAGCGGCGGAAGGCCCGTAGACGACGCGCTTGAACCTCTCGCAGTCGTAGCAGCCCAGCCACACCATGGTCCGCCAGTGCGGCTCGTTGTGCCGACGCATCCAGGCCAGCTCCGCCTGACTGGGCTCGCCGTTATGGATTACTACCGGCTCACCAGGCGGGTCGTCCATCTGGATCAGTTCGCGGATGCCCCGAGCGAGGACGTCTGGTTCAGCCAGTTCGTAGAGCAACTGGCCAAGGCCGTGTGCATGCCAGGTGAGCGCCCGGTCGCGCCAGTGCGCCCGCACTGCGGGCATGTCCCCTTCAAGCTTCGTGTCCGCCGGCATGAGCAGTACCTCGCCGGTCAGCCCGGCCCTTTCCAGGCTCTCGACGAGCGCTTCGGCTGCGACGGTGGTGTCGAAGAACAGGACGTCACAGATGAGGCCAGCGCAGTCGATGGGGGTGAGCGGGTAGATGGAC